>NZ_QFRW01000088.1:12962-35300 GCF_003265355.1 Glycomyces dulcitolivorans | reverse complement strand
CGCGACGGTGGCGAGGATGTCGCCGGTGCGGGCCGCGGTGCCGACGCCCGCGACGACGACCGCCCTCGGGCGGCCTTCCTCGGCGAGTGCGGCGAGTCCGGCGTCGGCGGCGAGCGCGGCCGATTCGCGCAGCTGCGGTCCGGCCGAGGCGAGCGCCCACAGGGCCCCGCCGGGTCGGATCGACTCGCTCAGGTCGCCTTCGATGCGGCGCTCGTCCGGGAGCCGGTCACCGGTGATGCCGGCGATGCCGTCGTCGTCGAGACCCATGCAGTTCCTCCTTGGCCGCGTTCGGCTTTCGTGGTTCGGTTCGGTTGCCGGGGACGGTGTGCCGCCCGCCGAGCCCTGCCCGGTGTCGCTACTCCGCCGCGCTGTCGTGAGCGGCGCTGCCGTTCACGGTGCTGTCGAGGAGCATCACCGGGATGCCGTCCTCGACGCGGAAGACCTTCGCGCACTCGGAGCAGGTGAGCGCGTTGGTCTCGCGGTCGAACGAGAGCGGGGCGTGGTGGGGCTCGGGGCAGCGCAGCAGTTCGAGGAGTACAGGCTTGGGCGCGGTGGCGGGCATGGGCTAGTTCCTTACGATGCGGAGGATGTCGTCGCGCAGCCGTTCCATCGAGGCCGTGTCGGGGCCTTCGGCGTTCAGCCGCAGCAGCGGTTCGGTGTTGGAGGGGCGCAGGTTGGCCCAGGAGCCGTCTGCGAAGGAGACGGTGAGCCCGTCGAGGCGGTCGGTCTCGACGCCGTCCTGGGCGCCGAAGTGGGCGGCGACCTCTTCGATCTTCGCGTGGGGGTCGGTCACCTTGGAGTTGATCTCGCCGGAGGCGGTGTAGCGGACGTAGTCCTTCGCCAGTTCGGCGAGCGTCTGGTCCGACCCGCCGACCGCCGCGAGGACGTGCATGGCGGCGAGCATGCCGGTGTCGGCGAACCAGAATTCCTTGAAGTAGTAGTGCCCGGAGTGCTCGCCGCCGAAGACGGCGTCCTCTTCGGCCATGACGGCCTTGATGTACGAGTGGCCGACGCGGGTGCGCAGGGGGCGGCCGCCGTGCTCGCTGATGATCTCGGGGACGGCTTTCGACGTGATCAGGTTGTGGCACACGGCGGAGCCGGGGTGCTTGGCGAGTTCGCGGGTGGCGATGAGCGCGGTGATCGCCGAGGGGGTGACGGGCTCGCCGTCGGCGTCCACGACGAAGCAGCGGTCGGCGTCGCCGTCGAAGGCCAGGCCGAGGTCGGCGCCGACCTCCTTGACGCGGGCCTGGAGGTCCACGATGTTGGCCGGTTCGAGGGGGTTCGCCTCGTGGTTGGGGAAGGTCCCGTCGAGTTCGAAGTACAGCGGGTCGATGTCGAGGGGGAGGGCCGCGAGGAGCTGGTCCCCGAGGACGGCGGGGACGGTGTACCCGCCCATGCCGTTGCCGGCGTCGACGACGACCTTGAGCGGGCGGATGCCGGAGAGGTCCACGAGTTCGCGGATGTAGTCGGCGTACGCGGCGAGGAAGTCCTCCTGCGTCGCCGTGCCGGGCTTCTCGGCTTCGGGGGCCGTCTCGCCGTCGAGGATCGCCTGCGCCTTGTCGCGGATGTCGGCCAGGCCGGTGTCGAGACCGATCGGGCGGGCCCCGGGGAGGCACATCTTGAGGCCGTTGTACTCGGCCGGGTTGTGGCTGGCGGTGAACATCGCGCCCGCGATGCCGCGCTTGCCGGCGATGAAGTAGACCATGTCGGTCGAGCACAGGCCGGCGTCGAGGACGTCGGCTCCGGCGCGGGTGGCGCCGCGCGCGAACGCCTCGGCGAAGCCGGGACCCGAGTCGCGCATGTCGTGGCCGACGGCCCACCGCTTCTCACCGGTGACGGCGACGGCGGCCGCGCCGATCGCCTCGAAGACAGAGGACGTGAGCTGCGAACCGACGAGTCCGCGGACGTCGTAGGCCTTCACGAATTCACTGAGCTTGGGAGCCACGGTAAATGCCGCCTTTCCGGTCGTGCGGGGCCTGTCGGGGGAGTCGACCTCCGCAGCTCGCCCGCGCCGGTGCGGGAGGGCCGCCCCCGCAGACGAGATTAGCCCTGCCCGTCCTCATCGCCGGACACCACCCGGAGGTGACGCCTGGCACCGATTCCGGGCCCGCGGAGCCCTTGCCGCGGCGCCGGTTCGGCCTCCTGGAGGCGGCGGCTCGCCAGCGTGGCGGCGTCGGTCGGCTCGCCGAGGCCGGGATCGGCCTCGTGCCGGTCGCCGACGGCGGCCTCGCGCACGGCGTTCGCCAGTGCGACCAGGTCGTCGTCGGTGGGCATGGGCACGGCGTAGTCGCCCTGGTGCCTGACGAGCTCCCAACCGTGGGGCACGGTGAGGCGCCGGGCGTGCGCATCACACAGGTCGTAGCTGTGGGGCTCCCTCGCTGTCGAGAGCGGCCCGACCACAGCGGTCGAATCCGAGTAGATATATGTCAAAGTGGCCACCGCAGGCTGGCGGCAGCCGTTCCGGGAGCAACGCCGATCCGACCTCACCCCACGAAACTACCACTCGCGGTGTCGAAGTCGGTGTTGCTGAGCAGTGGCCGGGGACGGATTCGCGGCGCGGGGCCTCGCGGGGGCCCGTTTCGTCCGACCCGGACGCTAAGGTGGCCCCATGCGCAGAGATCGACACGGACGGGGGATGCGGGGCCCGCTGGCGCCGGGGGCCCTGCCGCTGCGCCGCACGCCCGTCGAGGAGTTCGACGCGCTGGTGATGGAGTCGGTGGTCGCGATCGAGCGGCGGCTCGCGGAGACCCTCGGCTCGAAGTTCACCGACCTGCGGCACATCGAGTTCGCCGTCGACGAGGTCCCGCCCGAGTCGCAGACGTACGACGCCGACATCGTCGAGGACCGCGGCGTCCCGCTCTCCAAGCTCTACCCGGCCCAGCCCGGCACGGTGGCGGCCTCGCCGCGGATCGTGCTCTACCGCAGGCCGATCGAGCTGCGCGGCGAGAGCAAGGCCGACATGGAGTCGCTGGTGCGGTCGGTCCTCACCGAGCAGCTCGCGTCCCTGCTCAACCTCCCGCCGGAGGACCTGGAGTTCTGAACGAGGCGAAGGGGCGGAACCGTTCGGCCCCGCCCCCTCATCCGCTCGTAGGGATGTCCCTTACGCCGCCACCGGCACGCGGGGTTCGGGCGCGGGCTCCGTTGCCCGCGGTACGGCCGACTCGCCCCTGCGGGGGCCGACCAGTTCGTCCATCAGCGCCTCGCTGCGGAACCCGCCCGTCAGGACCGGCTCCGCGTGCGGAGTCTCGGCCGTGAAGGCGAACTCCGATGCGAGCGCGGGGTTGATCATCGGGCTCGGCAGGCACACCACCACCGGCAGCCGCTCGTGGCGGCGCCGCGCGGCCTCGCGGGCCTGGCGCTTGATCTTGCGGCGCTCCCGCTCCGAGAGCCCGCCCCAGATGCCGAAGCGCTCGTCGTGGTCGAGTGCGTATTGCAGACAGTTCTCTTTGACCTCGCACCGCGCGCAGATGCGTTTGGCATCGCGCGTGGAGCCCCCCTTCTCGGGGAAGAACGCCTCCGGGTCGGTCTGCGCGCACAATGCGCGAACCTGCCACTCCGGAACGTTACCCAACAGGTCGGCCAAGTAGTCACGGCCGTCCATATACGTCCGCCTCCTCGTTCGCGCACCGGAAACCGGTGCTCCCCCCTTGCAATCACTTGCACGGCACCGGAAGGCGGACTCCGGGCGCGGACGCGTCCCCTCCCCTGAAAACGCGTACGGCCCTGCGGCGGGCGCGCCGTTCGCCCGCTGAGCGGTAGTCCTGCCTGTGTGGTCCGGTGCCCGCGGGCGGCCTGAAGATGGGGCCGCGCCGCCTAACTCATCTCTATGGACGATGAGTGCTCATCGCTATTCGATAACGGTTCGATATCAGACGATAGCGCACAGTGATCCGAACGATGGAAGGACCCCTCAGACTCACGCTTGCGGGGGACCTTGCTTGACAACCTCCGCAGTGGAGGTTCGCTTGCGTGAACGGGTCTTTCCGGCGAACACGAGTCCGATTCCCGCCAAGGCGAGCCAGACTCCGTCGAGCACCAGCCTCTCGACCGCCGCCCGAGTGTCGATGTAGACCTGCCCCTCCTCCGCCAGCTGCCCGGCGTCGTCGAATCCGTATCGCGCCGCCGACAACGTCAGCAGCACTCCGATAACGAGATAGGAGAGGTAGACGAGACGGGTCAGGCTCCCGATCACCCGTCCGGGTTTCGTCGCCGGAGCCAGGAGCGCGGCGAGCGCCGGAAGCGCCACCGGAAGCACTGAGAAGAGCGTGCTCCGCGCCTCGTCGGTGAACCCGATGCCGGCGGCGCGGCTGAACGTGTCGTCGCGCGGGTCGAGCCCGGCGCCGAACCGCCACTGGGACACCGCGACCGCGATGACGGCGACCGCGAGCACCAGGAAGGCGGCGGCGAGGAACGTGCGGGCGCGCGGCCCGAGCTGCACCGGCGGCATCAGACCAGGTCGTTCCGCTGGGACTGCTTCAGCTCCTCGACCAGGCCCTTCACTTCCTGCGCGCGGTCCCTGGGGCACACCAGGAGCGCGTCGGGGGTGTCCACGATGATGAGGTCGTCGACGCCGACGGTGGCGACCAGGCGCCCGCTCGCCGGGACCACGACGTTCCGCTTCGACTCGGTCAGCAGGGCGTGGCCGGAGCCGCGGGGCTCGACGACGACGTTGCCGACCTTGTCAGCGGCCTTGAGGACCTGTCCGAGCGTGTTGTAGTCGCCGACGTCGTGCCAGTCGAAGTCGCCGGGGACGACGCCGACGCGCCCGGCGGCGGCCGCGGGCTCCATGACGGCGTAGTCGATCGAGATCTTCTCCAGCGTCGGCCACAGCTGCGAGAACAGGGCCTCGCGGCCGGTGGAGTCCCAGGCGCGGGCGAGGGTGCGCACGGCGTCGTGCAGGGCCGGGCGGTGGCGGGCGAGCTCGCCGAGGAACACGTCGACGCGCCACACGAACATGCCGGCGTTCCACAGGTAGTTCCCGGCCGAGACGTACTCGACGGCCGAGACCTGGTCGGGCTTCTCGACGAACGCCTCCAGCTGGTAGCCGGGGCCGACGGGCGCGCCGAGGCGCAGGTAGCCCATGCCGGTGTCCGGGCCGGTCGGGTTGATGCCGATCGTCATGAGCAGGCCGGTCTCGGCCAGCTCCATGGCGCGCTCGACGGTCTTGGCGAACGCCTCGCCGTCGGGGACCAGGTGGTCGGCGGCGAAGGCGCCCATGACCGCGGTCGGATCCCGCTCGGCGATGACGGCGGCGGCGAGGCTGATCGCGGCCGCCGAGTCGCGCGGCGAGGGCTCGACCAGGATGTTGTCGCCGGGCACCTCCGGGAGCTGCCGGGCCACGTCGACCGCGTGCGCGGCGCCGGTGACGACGTAGACGTGGTCGGGGCGCGACAGCAGCCGCACCCTCTCCACGGTCGACTGGAGCAGCGACGAGTCCGTTCCTGTCAGAGGCAGGAGGAACTTCGGCCGCTGAGCGCGAGACAGGGGCCAGAGCCGGGTTCCGGAACCGCCTGCGGGGACCACCGCGTGAAGCATGCCAATAGTCTTGCATGCCGCTCCCACGTGCTCGTTCACCCCCGCGGCGGGCCCGCGGCGGTGACGCCGCAGTTGCCGAAGCATGAAAGATCGGTCAATTCTCTCCGTCCACGGGCGGGGATACCGCTTGCCGACGCGGCGGGGCCCGTGCACACTGGTCCCGATCCACTCTCAGAGGAGCCTGCATGTCCATCCGCTTCGACGAAGCCGCCCTCACCTGGCACCTGTCCGGGGCCGGCCTCTCCTACGTCGTCGGCGTCGGCGACGGGCTGCCCCGCCAGCTGCACTGGGGCCCCGCGATCCCCGAGGGGGCCGTGCCCGCGCTGACGCGCGAGTGGCGCGAGGGGTACTCGTTCGACGACCGCCTCCACACCGGCGCCGAGCTGCTCGGCGAACTCGGCCCCCAGTTCGCGACCCCCTCGCTCCAGCTGCGGCACCCGGACGGCGCCAAGGGCTTCGACTGGCACTACCGCGACCACGAGATCGACGGCGACGCCCTCGCGCTCAGCTTCACCGACCGGGACCTGGTCCTGACCCTGCACTACCGGCTGTGGGACACCGGGGTCCTCGACCGCTGGGCCTCGATCGAAGCCGGTGCGGCCGTTGAGGTCACGCGCTTCGACTCGGCCGCATGGACGCTCCCGCACTGGGCCGACTACCGGCTCTCGCACCTCTCGGGCGAGTGGGCGGGGGAGTGGCAGCTGCGGCGCGTCCCGCTCGCGGTCGGCGAGACCGTGCTCGGCTCGCGGCGCGGCAATACGAGCCACCAGGCGAACCCGTGGATCGCCGTGGACGACGGGACCGCCACCGAGACCACCGGAACGGTGTATTCCGCGAACCTCGCGTGGTCGGGTTCGTGGCGGGTCCAGATCCGCCGCTCGGCCCAGGGCCGCGTCTCCGTCACCGGCGGCGCGGGCCAGGAGGGGCTGCGCTGGACGCTGCGGCCCGGCGAGACGTGGACGACCCCGGTCTACTCGGGGCTGTGCAGCGATGAGGGCTTCGGCGGGGCATCGCGCGCCTGGCACGAGCACCTGCGCCGCCACGTGCTCCCCACGGCCGAGGAGGACGCGCCGGTGCTCTTCAACTCGTGGGAGGCCGTGTTCTTCGAGGTGTCCGAGGAGAAGCAGCTCCCGCTCGTCGACCTCGCCGCGCGCGTCGGCTGCGAGCAGTTCGTCGTGGACGACGGCTGGTTCGGGCGGCGGCTCTCTGACGATGCGGGCCTGGGCGACTGGTGGCACAACCCCGACCGGTTCCCCAACGGCCTCGGGCCGCTCATCGACGCCGTTCACAAGGCGGGCATGAAGTTCGGCATCTGGGTCGAGCCGGAGATGGTCAACCCCGACTCCGACCTCTACCGCGCCCACCCGGACTGGGTCCACAGCCAGGCCGGGCGCGAGCGCACGCAGCTGCGCCAGCAGATGGTCCTCGACTACGGGCGGCCCGAGGTCGCCGACTGGGCCTTCGGGTGGCTCGACAAGCTGCTGGGCGACAACGCGATCGACTTCGTCAAGTGGGACCACAACCGGCCCTTCACCGAGGTCGGCCGCGCCGGCGACGACGACCCCGACCGCGCCTACTTCGAGCACGTCGAAGCGGTCTACGCGCTGAAAGATCGCCTGCGCCGCAATCACCCTGACGTCCGCATCGAAGGCTGCGCCGGCGGCGCGGCCCGCGTCGACCCGGGGATCCTCCGCTACGTCGACCAGGTGTGGACCTCCGACAACACCGACGCGGGCGACCGCGTCAACATCCAGTACGGGTTCAGCCAGGCGTACCCGGCGCGCGCGATGGGCGCGTGGGTCACCGACGAGCCGAGCGGCTTCAACCACCGGACCACGTCTTTGCGCTTCCGCTTCCAGGTCGCGAGCGCCGGCGTGCTCGCGGTGGGCGGCGACCTCTCCGAGTGGTCCGAGGCGGAACTCGACGAGGCCGCCGAGCACATCTCCCTCTACAAGCGACTGCGGCCGGTCGTCCAGCACGGCGTCCAGCACCGCCTCGGCGACCCGGAGTCGGACCCGCTCACCGGCGTCCAGTACGTCCGCGGCGACCAGATCGCGGTGCTCGCCTTCAAGACCCCCTGGCACTGCAACCGCCCGCTCGCACCGCTGCGCCCCTTCGGGATCGACGCCGACTCGCGCTGGACCGACGAGGACACCGGCGAGACCTACTGGGGCGCAACGCTCAACGCCCTCGGCCTGCCGCTCCGTTGGGCCAAGGCCGATTGGGACTCCGCTATCCTGAGACTGCGGAAAGTGCAATGAACAACGCAATGCGTAAGTGCATACAGGACAATCACGCAAAGTGATCGTCCTGGTCCATGCGGTCAAGCTCAGCGGTATCTCCGGTTCACCCCGGTATGCGAATGAGTTCCGCTTGCGCCGACCCCCTACAATCAGCGCAGTTCCGCCCACTCAATGAACGAGAACTTTAGGAGTCCCCCGTGGCTTACCCGCCTGCCCCGGCGCCCGTCCCCCCTGCCCAGCCTCCCATCAAGCAGGGCAACGGCTTCGGAGTCACCGCCCTCGTGCTCGGCATCATCGGCCTGATCCTGGGCCTGATCCCGGTCGCCAACATCTTCACCGGCCTGCCCCTCGGCATCCTGGCCATCATCTTCGGCATCATCGCGCTCGTCGTCGCCGGCAAGCGCGGCGGCAAGGGCAAGGGCACCGGTGGCGTCGGCCTCGTGCTCGGCATCCTCGCCGTGGCCGCCAGCATCATCATCAACATCGTGTTCGTCCAGGCGGCGGACGAGTACCTCGATGAGGAATGGCAGCAGGCCTGCGAGGACGCCGGCCTCACCGAAGACGAGTGCGGCGACTACGAGGACTGGGAGTCCGAGCTCGAGAACATGGAGTAATCCCTCTCGAACGACCGAGGGCCGCAGCGATTTCGCTGCGGCCCTTGCCTTTTCGCTAGAACAGCCGGGGCTGGCTCTCGTCCACGGCCCCTCTGAGGTCGTCGTAGTCCAGCACCACGCACCGGATCCCGCGGTCCTCCGCCAGGACCCGCGCCTGCGGCTTGATCGCCTGCGCCGCGAAGACCCCGTCCACCGGCGCCAGCAGCGGGTCGCGGTTGAGCAGCTCCAGGTACCGCGTCAGCTGCTCGACCCCGTCGATCCCGCCCTGCCGCTTGATCTCCACCGCGACGTGCTTCCCGTCCGCGTTGCGGCACATGAGGTCCACCGGCCCGATCGCGGTCGGGTACTCCCGCCGCACCAGGCTCCACCCCTTCCCCAGCGGCGCCGTGTCCGCCGCCAGCAGCTCCTGAAGGTGCGCCTCGACCCCGTCCTTCTGCAACCCCGGGTCCACCCCCAGCTCATGGCTGGAGTCGTGCAGCACTTCCTCGATCGTGATCTTCAGCTGGTCCCCGGTCTTCTTCGACGTCACGGTCCACTCGGTCTCCCCCTCGACCACCGAGCACGGAGGCGTCATCCAGTTCAGCGGCTTGTACGACCCCCCGTCCGCATGGACCAGCACACTGCCGTCCGCCTTCCAAATGATCAAGCGGGTAGCCATGGGCAAATGGGCCGAAAGCCGCCCCGTGTAATCAACCTGGCACCGTGCCACCAACAAACGCATGCCGAAGACCCTACCGCTGTACCCGTGCGCGGCTCGGTCGCGCTTGCCTCTCTGAGGCGCGGGTCGGTGATCCGAGGGCCGTGTCGGACCCTTGCGATAGGTTGCACCGGCACTTTCCGATGAGTGCGTCAACCCCTGAGAATTCGGAATGGTGGGTGGTGCGTCAATGGGCGCTTCAGGTTGGAGCTATCTGGTCGAGCTTGACGGCTCTGTCGAGGCGACGTTCATCGGGCTGCGCGAGCGGTCCTTCGAGACCGGAGACTGGTATTGGCGCCCGGAGGACGAGGCGAGGAAGGGGCCGAAGCCCCAGAGCCTCGGCGAGTGGGAGGAGTCGATCTACGGCAACGACTATCCGGGAGCGCACTCGATCGTCGATATGCGGGAGATCGTGTCCGGGATCGGCCTCGACGAGATCGACCAGGGTCAGGTGCTGGCGTTGAGCGAGCAGGAGTCACTCGTGATCTTTGGTACGGCGGAGCCGTCCGTCGCTGACTGGAAGCATGCGCTGGAGGAAGGTCGGGAAGTCTGGGACATGGTCGATTCCGACAGTGGTCGCTTCGTCCTGATGAGCGACGAGTCCGGCCACCGCTGGGTGGCCTTCTGGGGCTCCAGCGGTGGCTGATGCGGCATTTGACTACGACGACTGGACCGGCCCGAGGCTGCTGCCCGGCATGGTCGAGATTGCGGAGCGTTCGCTCGGTGTGCGACTGCCGGCGGACTATCTGGCAATGCTGCGGATTCGAAACGGAGGGACGCTTCGGAAGTGCCGATTCGACACATCGCTCCCGACTTCGTGGGCGGACGATCATTTCGAGGTGCAGGCGCTGCTGGGGGTCGGTGGAACCCGCGGTCTCGATGCTGTGGTGGGCGGTAGCCGGTACTTGATCGAGGAGTGGGGCTACCCGAATATCGGTGTGGTGTTCGCCGTATGTCCCTCGGGAGGGCATGACACGGTCATGCTCGACTACTCTCGGACCGCTGGAGACGGCGAGCCGACCGTGGCCTACATCGACGAAGACCGCATGCCGAGGACGATCGCTACCGGTTTCGGTGACTTTCTATCCGGTCTGCGCTGACCACGCAAGTTTCGGTGATCGCGACCGTGGGATGATCTCTCTATGCACGACATTCGAAAGGCTAATGCCGCGTAGGAGTCCGGGCGCGTTGCGCGCTGAGGCTGCGTTGTACGACTGCGGCCGACAGGTTCCCCCGCTGAAGATTCGCGGGCTCTCCGACCAGACCGCTTGGGCGGTGCATCTGGTGGAGATCGCCGACAAGGACTACTACCTCTATCCGGGAGCGACAGCGCGAGCGCTGGACCGGTACCGCGAGTTCCTAGACGTTCCAAGGTGCCGACCGCTGTCGCAGGAAGCCGACGTCTGCAACTGTCAGGGATGTGCGCTCGATGATGTGTCGCTAGCCCGCGAGGTGCTTGAACATGTCCTTCAGGTGGTGCCTGGCCGTGCTCGCGCCGAGTTGCGCCGTGAGGTCGCCGGCTTGGACGCCGAGTACCGAGAGCACACGGTTCCGAATCCGTTCCCCCGCAGGGTTCACGGGCGCCTGTGGTGAGCGACCTGATCCAGCGCAGAGATACTCAGAAGACTGATGCTGCTTGGCTTCGGTGTAGGGCGGCGCCGAGCGGGGTGAGCCGCAGGCCTGCTTCGAAGTCGGGTCCGGGGAGGCGGACGCTGCGCAGGATCGGGTCAGCGGGGTAGCCGGTGAAGACTTCTTGCGGAGCGCCGTGCTCGTCGGGGTGGTAGGTGAAGCCGTCGAAGAACACCCAGCCGGTACCGTTCTCCGGTCCGTAGCAGAGGAGGTACCTGCCGATCTTGAAGCTCGGCGGTCCGAGGGCCTCGACGACGTCGCTCAACCGGGTATCGGCATCGCGGTACGCCGAGTCGGCGGCGGCGAGCAGACCGGGCCACTCCTCGTCGGGGACCAGCCGGTCCGGGGTGAGGTATCCGTAGCGGTGGAAGATCTCGGCGTAGACCGAGGCGACCTCGCTGTAGTAGCGGTGCTCCTTGCCGAAGGCCTCCCGGAACGGCCCGGGGATGCCGCACGGCCCGTGCTTGTCCGAGAGTCCGAGTTCATCCCTGGTGGGCTCGGGCAGGTCGTCCAGGAAGCGCAGATCACCCAGGCGCATCCAGCACAGGAACTCGAAGTCCTGATCGTGGACGGCGTACATGCCGGCCCGTTGCAGCATCTGCCGGACCTGCTCGACCAGCCGGGCGCGCATGGCGACTGCCTTGTCCATGGACACAGCCTAGTGCCGGGTGCGAGACTTCCTCCGTGGAGGAACCGCTTGCAGCACGGCTCGAATGGTGGGGCAACTCAAGCATCCGCGTGGCCTTCGAAGTCCTGGTGACAGTCGAGGAATCGAACGCCGAGCTGACCGCACACGGCGTGCTCGCGCAGCAGGCAGATGGCGCTGGCAGATTCGACTTGTGCGAGCACGCCCTGGAGGCGCAGCCGTGAGGCGAACGGAGGCCCGACCCGGTCCATGGTCGCGGACCGACGGTACGGAACTGCTGTGGCTCTATGAGAACGGTGTCGGCGACTTCTGCGGATTCGACCTGGACCCCGGATCGGCCGGACTCTGGATCATCCACGCGATGTACGAACGAACCTGCTCTGAGAAGGAAGCACCCCGCAAACCCAGCCCTGGCTGGGACACCGACCCCGGATCAGGATGGAGACGGCTGCGCTGGCGGGAACTGGCCGATCGAGCGGGAGATAGGATCGTTCGCCTCGATCACGACAGGATCTACCCGATCCCCTCCCGCCACTGCTTCCCATCCGTCGACCTGGCCGGTTCGAACCCACCGATCCAGGCCCCGGCTGAAGGGCACCTCGACCAGCACTCGTTCCACGCCCTGGCCGAGGCCCTCAGACGCTTCGCAGGACCGGAAACGGTGGTCTTCGCGCACTGGACCGAGGCGGTGATCCACGAGCCGGACGTCGTCTTCAAAGGGCGCCTTGCCGACCTGGAAGCGCTGGAGTCCCTTCCGGTCGTCTCCAGTCCCTCGAACCTCTGGCCCGCAGACGAGTCCTGGCTGATCTACACCGACTGGGACCTCTGGGGCACCAAGATCTACGGGCCTCCCGAACTCCGCAGCCTCATCGAGGCAGACGAGTTCCTGGAAACCTCTATGCTCCCGGCCTACCACCACATGCTCAACCCCAGGCAATAACTCCACGATCGACCGATCGACCAGCCCAAGGGCATGTCGCTTCAGCGGGACCAGGCGTGGCCGTTCTCGACAGGAACACGCATTCGGCGACGGGGGACTTCCTCGGCGCGGAGGTCGAGTCGAGACCTGCAAACCCATGACCAGCACCCCACTCGTGCGGTCCGCTGCGACCGTTTCTGACATGGCTAGCCTGAGACATGTGCATGAACGGCTGACAGAACTGTGGAACCAGCGCTGGCCGAAGGCCCACCCATGCCTTCCCGACCAGCTCAAGACCGAGTACCGGAACCAGTGGGTTCGGTTCCACAGCCTGCCCGAATCGAAGCGGTATCCCGAGGCCGACCACGAATACGCGACCGCGCTCGGCCGCTGCAACACGGTCATGGACGAGCTGTTCAACGGCCCGATCTATCTCATGACCACGGTCTACACTTCCTCGCCCGACTGGAGTGGTGAGGACGAGCCCTGGCGAACCGCAATAGTCGAGGACGAGCCGGGCTTCGAGTCTTACGCGCATCTGCACCTTGCCCAGCACGAATGGGAACCGGGCGCACTCGACGGGCTGCTGCGCCGGGTCGCCGACGATGCGGAAGCAGGCGTCACCATCACCGACCCGAATCTGCGCTGGCTGTTCCACCCGTACGACGGCGGCATGGACGTCCTCGCCCCGACGACCGCAGAACGAGACGCGCTGCGCGACCGCCACCGTGACTGGTTGCCCAAGCACCCGTTGGGATTCTGACCAAGTGAGGCATCAGGCTACGTGGTCGAGGAGTTTAGGTCGCCATGATGTTGCGGAGTTTGACCATTACTCAGTTTCGAGAATCCGTTTGAACAGGTTCTTTGCTAGGAACTGGGTGGATCGTGAATACAATTCTGCGAAGACTTGCCATCGCGAGGGGGAGGCACCGCAAAGTTCGGCCACCTTTGCCGCGAGCCTGGGGCCGTAAACCGGATGCTCCTCAAGTTCCTTGACTGGCAGCGTCCAAGCCAACTCGTCCGTCATGAAGGTTGAACTGAGCGCATGCTTCAGCGCGCGATCCTGATGATGCCTGCGGCTCTTGAGCAGACGTTCTAGTGCAGCGCTAGGGTTTGGCTCAGTACTAAGCTGTTCATCCGTGGGGAGTGCAGGATGATCCTGAGCGGGGCTGCTTTGAGTCCCGGGCGCGGAGTGCCGTCGGATCTCCAGCTCCTCCCGAGCGAGACGGCTGATCCGACTACGCTGAGATGCGGCCTGTACTACCTCCTCAACATGTGCCTTTGACAATCGTTTGAGGAGACTTCGATGCAGCGAAATCGACACAGTGGATCGGTTCACCAGTGTGTCGAGGAGCGCGTATCTCGCGGGCTCCCTCCACCGTGCGACATCCGAGTGAGAGTCCATGTGGTCGAATGTCACCGCGTCACTCAGCGCGCTGAACAGTTCTCTCGACGTTGTTGCATCAGCGATTGCCTTGAGCTCTTTCCATCGCCCGGCACGAGCTGCCACTACGGGGTCCCAGCCATCTGACATCAGCGTTTCTGCTGCGGCGCACACTTGATTCTCGGCGATCGAAAGCAGTCGGGGAAACCGCACCAAGTACCTGGCGATTGCTGGAACTCCATCGGTCGGGACCTCTGTCATCCGCTGGGTGATGGTCGGGAGGCAAGCAGCGAGATCCTCGTCAGAGATCTCGTCACCTTCAAGGATTGCCTGCTGCACGACACTGCCCGGCAGGGACTCTCTCAGAATCGCTGTTCGATCTGCGGGCGCGAGAGCTGTGAGCACGGTCCTCAACAGCAGTAGTCGATCGTGCCGGCGTTCTGGCCCGAAGCCGACATTCGGTTCGGGGGCTACCGGTGCGGATTCGAGCAGTGCGGGGACCAGCGCCGATGTGAGGCGAGGGCGCTCGCGACCGCTCCAGGATCGGCTCTCTTGCCAGAGTCGTGCGGCCTCGTCGTAGGTGAGATTGCGGAGCCGCTCTCGGATTTCGACGCTCAAATCCCTGCGTTGTAGCGCTGCTTCGAGCACGTCAGCATCGTCGGGGTATCGATCGACCATCGTGCGTGCTTCGACCGTTGAACAGGTTTCGTTTGCGATCAACACCCCCGCATGCTGCGCGGAAGCATTTGCGAGGATTAGTCTGCGTGCTTCGTGATCGAGGTCCTCGCGCTGAATCAAGTCAGAGACGTGCTCGGTTAGCCAGGCGTTCTTCGTGGATTGGCGAGCGAGCTCTTGGTGCCCCACCGGGGACAGGTCGGGAACAGCTGCGATTCGACGCCAAAGTCGGTCAGCGAGTTCAGGAGGCGAGTACCTGAACTCTGCCACGTTGGGCGCGATGGCATCGGGCCTTCGCTGATGCCGTGGCAGCCCAAGCGATAGACGAGCGGCGGCTAGGTCATCCACTGCGAAGACATCCTGGCGATACTGGCCCGGCCAGGCAGCGAGAAGGAGGTCCTGATCGCCCGCCGAGCTGATCATCGTTCGCTTGTCTTGGTCCGTAGTCGCCTGTGTGACTTGACCATCTGATGAGATTCGAACCAGAGTGACCAGGCGATCGAGCCAGGGCAGGGCGTCGTTGTGACTGGTTTGACGAAGGGATGAGGCGTTGTACCGAGGGAGTCGGCTCATCCGTGAAATTTTATACAGGATCTTCTTGTGATGGGTCCCTAGCGCTCACGGCCTAGTACGGCAGCATTGCCATGCTCCGTGTCTGGATGGGATCAATATTCGGACTTCCGAACCAGTCGTAGAGCGTCGTCCATGGATGTTCGATCAGATGATGAGGTGCTCGACCGGCTGGCACCGAGAGCGCGACGCTTCGTCCATTCATTTGGGGTGCGGACCGAGCCCCGGCGGCTTGACAGAGAGGTTTGGGTCAACACTGGTGTTCCTTCGGGAGTCGTTGATCGGGGACTTGAGTTCCAGCGATTGTGGGGTGGTCTCGTCCTGCCGCCGGGACCGTTCTACGACGGTGGCCCCCAAGTACTTCGATGCCGTCGGCCTGGCGCGCGCTGAGACCGGCGAGTGGCTGATCGAGATCGGCCCTTCGACCACCGCCGTACCCTACGGGTTCATGATCGGGCCCGATGGCGCGTTTGGGATCGCCGCGACTCGATGGGTGCCCTTGCACGCGTCGATCGAGGTCTGGATCGCATCGCTCGCGCTGGCGCATGAAGCCTTCGCGGACGCCGGGCAGATCACCCGTTTCTCCCCAAGCGGGGCCGCCTAGGTGGGGCGGCCCTATACCCCGCTTCAAGCAGGCCGCGTTCGAGGAGTCGAGCAGGGCGGGACCTCGTTCTCTGGATGTTCGCTTGAGGAGCTGAGAGAACGGTGGAGGGCACCGTCCAAAGGCGTTGCCCTCCACCGTTCGTGGAGTTTCGGGGCGGTGACAGGCGTCGGCGTGTGCCCCCTGCGGGGCGGGTTGTACCCGTTGGGATGTGGTGCGGGGGTCGTAGATAATCGGTCTTCAGGAATGCTGAAGGGATTCTTCAGCTGGAGTGAAGGGTGAGGGCCGGTGGAGCGCCAGGAGATCGAGACGTTCCTCGCGCTGTGCGAGGAGCTGCACTTCGGGCGGACGGCGAAGCGGTTGCGGATCTCGCCGGCGCGGGTCACGCAGCTCATTCAGAAGACCGAGCGGCGGATCGGCGGGGCGCTGTTCGAGCGGACGACGCGCGGGGTGGTGCCGACGGCGCTGGGGGAGCAGTTGCGGCGCGACCTGGCGCCGGCGCAGCAGGCGGTCGAGGAGGCCGTGCAGCTCGCGGCGCAGGCCGCCAAGGGGATCGGCGGGGAGCTGCGGCTGGGGTTCCTCGGGACCGCGAACGGGCGCCACCTTGCCGAGCTCTCGCGGGCCTTCGAGGCGGGCAACCCGGAGTCGAGCGTGCGGATGGCGGTCGAGTCGGAGATCGTCGACCACCTGCGGCCGCTGCGCGACGACCGGGTCGACGTGCTCGCGACGCTCCTGCCGGTCGAGGAACCGGGCCTGGTCGTGGGTCCGGTGGTGGTGCGCGAGCGGTTGCTCATGGCGGTGCCCGAGGGCCATCCGATCGCGAAGCGGGGCGTCGCGACGTACGAGGACCTCGCCGACCACCCCGTCCTGCTCTCCACCGCGGAGGGCCTCGACTACTGGGTCAACCACTTCGTACCGCAGGAGACCCCGTCGGGCAGGCCCGTCGGGGACCGGATCCGCATCGACTCCCTCCAGGCCGGTCTCGCGCTCGTCGCCTCCGGCAAGGGCATCGGGCCGATCATCACCCAGTTCGCGCAGTTCAACCAGCACCCCGGGATCGCCTACGTGCCTTTGGAAGGCGCACCGCTCATCGAGTCCGCGCTGATCTGGAAGGCCTCGCGCGAGACCGGCCTCGTCCGCGCCTTCGCCCGCCTCGCGGAGAACCGCGGGCCGGTGACGCTCGACTGGAATCCGGCGGCCTGAACGCACTCGGCGGCCGCGAATCGGGAAACGCCCGTTCAACCGCGCTGAATGCGCGGTGCTCCTGAACTGGTCGTTCACCGCGCCTGAAGTCATGTTGAGCGCTTCGCCGTTGCTGCGGTCTCCTCTGTTTGCGACAGTGGAACCCATCCACTTCGGGAGTGAACCGCATAGCACGCAAGGACCGACATGAGCACCACCCCGCGCCTCACCGACCTCGGCCTGTTCCGCCTCTTCCCCCCGGGCCGCAGCACCCTCCTGCGGCGCCGATCCATCTTCTTCCTCCGCCACGGCTTCCGCGGCCTCGTCCTGCGCCTGCGGGCCCACCGCCGGAGGGAGCCTGGCCCGCCTCCTTCGATCTTGTTGCAGCACATGCCCGACCTCGGGGGTAACCCCGTCGCCTTGGGGTTCGCAGGGGAGCAGCATCGGGGGCATGGGTTCGCGGATTCGCGAGTACCTGCCGGAGGATGAGACCTTGTGGCTGCGGTGCCGGGCGCTGGCCTTTCTGGGGACGTCGTACTTCGACGCGGTGCACCGCAGCAAGCCGGTGATGGCGGAGCCGAGGACGAGGCGGCGATGCGGGCCGAGTTCTCGCGGGTGCACGTGTGTCGGCGGTTCGTGCTGGCTATTGCGGCGGGACGAGCTGTGCCACAAGGGACGTGATCAGGGCGTCGGTTCGCTTGTCGTCGAAGAGGTCGGGCAGGGTGAGGCGCTCGACGATGAGCCAGTTGAGGGCCAGGTAGAGGTGGACGACCGAGTCGGCGTCGCCGGGCATCCTGGAGTCGAGGTGGAAGTCGATGTTGTCCTGGAGGTTCGCGCGGATCTGCTCGGTGAGGACGGCGCGGAGGTCGGGGCGGCGGGTGGATTCGAGGCGGAGTTCGAGCATCGCGAGGTGGCCTGAGGGGAAGGCCGTGATGCGGGCGACCATCTCGTGCATGAGGCGGTCGACGGACGCGCGGGTGCGGGGGAGGGCGGCCGCTTCGCCGATGACCTCGGGGCCGGGGTCGAGGCGCTCGAAGACGCGGCGGCCGGCCTGCGTCAGGAGCGCGTCGCGGTTGGGGAAGTAGTTCGAGGCCGTGCCTACGGGTACGTCCGCGCGCTGGTCGACGGCGCGGAACGTGAGCCCGCGGGCCCCCTGGTCGGCGAGGACCTCGATGGCGGCGTCGACGAGGGCGGTCCGTCGTTCGGGGTTCTGGCGCATGGCACTCCGATCCTGGGTTGACACCACTTCGAGTGTAGTGGTAACTTCAAACCACTTCATTCATAGTACTTCAAACGGAGTGTATATGCGCAAGCTGACCTACTACATCGGCGCCACCATCGACGGCTACATCGCCGGTCCTGGAGGGGAGTACGACCAGCTCCCCGTCGAGCCGGACGTCTCGGCGTTCATCAACGAGCTCCGGCCCGAGACCATCCCTACGTTCCTCAGGGAGCCGCTGGGGCTGGCCGACTCGCCGAATCTCCTGTACGACACCGTTCTCATGGGGCGCGGGACCTACCTGCCCGGGTTGGAGTCCGGGAACCCCAGTCCCTACTCGCACCTCAAGCAGTACGTGTTCTCCTCGACCCTGGACCCGGCGCTCGCACCCGACGTCACCTTCGTCGCCAGTGACGCCCTCAAGGTCGTGCGGGAACTCAAAGAGCAAGAAGGCCAAGGCATCTGGCTCTGCGGCGGCGGGAAGCTCGCCGCGGCGCTCGTCAGCGAGATCGACGAGATCGTGCTCAAGCGGTACCCCGTGGTCCTCGGCGGCGGCCTGCCGCTGTTCGACGGCCCCTACGCGCCGCTCCGCTTCGACCTCGCGGAGAACCGGACCTTCGAGTCCGGCATGGCCGTCCAGACCTACCGCGCCAGGTAGGCGGCCAGGTTGTCGAGGGTCGAGGCCATGCCCGCCGCGTGGTCCTCGGGGGCCACGCCGGGCGGGACGTCGGCAGCGGCGATCTCGACCCGGGTGCCCCCGGGGACGGCGGCGAGGGTCCAGGTCATCGTCATCGTCCCGGTGAAGTCCGGGTCGTCCGAGACGAAGTCGACGGCCTGGACGATGCGCTCGCCCGGCACCAGCTCCACGAAGCGCCCGTCGGCCGTGTCGGAGTCCGCCGTCGACTTGCCCGGGTCCCCCGAGGCGTCCGCATACGTCAGCGTCAACCGGTAGGTTCCGCCCGGCCGCGGGTCGTAGTGCTCGAAGCGGCCCGTCATGCCCTCCGGCGGCAGCCACTCGACGAGCGCGTCAGGGTCCATGATCGCCGCGTAGACCTGCGCCGGCGTGCCGGCCACCGTCTTCGAGGCCCGGTCGATCCTCTCCATGGCCGCACCGTAGCACCGCGAACGCGTGTCGTACCCGCTTCTTATGCTCTTTGGCGTGAACCTCAACGACTCCTCATCCGTCCCCGGGGAAGACGCCGTCGCGCTCCCCGACGCCTGGACCGGGCTCCTCCTCGACCGCCGCGGCCGCTCCACCCGCACGGTCGACATCGACCCCGATGCGCCCCAGCGGTTCCTGGACCTGTGCGCCAAAGGGGAGCCCTTCAAGGCCCCGCTCGAAGTCGCCGTCGGCACCCCCCTCGAAGGACTCATCCGGGCCGGCGTCGCCCAGGAGGCCGACCCGGACGCCGCCGCGTTCGCGGCGGCCCTGCTCCGCCAGCGGCCCCCGTACCGCGGGGACGAGACGGACTCGACGGCGCTGCACGCGTGGACCGCCCGCCACGGCGCCGTCTTCGCCGCCACCGCGATGCTGGAGCTCTACTCGACCAGCCTGACCTGGTACCAGTCCCACAACCACCCCGCCGACTCGATCCTGAACGTCCGGCCCCAGAACCTGTACAACCTGACGCGGCCCCGCAGCCTCGTCGGCCCCGCGCTCGCCGACCTGCGCGCGATCCTCGCCGCGCTCCCCGAGGCCGAGTACGAGGAGGCGAAGGCCGCGATCGCCGCCCGCCGCACCTCCGACGCGCACAAGGTCATGAGCGCCGTCCTCATGCCCGAGCAGGAGGACTGGGTCCGCGAGGCGTGCGCCGCCTACTTCAACACCAGCCGCAACCAGTACGGCGGCAGGCTGTTCTGGGCCTTCGCCTCCACCCCCGAGCACCTCGGGCTCGCCCAGGTCAAGTACTTCGAGGAGCCCTACGACTCCGACGGCGACGCCGCCTCGATCGCCCGCGCCCTCCACGTCCTCGGCACCGACGCCGCCCCGGTCCTCGTCGACACCCTCGAACACGAGCACAAGCCCAGCGCCGGCTCCCGCGACCTCATGTTCCAGGCCCTCGGCCGCATCCCCTCCGAGACGGGCATCGAGTACCTCCTCGAACGCACCGTCCGCCCCCAGGCGCTGGCCGCCCTGCGCGAGGCCGCCTCCCGGTTCCCGGTGCGGACCCTCCGGGCCGTCGCCGCGGCCGCCCCCGGCGCCTCCCTGCACGCCAAGGCCCGCATCGCCGGGCTCGTCCGCTTCCTCGGTCTCGACGAGCGCCTGTCCGATCTGGACGACAAGCGGCGCGAGCGCGTCGAGGAGCTGCTGGCCGGGGCCGTGAAGCACGCCGTCGCCGACGAGCTCCCCGCCGTCTTCGCCACGCCCCCTTGGGCTCCCTTCGGCACGACCGCGAAGACCGCCGTCGCCGGGCTCATCCCGCCGGAGGTCGACGAGCTGCGCTGGGACGAGGGCGAGCGCGACGCGTGGGTCGTGATGCCCGAGACCGGCTACGAGTACGAGTACCTCCGCAGCAGCCCCGACCTGTGGGACCGGATGATGCCCAAGGGCCCCGACCCCGACCACTACTACTTCCCCGAGCTGCTCGCCTGGGCCGAGGAGGAGCGGGCCCGGTCCGCGTTCCCGCTGTGGGACGGCACGGTCCCGTCCTGGACCGGCGCCGAGACCGTGCGCGCGATCCTCGCCCGCTTTGGCGACGAGGCCGCGGCGCGCGTCCTGGAGATCGTCAAGAAGCGGCCCTCCTACCGGGTCGCCATGCTGCCCTTCGTGAACCTCGACGTCGCCCGCCTCGCCGCCGACCTGGTGTCCAAGCCCCGCGGGGACCGCGCGCTCGGGCGGACCTGGCTCGACCGGCACGCCGCCGACGCCGCCGCGCTCCTGATCCCCGACGCGCTCGGCAAGGCCGGGAAGCCGCGCCAGAGCGCCTGCGACGCGCTCAAGCACCTCGCCGGGACGAACCGCGCCGTCCTCGACGCGCAGGCCGCCGCGTACGGGTCCGCCGCCGCCGAGGCGGTCGCCGCGATCGTCGACGCCGACCCGCTGGACCCGCAGCGCCGCGTCCCCAAGGCACCCGGCTGGGCCGACCCGGTCATGCTCCCGGCCCTGCTGCTGCAAGGCCGCGAGGCCGCCCTGCCGGCGGGGGCGGTGCGCACCCTCATGCAGGCGGTCGCGCTCGACGACCCCGACCTGCTGTACCCGGGCGCGGATCTGCTTGCGGCCGAATGCGACCCGGCGTCGCTGACGGCGTTCTCGTGGGGGCTGTTCGAGCTGTGGCTCTCGGCCGGGGCGCCTTCGAAGGACGGCTGGGCGATGGACCAGCTGCGGCGGTTCGCCGACGACCACACCGTGCGCCGCCTGACCGCGCTCATCCGCGAATGGCCCGGCCAGAGCCAGAACCGCAAGGCCGTGCGCGGCCTGGAGATCCTCGGCCACATCGGCTCCGAGGCCGCCCTGCGGCAGGTGCAGTCGATCGCCTCGAACGCGAAGTTCAAGGCGCTCAAGAAGACCGCGGCCGCGCAGATCGAGGTCATCGCCGAGCGCCTGGACCTGAGCCTCGACCAGCTCGCCGACCGCCTCGTCCCCGACTTCGGGCTGTCCTCGGACGAGCCGCTGGTCCTCGACTACGGGCCGCGGAGCTTCACCGTGAAGTTCGACGAGAGCCTGAAGCCGTTCGTGGTGGACGACCAGGGCAAGCGCCGCGCGAGCGCCCCGAAGCCCGCTGCGAAGGACGACGCGGAGCTGGCGCAGGTCGCGTTCGAGCGGTTCGGCCTGCTGCGCAAGGAGATCAAGGCCGCGGCGCTGGAGCTGGTGAAGCGCATGGAGGCCGCGATGGTCGAATGCCGGACGTGGTCGGTCGACGAGTTCCGCCGGTACCTGGTGGACCACCCGGTCGCCTGGCAGCTGAGCGGCCGCCTGGTGTGGCAGTGCTCCACTGAGGATGGTTGGCGCTCGTTCCGGCTGGCCGAGGACCGCACTCCCGCCGACGCCGAGGACGAGCCGTTCGACCTGGCCGAGGACGCCCGGGTGCGCATCGCGCATCCGATCAACCTCGGCGGCGAGACCGCCGCTTGGGCCGAGGTGTTCGCCGATTACGAGATCCTGCAACCGTTCCAGCAGCTCGCGCGGCCTGTCTATGAGCTCGCCGAGGAGGAGCGCGCGACGGGTCGCATCGCCCGCTTCGAGGGCGGCAAGACCGGCGCGGGCCCGCTCATCGGCCTGCTCAAGCGCGGCTGGAAGTACGGCGCCGCCCGCGCGGGCGAGCACGGCCACGGGATCTTCCGCGAGTTCCCCGAGGGCGGCTTCCTGCTCGTCAACTCCGACCCGGGTGTGCACCCCGGCTACGGCTACGACGACGGCGAGCAGACCCTCGCCCGCATCGAGATCGGTCTGCCGGAGGGCGTCGAGGTCGACCCGGCCCGACTCT
>NZ_QFRW01000088.1:0-12932 GCF_003265355.1 Glycomyces dulcitolivorans | reverse complement strand
GGTCGTGTCGAGGCTCGCTCGGGCCAACTAGGCGACTGAACGGACGACGGCCTGGCCGCGAACTTCGTTCGCGGCCAGGCCGATGTCGTACCCCACGGGCACACTTGCAGATCGGGGGCCCACCCCCAGGGCTTCCGCGGGGCTGCACGGTGCCCGGCGGCGGTGTTCGAATCGTTGGCGGGGGCGGTGTCGTACCCGCCGGGCATCCTTGTGAACCGGGGGCCCAACCCCGAGGCCCCGAGCGGTCTGCGGGGTGCCCGGCGGTCGCCGCGCTAGATGTGCGCTTCCGGGCGGAGGGCTTCGAGTTCCACCCACAGGTCCGCCGGGATCTCGACCGCGAGCAGGTCGAGGGTCTCCCTGATCCGCTCGGGGCGGGAGATTCCCACGACCGTCGAGTCGACCAGCGGGGACCGGGTGGAGAACTGGAGCGCCGCCGCCGCGAGCGGCACACCCGCGGCCTCGCACGCCTCGGCCATCGCCAGCGCGCTCGCGGCGAACGCCTCATCCCGCTCGCCGTAGCAGTACTTCGGCTGCTGCGCCGGGCCCTTCGCGAGCATCCCGCCGCCGTACGGGGCCGCGTTCAAGACACCAAGCCCCTTGTCCCTCGCGCCCTCGAACAGGCCCTGGGCCTCGCGGTTGAGCAGCGTGAACCGGTTGTGGTTCAAGACGACGTCGAATTCGCCGGTGTCCAGGTACCGCTGGGAGACCGCGACATCCCCGGAGGCGACCGCGAGGTGGTCGGCCACGCCGGAGTCGCGGATCGCCACGAGTGCTTCGAGGGCCCCGCCGGGGCCGAAGCCGTCTTGGTCAGCGGACATGAACTCGGGGTCGTGCAGGGCGAGGACCGGCACGTGGTCGATGCCCAGGCGCTCCAGGCTCTCCTCGACCGAGCGGCGCACACGCTCGCCCGAGTAGTCGCCCGTCACCGGGTCGGCGTCCACTTTGGTCTGGAGAATGAAGCCCTCGGGCAGGCCCCCGCGGCGGCGGACGGCCTCGCCGATGCGGCGTTCGGCCAGGCCGTCCTTGCCGTAGTTGTTGCCGGTGTCGAGGTAGTTCACCTCGCTGTCGAAGACCGCGAGGATCGTCTCGACCGCCCGCTCGTCGTCCACGTCGTACCCGTAGGTCTCGGTGAACCCGGCGATCGTGCTGGTGCCGATGCACAGCGGGGTGACTTCGAGTCCGGTCTTGCCGAGGGTGTTGCGCTGCATGCTCATCCGTTCGTTCTCAGGAAATCCGTCCCCGCGTTCAGGCGGGCGGGGTCGAGGGCGTGCTCGATGACCATGACGCCCGCGCCGATCGCGCCGCTCGACTCCCCGGTCCGGGCGGCGGCGATGCGCAGGTGCCTGGTGGCCAAGGGAAGCGAGCGCTGGTAGATGATCTCGCGGACACCCGCGATGAGGTGGTCGCCCGCGAGCGCGAGGGACCCGCCGATGACGATGATCGACGGGTTGAAGAAGTTGACGGCCCCGGCGAGGACCTCGCCGATGTCGCGCCCGGCCTGGCGCACGCGCCGCAGCGCGGGGACGGAACCGGAACGAGCGAGTTCGACCACGTCGAGCGATCCGCCCGCGGGAATGCCCTCGTCGGTGAGCCGGGCGGCGATGGCCGCGCCGGAGGCGACCGCTTCGAGGCAGCCGGTGTTGCCGCAGCGGCAGTGGGCGTCGTCGGCGCCGGCGACGCGGATGTGCCCCATGTCCCCGGCCGCGCCCTGCGCCCCGCGGTAGACCTGGCCGCCGACGATGATGCCGCAGCCGATGCCGGTGGCGGCCTTGATGAAGAGCAGGTGCTCGTACTCGGGCCAGGCGGTGAAGTGCTCGCCGAGGGCCATGATGTTCACGTCGTTGTCGACCAGGACCGGCACCGGGATGCGTTCGCGCACATAGGAGGGGACGTCGAAGCCGTCCCAGCCGGGCATGATCGGCGGGTTCACGGCGCGCCCGGTGGAGTGCTCGACGGGCCCGGGCAGGCCGATGCCGATGCCGAGGAGGTCGGCGGCGGGCCGGTCGACCTCGTCGAGGAGCTTGCGGCCGTGCTCGACGACCCAGTCGAGGACCGCCTTGGGGCCCAAGGCGATCTCCAGGTCGGCGTTGACGGCGGTGAGGACGGTCCCGGCGAGGTCGGTGACGGCGAGGCGCGCGTGGGTGGCGCCGAGGTCGGCGCCGAGGACGATCTTCGCGGCGGGGTTGAACGCGAACGTGGCGGGGGGCCGGCCGCCGGTGGAGGCGGTCTCGCCGCTGGGGGCGATGAGCCCGGCGGCCAGGAGCGCGTCGACGCGGCCGGTGACGGTGGAGCGCGCGAGGCCGGTGAGGGCCGACAGCTCGGACCTGGTGCGGGGCACGCCGTCCCGCAGCAGCTGAAGCAGGGTGCCGGCCCCGGCGGCGGCCGCTGGGGGCGGCCGGTGCCGCTCGGTCGAACCATCTGTCACAGGACTAGTGAACCACACGGGTTCGGTCGCACTCATGTCATAACTGTTTCATAACACGGACAACTTTTGCTTGTGATTCGTCATAAGTCTGCCTTACGGTCGTCATATGGCTCACGTCACGATCACTCGGCCGACGACCTACCGCGCCGCCGTCATCGGCACCGGCTTCATGGGGCGGGTGCACTCCCACGCCATCGCCGTCGCCGGCGGCACGGTCGCCGGGATCGCCGGCTCGACCCCCGAGCGGGCGCGGCGCGCCGCCCCCTCGCTGCGGGCCGAGGCGGTCTTCGACGACATCGGTGCGCTCATCGACGCCGCCGACGTCGTCCACGTCTGCGTCCCCAACCACCTCCACGCCCCGATCGCCTTGGCCGCCATCGCCGCCGGCAAGCACGTCGTGTGCGAGAAGCCCCTCGCCACCGACCTGGAGACGGCCCGCGCGATGACCGAGGCCGCCGCCGAGGCCGGCGTGGTCGCCACCGTCCCGTTCGTCTACCGCTTCCACCCGATGGTCCGCGAGGCCCGCGCCCGCGTCGCCGCCGGGAGCGTCGGGCGCCTCACCCTCGCCCACGGCTCCTACCTCCAGGACTGGCTCCTGCGGCCCGACGACGACAACTGGCGCGTCGACGCCGACAAGGGCGGGGCCCTGCGGGCCTTCGGCGATATCGGCTCCCACTGGTGCGACCTGCTCGAATTCGTCACCGGCGACCGCATCACCGCCGTCTCGGCGCAGCTGTCGACCGCGAACCGCCGCCGCGGCGGCCGCGACGTCTCCACCGAGGACATCGTGACGCTCCAGTTCGCCACCGCGGGCGGCATGATCGGCTCCACCGTCGTCAGCCAGGTCTCCGCCGGGCGCAAGAACCGGCTCCTCCTCGAAGTCTCCGGCACCGAGGCCACCCTCGCGTTCGACCAGGAGCGGCCCGAGACGCTGTGGATCGGCGGCCGCGAGATCAACGGCGTCCTCATGCGCGACCCCGAGCACCTCAGCGCCGACGCCGCCCGCCTCGCCCGCGTCCCCGGCGGCCACGCCCAGGGCTACCAGGACTGCTTCAACGCCTTCGTCGCCGACACCGGCGCGGCGATCGCGGGGAACGCCCCCGAGGGGCTGCCGGTGTTCGAGGACGGCCTGCGCGCCGCCCGCATCGCCGAGGCCGTCGCCGAGTCGGCCCGCACCAGGGACTGGGCGGAGGTGCCGTCATGACCGAAGTGCTCTCCATGCGCGGCATCGACAAGGCGTTCCTCGGCGTCCCCGTGCTCTCCTCAGTGGACCTCACGATGAACCAGGGGGAGGTCCACGCACTGGTGGGGGAGAACGGCGCCGGCAAGTCCACGCTCATGAAGATCCTCGCCGGCGTCCACACCGCCGACGCCGGCACCATCGAGCTGGGCGGCCGCGCCGTCTCCTTCACCCACCCCCTCCAGGCCCAGCACGCCGGGGTCGCCTCGGTGTTCCAGGAGTTCAACCTCCTGCCCGAGCTCACCGTCGCCGAGAACGTCCACCTCGGCCGCGAACCCAAGCGGCGCGGCCTCATCGACCGCCGCGCGATGATCGACTCCACCGCCGAGACCCTCGCCGACCTCGGCGTCGACGACCTCGCCCCCACCGCGAACGTCGGCCGGCTCTCCGTCGCCCACCAGCAGATCACCGAGATCGCCAAGGCCCTCTCCCAAGGGGCCGACCTCATCTGCATGGACGAGCCGACGGCCGCGCTCGCCGACGCCGAGGTCGAACTCCTCTACCGCCTCATCGGCCGCCTGCGCGAGCGCGGCACCGCCGTCCTCTACGTCTCCCACCGGCTCAAGGAGATCTTCGACCTGTGCGACCGGATCACCGTCCTCAAGGACGGCCGCCTGGTCGACTCCGTCGCCACCGCCGACATCACCCCTGACGACCTCGTCGCCAAGATGGTCGGGCGCCGCATCGAGGCCCAGTTCCCCGCACGCCTGCCCGGCACCGAGACCGGTGGGACGCGATTGAAGATCACCGGCGGCGGCAACGACTTCGTCGACTCGATCGACCTCGACGTGCGCGCCGGCGAGATCGTCGGCCTCGCGGGCCTGCAGGGCTCGGGCCGCACCGAGATCGCCGAAGCCGTCTTCGGCATCGCCCCCTTCACCAGGGGCACCGTCGAAGTCGACGGCACCCCCATCCGGATCACCCGCCCCCGCAAGGCCATCGGCGCCGGGATCGCCCTCGTCACCGAGGACCGCAAGGCCCAGGGTCTGGCCCTGTGGCAGTCGGTGCGCGCCAACGCCCGCATGGTCCTCGACGCGAACGCCCGCGTCCACTCCCGCCGCCGCCTCGCCCGCGTCTCCGGGCTCCTGGCCAGCCTCGACCTCGTCGCCCGCGGCGAGGACCAGGAGGTCCGGTTCCTCTCCGGCGGCAACCAGCAGAAGGTCGTCGTCGCCAAGTGGCTCGCGGCCGAGCCCGGGATCATCGTCCTCGACGAGCCCACCCGCGGGATCGACGTGGGCGCCAAGCACAAGCTCTACTCCGTCGTCCGCGAACTCGCCGCCGAAGGGCTCGCGGTCCTCCTCATCGCCTCCGAGCTCATCGAGGTCATCGGCCTCGCCGACCGGATCGTGGTCCTCCACGACGGCCGCATCGCCGGCGAGCTCCCCGGCGGCGCCACCGAGCAGCAGGTCATGGCCTACGCGACCGGAAGGGGCCCGGAATGACCCAGCGCCTCCACAAGCCCCGCCTCGGCACCACCGCCCTCATCTACCTCGCGCTCGCGGGCGTCCTCGCGGCCGGCGGCATCGCCGTCGCGGTCGACGGCGGGAACCTGTTCGCCACCGCGAACCTCGTCGACATGCTCACCCGCACCAGCCTCACCGGGTTCCTCGCCATCGGCATGACCCTGGTGATCCTGTGCCGGTCCCTGGACCTGTCGGTCGGCTACACGGCCGCGCTCTCCAGCCTCGTCGCGGCGACCACCATGGACGGACAGGTCGCGAACGTCCCGCTGGCGATCGGCGCGGTCCTCCTCGTGTCCGGGCTCATCGGGGCGTTCAACGGCGCCGTCACCGCCTACCTCGGCGTGAACCCGTTCATCACCACCCTCGGGACCGGCCTGATCATCAAGGGCTACCTCGACACCCAGTACAAGGGCCCGGCCGGGGACGTGCCCGTGATGTTCCAGCAGTTCGGGTACACGCGCATCGGCCCCGTCCCGGTCTCCACCGTGGTCATGCTCGCCGTCGCGGCGGCCGCGATCTGGTTCCTGCGCTCGACCCGCACCGGCCACCACATGTACGCCGTCGGCGGGGACGTCGACGTCGCGCGCATGTCCGGCATCCGCACCGGCCGCACGCTCCTGGCCGCCCACGTCCTGTGCGGCATGACCGCGGGGGTCGCGGGCCTGCTCCTGGCCTCGCGCTTCGGGACGGGCTCGGCCACGGCCTACACGAGCCTCTACGAGCTCGACGCGATCGCCGCGGTCGTCCTGGGCGGCACGCTGCTCCTGGGCGGCAAGGGCGGCGTCGCCGGAACCGTTGCGGGCGTGGCGATCCTCGCCGTCCTCGACACGGTCTTCAACGTCCTCCAGATCGACCCGTTCGCGAAGGACGTCCTGCGCGGCGTCGTCATCATCGCGGCCGTCGCGATCTACGCCCGCCGCCAACTGGACCGCACGGCCCGCCGGCCCAGGTTCGCCGAAGGGAGGGCGTCATGACCCGCGTCCGGGACCTGCTGCTGCGCGCGACGAACCCCACCGCCACGGTCTTCGTCCTGCTCGTCCTCGTCTTCGCCGGCGTGTTCGCGATGAACCCCGGCTTCTTCGAGGGCCCCTCCCTCATGGCCTTCCTCAAGCAGGCCGCGCCCCTGGTGATCCTCGCCGCCGGGCAGTACTTCGTGATCGTCTCGGGCAATTTCGACCTGTCCGTGGGCGCGCTCGTCGGCGCGCAGGTCGTCATCGCCGCGCGCCTCATCGACGGCGAGGAGTCCCGCACGCTCCCGGTCATGATCGTCATGGTGCTCTTCGGGATCGGCGTCGGCCTCGTCAACGGGCTGATCACGACCGCGCTCAAGGTCCAGTCGTTCATCACCACGCTCGGGATGCTCATGGTCCTGTACGGCGCGATCCGGCTGTGGACCGGCGGTGCCCCCACCGGGAGCCTCTCGGAGTCCTTCCGCGTGTTCGGCCGCATGGGGATCGAGGACGTGCCCGTCCTCGGCCAGATCCCGTGGGCGCTGCTCATCATGATCGCCGTCGGCGCCGGATCGGTCCTCTTGATGCGCACCCGCTTCGGGCGCATCCTCATGGCCGCGGGCGACAACGAGCGCGCCGCGGCCCTCTCGGGCGCCCGCGTCGACACCGCCCGCACCATCGCGTTCGTCCTCTCAGGACTGTCGGCGACGATCGCGGGCATCCTCATCGGCGGGTTCGCCGGCGTCAGCGCCCAGGTCGGCGACGGCCTGGAGTTCACCGTCATCACCGCGGTCGTGCTCGGCGGCGTCGTCCTCGGCGGCGGCCGCGGCTCCGTGCTCGCCGCCATGGCCGGGGCCCTCGTCATCGAGGCCCTTTTCACCCTGTTCAACCAGATGGCCCTCCCGGCGACGCTCCGGCCCGCCGTGCAGGGCGCCATCATCATCGCCGCCGTCGCCTACGCGGCGCGCCGGCGCACCCGACCCGTTCCGACCGCCACCGCAACTCCCTCATGAAAAGAAGGTCAAGCACCATGCGGACAACCCGTATAGCCGCAGCCGCCGCAGCAGCCCTCGGCATCCTGCTCGCGACCGCCTGCACCACCGACGCACCCACCGAAGAGGCCGACGACACCGCCACCGAGACCGAATCGGGCGACGAGTGGTTCGTGCAGGCCGACTACGACGAGCAGCTCGCCCAGCGCGACATCGAGCCCGAAGGCGACCCGAACACGCCGTGGCTGCAGGCGATCGAGCCCGAATGGGTCGACACGGCCGCGTTCGCGCAGGAGGGCGGCGACGCCACCGTCTGCTTCTCGAACGCCTCGGTCTCCAACCCGTGGCGCGTGACCGGCTGGATCACCATGCAGCAGCAGGTCGCGGTCCTCCAGGAGTCGGGCCAGATCGGCGAGTTCCGCCACTCCGACGCCGGGGACGACGACGACCAGCAGATCAGCGACATCCAGGCGTTCGTCGACTCCGGCGACTGCGACGCGCTCATCATCTCCCCGTCGACCACCGCGACCCTCACGCCCGCAGTGGAAGCCGCGTGCGAATCCGGCGTCCCGGTGATCATCTTCGACCGCGGCGTCAACACCGACTGCGCCGTCACCTTCATCCACCCGATCGGCGGCTACGCCTTCGGCGCCGACGCCGCCGAGTTCCTCGTCGACGAGCTCGAACCGGGCTCCACCGTGCTCGCCCTGCGCATCCTCCCGGGCGTCGACGTCCTGGAGAACCGCTGGGCCGCAGCGGAGGAGATCTTCGCCGACTCGGAGCTGGAGATCCTCGGCAACGAGTTCACCGGCGGCGACGCCGCGGAGATCAAGAACATCGTCACGCAGTACCTCCAGCGCGGCGACGTCGACGGGATCTGGATGGACGCCGGCGACGGCGCCGTCGCGGCCATCGAGGCGTTCGAGGACGCCGGCGCGCCCTACCCGGTCATGACCGGCGAGGACGAGCTGTCGTTCATGCGCAAGTGGCAGGAGACCGGCATGACCGCGCTCGCGCCCGTGTACTCGAACTTCCAGTGGCGCACCCCGGTGATCGCCGCGACGATGATCCTCGCGGGCGAGCAGGTCCCGGCCGAGTGGGTCCTCCCGCAGGACCCGATCACCGAGGCCGAGCGCGACCAGTACCTGGAGGTCAACGCCGACATGCCCTCGCTGCACTACGCCAAGTTCGGCGGCGAGGACCTGCCCGGGTTCCCCGACGCCTGGCAGGACCGTTGAGCCCCATAGGCGTCAACACCTGGGTCTGGGCCTCGCCGCTGGACGACGAGGCCCTGGCCCGGCTCGCGCCGCGCGTGCGGGACTGGGGGTTCGACGTGATCGAGCTCCCGGTCGAGTCCCCCGGTGACTGGGACGCCGCGCGCGCAGCCGCGCTCCTCGACCGCCTCGGCCTGGCCGCGACGGTGGTCCTGGTGATGGGCCCGGGACGCGAACTCGTCTCGGCCCCAAGCAAAACGATCGCCTCGACGCAGGCGTACCTGCGCAGCGTCGTGGACGCGGCCGTCGCCGTCGGGTCCCCCGTGATCGCCGGTCCGGCCTACACGTCCGTGGGCCGCACCTGGCGCATCGACGACCGCCCGGCGGCGTACGAGGAGCTGCGGGCGAACCTCCGGCCCGTCGCCGAGTACGCCGCCGCGCGCGGTGTCACGATCGCGGTGGAGCCGCTCAACCGCTACGAGACGAGCCTGCTCAACACCGTGGACCAGACCCTCGAAGCGCTCGACGGCCTGCCCGGGGTCGGGCTCGCCCTGGACGTCTACCACATGAACATCGAGGAAACCGACATTCCCGCCGCGATCGCAAGGGCCGCAGGGAGAATCGCGCACGTGCAGGTCTCGGCCAACGACCGGGGCGCCCCGGGCGCAGACCACCTCGACTGGCCCGCGATCCTGCATGCGCTCGACGGGGCCGGGTACTCCGGACCCCTTGTCATCGAGTCGTTCACGACGCACAATGCGACGATCGCCACCGCGGCCTCGATCTGGCGTCCGCTGGCGCCGACCCAGGACGCCATCGCCGTCGACGGCCTGACCTACCTGAGGAGCCTGCATGCCTAGACCGATCACGCTGTTCACCGGCCAGTGGGCGGACCTGCCGTTCGACGAGGTGTGCCGCCTGGCGGCCTCGTGGGGCTACGACGGGCTCGAAGTGGCCTGCTGGGGCGACCACCTCGACGTGCGCCGCGCCGCCGAGGACGACGACTACGTCGCCGAGCGCAAGGGCATCCTCGAATCCCACGGCCTGGGCCTGTGGGCGATCTCGAACCACCTTGTCGGCCAGGCGGTCTGCGACGACCCGATCGACGAGCGCCACAAGGCGATCGTCTCCGCGCACGTGTGGGGCGACGGCGACCCCGAAGGGGTCCGGCAGCGGGCCGCCGAGGAGATGAAGGCGACCGCGCGGGCCGCGGCGAAGCTCGGCGTCGGCACGGTCATCGGCTTCACCGGCTCGGCCGTGTGGAAGTACGTGGCGATGTTCCCGCCCGTGTCCGAAGCGGTGATCGAGGCCGGGTACGACGACTTCGCCTCGCGCTGGAACCCGATCCTCGACGTGTTCGATGCAGAAGGCGTCCGCTTCGCGCACGAGGTGCACCCCTCGGAGATCGCCTACGACTACTGGTCGACGCACCGCGCGCTCGAAGCGGTCGGGCACCGGACCGCGTTCGGGCTCAACTGGGACCCGAGCCACATGGTGTGGCAGGACATCGACCCGGCCGCGTTCCTGTGGGACTTCCGGGACCGGATCTACCACGTGGACTGCAAGGACACCCGGCGCCGCTTCGACGGCCGCAACGGCCGGCTCGGCTCGCACCTGCCGTGGGGCGACCCGCGGCGCGGCTGGGACTTCGTGTCCACCGGCCACGGCGACGTGCCGTGGGAGGACTGCTTCCGCGTCCTGGGCCGCATCGGCTACGCCGGGCCGATCTCGGTCGAGTGGGAGGACGCCGGCATGGACCGCCTCCGTGGGGCCGCCGAGGCCGTGGAGTTCGTGCGCGGCTTGAACTTCGACCCGCCGACGGCGTCCTTCGACGCCGCGTTCGGCTCCGACTAGCGGGGAGCCCGGGCCGCCCCCGTAGGGCGGCCCGGGCGGGTTCCCCAGTGGTGTCAGGCGAAGGAGAACAGCGGCGGGACGATGAGGACCACGGCCGCGGCCCAGGCCGCGTAGACCGGCATGTAGTCCGTCTGCCACTGCTCCAGCTGCGCGAACCGCTTGCGGCGCCGCAGGATCGCGAAGTACAGCCACGCCGTCCACGCCAGGTTCACGAACAGGATGAGGTTCTCGCCGAGCGCGGCGCTCTTGTTCGGCGTGAATCCCCACTCGGTGATGCGCCCGAGGATCGCGACGAGCACCAGGACGTCGATGAGCAGGGCGCTGACGACGAGCGCGAGCTGCATCCAGTCGAACGCCCCCGGTTTCGCGGCGGCGTCGCGCGCCGAGATCGAGTAGAGCACCAGGCCGAGGACGACGACCAGGAGCAGGTCGAACAGGATGAGCATGTCCCGCTCGACGTCGATCGCGTTGGTGGTCACGCCGATCGCGACGAGCGCGGCCACGAGCGTGAGCGCGAACAGCGGCGTGAACACCCGCGTGAGCACCGGCGCCATGTTCTCGATGACGCTCTGCTTCGCCTCGACGAGCCACGCGGCGACGACCACCGCGGCGGCCGCGCCGCAGGGGACCAGCCACTCCGAGATGAACACCTCGGCGTCGACGTCGATGGCGCCGAACACGCCCGCGGTGAACGCGGTGAGCACGCCGCCGCCCATGTCGATGAGCACGAAGTAGATGAACCACTCGCCGGTGAACCTGATGAAGTCCATGCGCTTGGGCCCCGAGCGCCACTCGCCGCCCATGTAGGCGAGGCCGATGACGAACCACAGCGCCAGCGGCAGGTGGATCGCCGAGAGCACGATCGACTGCGAGTCGGTGTCCACCGGGTACGCGTTCACCGCGACCGCGCCGACCGCGAAGAGCCCTGCGATCACCGCGATCATGACCGCGCCCAGCCTTCGGCGCCACGCGAAGTAGACCGCGAGCGGCGCGAGGACCAGGAGCCCGGTGTTGCGGACGTAGAACTCCTCGCTGTCGTCGAAACCGAGCCCAAACAGGGCCGGGAGCTTGATCGCGAGCACTCCCAGTGCGGCGCAGACGATCATGACGACCAGGTCGCGCCGCGGCGCGGCGTCCGCGGACTCCTTCGCCTCGGGTTCGAGGACCAGCTGCTTCCACAGCCGGTCGGAGTGCTCGCGGGCGAACTCGCGGGAGAGCTCGTCCATGCGGCCCATGCGCTTGACGGCGATGAGGAACGCCTCGTCGGGATTGAGCCCCGACTCGGTCAGGTCGCCCACCCGCTCGCGCAGGTGGTCTTCGAGCTCGTCGACGTCGGCTTCGCTGATCGCCTTGCGGCGCAGCATGTACGACCGCCATTCGGCGATCTGCGCTTCGAGTTCGGTGTCGGTGCCGGTCATGTCAGGCCTCCAATGCCGGGGGAGGTACGGGTCCGAGGGCTCGGGTGGCCTTCCAGACGTCCTGGAGCGCGTCGGTGACGGCGGCCCACTGCCGGCGCTGCTCGGCAAGCTCGCGCAGGCCGTCCTCGGTGATGGCGTAGTACTTGCGGCGGCGGCCGCCCTCGGGCGTGCGCCAGGACGACTCGACGTGGCCGAGCCGTTCGAGCCGGTGCAGGAGCGGGTAGAGCAGGCCCTCGGTCCACTCCAGGCGGCCGCCGGAGCGGTCGCTGATCTCCTTGAGGATCGCGTACCCGTAGCTCTCCTCCTCGGCGAGGATGCCGAGCACGAGGGGGGTGGCCGAGGCCGCCACGAGGTCTTTTGCGATGTGCATGAGGGGAGCGCCTCCTTTACCTAGATCTGCTATGCCTTGCTGTTCTATGCATCGTAGATCTAGGGTTCCGGGATTGTCAACCGGGCGGCCCCTCCCCGGTGGGTCATAGACTCGTCGCGTGGACTTCGCAGACGACCCCCAGGTGCTCCTCGACCGCGTCAAGTCGCTCGGCGCGGGCGGGCGGGTGCTCATCGGCATCGCCGGGTGCCCGGGCGCGGGCAAGACGACCGCGGCCGCGTGGCTCGCGCGCACGCTCGACGCGGGCGGGACGCCCGCGGTGCAGGTCCCGATGGACGGCTTCCACCTCGCGAACGCCGAGCTCGTGCGGCTGGGGCGGCGCGGGCGCAAGGGCGCGATCGACACGTTCGACGGCCACGGCTACCGGGCGCTCCTCGAACGCCTCGCGGCCGACCGCGGAGCGGTCGTCTACGCGCCCGAGTACGACCGGCGGGTGGAGGAGCCGGTGGCCGGCTCGATCGCGGTCCCGCCCGAGGCGGAGGTGGTCGTGACCGAGGGGAACTACCTGCTGGACGAGTCCGGCCCGTGGCCGCGGGTGCGGGCGGCGCTCACGGAGGTCTGGTACTGCGAGACCCCGGAGCCGCTGCGGTTGGAGCGGCTCATCGCGCGCCACGAGCGCTTCGGCAAGTCCCCGGAGCTGGCGAGGAGCTGGGTCGCGGAGGTCGACGAGCGCAACGCGGAGCGGATTCGGGCCGCGCGCCACCGCGCGGATCTGACGATCGACTTCGAGGCGCTCGGCATCGGTCACCCCTAGTACCACTGCGCGAAGCGGGAACCACCGCACCCTTCGACGTATATTCATGGCATGCCGCCACTCGACGCCTCCGCTCTCCGGGTCGGGGTGCTGGGGCCGCTCGCGGTCGCGACCGCAGACGGGCCCGTCGAGGTCGCCGGGGCCCGGTTGCGGGCGCTACTCACGAGGCTCGCGCGCAGCGCCGGGCGCCCCGTCGGCCCCGAGTCGCTCGCCGCCGCCGTCTGGCCCGAGGAC
>NZ_QFRW01000087.1 GCF_003265355.1 Glycomyces dulcitolivorans | reverse complement strand
CTGCGCGCCCGGCTGGCGCACCGGCATGCTCGCCGCCGGGGGCGCGGCCGGGGGCGCGGCCGGCAGCTCGCGGGTCGGCTCCTTCGGCGGCGGCGTGTCGTCGCCGAGGAGCTCCTCGGGGACCACGAGGATCGCCTGGGTGCCGCCGAAGATGTTGGACTGCAACTGGACCGTGAGCGTGTGGCGGCGGGCCAGCATCGAGACCACGTACAGGCCGATGCGGCCGTCGGCCAGGAGGTCGTCGAGGTTGACCTTGTCCGGGGTCGCGAGCATGGTGTTGAACCGGTTGCGCTCGTGGTTCTCCATGCCCAGGCCGCGGTCCTCGACTTCGACCGCGAGGCCGGTGCGGACGCGCTGGACGCGGATGAGGACCTGCGTGTTCGGGGCGCTGAACGTGGTCGCGTTCTCCACGAGCTCGGCGACCAGGTGGATGATGTCGGCGACCGCGTGGCCCTTGAGCGTGCCCTCGATGGGGCGCACCAGCTTCACGCGGGCGTACTGCTCCACCTCCGCGACGGCGGACCGGAGCGCCTCGTACACGTTGACCGGGCGCGACCACTGGCGGTGCGAGGTCGCCCCGCCGAGGACCGCCAGGTTCTCGGCGTGGCGGCGGATGCGGGTCGCCAGGTGGTCGACCGAGAACAGGCCCTTGAGCAGGTCCGGGTCCTCGACTTGGTTCTCCAGCTCGTCGAGCTGCTCGATCTCCCGGTGGACGAGGGATTGCAGCCGGCGGGCCAGGTTCACGAAGATCCCGACCCGGGAGGCCACGTCCACGTTGTCGATCGGGCCGGAGGTGACCATCTGCTGGGGGACGTGTACCGGGGCTTGCGGCTGTTGCTGTTGCTGGGGCGCAACGGGTCGCACGCCTCTGGCGGCGACGGCCTCGGCCGCCGCGCGCAGGTGGCGGGCCTCGGAGGCGAGGAGGCGCAGGGCCTCTTCGGTGGAGGCGGCGCTGGCCCCGGGGTTGGGCAGGGGGACCGACCAGCGCTGGTCCTGCGGGAGTTCGCGCTGGAGGTCGTCGAGGATCTGCCAGACCTTGTAGTGGGTCTCCACGGTGGAGCGGCGCACGGTCTGGACCTGGCGGCTGAGGTCGGACTCCGCTCTGGTGGCCGCGCTGTGGGCGAAGTACGCGACCACGGCGACGAGGACCAATGCGGAGCCGAGGACCGCCGGGACCATCCATCCTGGACGGTCGGGGTCGGTTGCGGCGAACATTGCCGCGACACCCGCACCGAGCACTGCGACCGCAGCGAGCGGCAGCAGCGCGATGCGCATCAATCGGGGTTTGAGTTCCACCGGGGCGCCGGCGTCTTCGCCGGAGAAGCCTTGGGGCGCAGGCCCGGAGGGTTGAAAGTTATGAGTTGTGGACCGAGGTGTTTCGGGCATCGCCATCCTCACGACACTGGCCTATCGGCTTCCGCGATACCGGGAAGTGACAAAGTCGTTGCAGCAGAAGGAAAGCATCGCCCCCACCGGCTGACTCGACTGAATGGTATCAGCGCTCAGTTCATTGGATAGCATGGCGGCCCTGCGCCGTCAACCTGCTGATGCATTCTGCCGCAAGGAGGAAATGCCTCGTTCACAGTGGTTGCGGGGCTGCTCAGCGCCGGTGCGATTGCGGAGCGTGAGGACCTCCTTAGGAGGTTCGCCGTCTCACCCGTTCGGGAAGTTCGCCCCTAGATGCTGAGAATGCGACAAAAGACACTCCGGGACCGGACGGTCCCACCCCGTCCGATCCCGTTGCCTCCCTTGGCCGGCGCGCTGGCTCGTGCCCGAGACGGGACTTGAACCCGCAAGTCTCCCGACGGCCGGTTTTAAGCCGACTGTGTCTACCAGATTCCACCACTCGGGCCCGTATCCTGTCACGCTATCGGTTTCGGGGTGGCCGTGGACGCCTCGGATTTAGAGGTATACCGCCCCTACCTGCGGAGACGGCGAAGTGTCAGCATCCCGACACAAGACTTCCTAGAGTCGGGGATGCGACGGTCTCTTGCCGGTTTAGTGTCCACAAGGTTCAAGCGGCGGCGACAAAGGGGTGGACTCATTTCCCTGTCACACTTGGGCTTTGCGGCCCCCCTGGGCCCGGCCGGGGCGCATCTATTAAGTCTCTTTAGGACTATCTTTCATCCTTTTGAGTGATGACACCAGCCCCACAAGCTGTCACAATTGAACTACCGCAACAGAAGCCACAAGAGGATACGACCCGAGAGGGGGATGGCCCGATGTACTCAACCGTTCAAGATCGAGACACCGAAGCCAATCTCCTGCTCGCAGAGATCGAATCCATCGCGGCTCAGAATCGCAAGCAGGACGCCGCAGCCCTCAAGGCGGTCATCGCCTACACCTCGGCCGGTCTTCACAAGAGCCGGGATGGTTTCTCGGGCATCCGCGACTGGATCATGGAGACCTTCGACTTCAAGGCTCCCTGCGCTGGCGAGATCGCCTCCATCGCACGGCTCTCCCCCAAGTTCAAGTACCTGGCCGAGGCTGCCCTCTCAGGGGCCGCTCGCCTGGACTCCATTGCCTATGCGATGCGGCGGATCGAGCGGGAAGGTCTGGCGGTGTACTCCCGGGTTCCCTATCCGGAACCGGTCGAGTCCCCCTATGACCCTTCGGTCTGGTGCACCACCCCTGAGCAGCTGATGCGTGAGTATTGCATCCACGCCAGCCGGTCTGAACTTGCCGAGCACTTCGACAGGATCTGCGCGGAGCTCTTCGATCAGCAGTCGCTGCTTGACGAGCTGAGCCAGCAGACGCTTGCTTGGATGGAAGTCAGCGAGCGGCCTGATGGCATGTGGGACTTGGACGGTCGCCTGACTGGTGACACGGGCAAGCTTCTCAGCAATGCCCTGAAGACCGCAGTCCCGCCGCCCCGACAGGATGAGAAGGACGAGGAGGGCCTGCTCCCCTCGGCCTCAGGTCGGAATGCAGAGGCCCTGCACCAGATGGTTGCGGCCTATGGCACCGACCCCTCGTCGCCGAAGCGGCACGGTCACACGGCCACCCTGAACCTGACCTGCGACATTGAGACCCTTCGCGGCGAGAAGACCGGGCGACTCCCGATCCTCGACGGCCGCCCGATCTCTGTCGCCAAGGCCCGCCTGCTCGCCTGCGAAGCCGGGATCATTCCCTCGGTCTTCGACTACGAGACTGGCGAAGCGATTGAACTCGGTCGGGAGAAGCGCCTCCCCAACACGGCCCTCCGGCACAAGCTGGAGCTGGAGCAGCCGGGCGGGTGCGCCTGGTCCGGCTGTCGGGCTCCGGTCAGCTGGACCGAGGCCCACCACATTCAGCACTGGGTGGATGGCGGCGAGACCAACGCCGACAACATGATCCTCCTCTGCCGCTTCCACCACGGCAGGATCCACACGAACAAGTGGGAGATCGAGAAGGTCGGGCCCGGCAAGGCTCGGATCACCCACAAGAGCGGCCTCACTGATGATGACTGGGAAGCAGACCTGTTGAAGGACTTGCCAAATGGGCATGATTCGGACGAATGGTCGCCCACCTTCAAACGGGAGCTCACGGATCATGCGAACTGGTTCGCACAGAAGAACATGCAAGCGGCGATAGCCAAGGCCCGGGAGAAGTTCAGAGTCGGGGTCGCTCCCCCGAAGGACCCCGAGGAACCTCCCGCTGAAGACCCCGGCGATCCACCCTTCTAATCCCTGCCCTCCATAGGGAGGGCCTCATCAGATCCTTAGCAGCCCGCGCGCTCGGCTATCCACTCGCCGAACGACTCCTCTGGGGCTCGGTCCGCGAACCAACCCCCGGACTCGAAATCGAGGCGGCCCCGCCGGGAAGCCCATGCGCTGGCACCATAACGCCCACACGCACGACCCAATGTCACTGGTCTTCCGGCGGCACGGGTCCGCGGCAGAAGCCCAAGACCTGGTCAAAGCCCAGGCCCCCGGCCTCGAAGTAGTCGTACTCCCGCCGGGCCAGGCCTGGAAGTACACCGCACCTCAGAGGCACTAGACCGACCCGACCCTCCTCCCACCTCTTGTCGCTGCCAAAAGACCTGCACCAGAGGAGACCCCAAGGCCGCAGCGGCGGGAGGGCCCGACAGCCCTCCCGCCGCTCTGGCACTACCGAAACGCGCTAAACACAAGCATTCTCAGCGTCGAAGACCGCCAGCTCAGACTGCGCCGCCGCATCCGGCACAGCGCTGTTCAAAGCGGCGACGATCGCATCAGCGCTCTGCCCGACCAACTCCTCCTCGATACCCTGGTCGACCACATCCTCAGACTCAGCCGCGAAGGCGGCCGCGCTCTGCACGACGCCCTCCGATTCACCGTTGCCGATGGTGTTGTCGTCGTAGGGAACTTCCGAACCCTCCCCGAGACCGCGCCACTGGGCCGGCGTGTACTCGCCGTCCTCGTCGCAGATGGCCTTCTCCCAGCGGATGGCCATCACGTACTGGTGGCCGACCTCGATCCGCGGGGAGTCGTAGAGGGCCATCTCCATGGCCCCATCAAGGTCGCCGTCCTTGAAGTGCCACCCCAGGCCCGAGTACTCCCAGGTAGCAGGGGCCGCCACCGTGGCGCCCTCCCGCGACCAGAGGACCTCCTCAATGGTCAGCGAGATGTTCCGGCCGATGATGCCTTCGCCGCGTTCGAGTTCCTCCGTGCCGGGCGAGATGGCCGCCTCCGAGACGGCCTCGACGACGATGACGTGGTCGGCGTAGGTGACCCAGTCGGCGGCCGTGATGCTCGGGAGGTGGTCGTCGCCGTGGCCGAGCATGACCTCGGGCTGTTCGGGGGCCGCTTGGGCCTCGGGGTCGGTTGCGGGGGTTACGAAGGCGGCCACGGCGATGCCGGTGACCGCGGCGGCGGCGATGACGCCGGCGGCTGCTGCGATACGGGTGCGAGTGCGCATGGTTCCTCCTCAGTAGGTGGCGTTGATGTTCTCGACGTTGTTGGCTTGCAGGACTTCGTCGGCGTCGGTGGGCTTCTCCATGCACCCGAGCTTCTCGTCCGTGTTGCTCTTCTTCGGCGACGCCTGGTCGCCATGGGTCAGGCCCACGGCGTGGCCGGTCTCGTGGCAGACCAGGCCGTTGGTGTAGCTGCCGCCGCCGCGGATGCGGATGTACTCCTGATCGCACTTAAGGGAGTTGACGGCGTCGTTGCAGAAGGTGATGCCGTCTGCGGTCGAGCTCATGCCCCTGGCGCTCTCCTCGTAGACGATGTCCGTCTCCGCGCTGCCGGCGAACACGGGCGTCGAGTCGTAGGAGACCACGAGGTCGGTCGGTCCGTACACGTTGCTCAGGACCGCGACGACGACCGCCTTGTCTACGGCCTCAAGCTTGTTGGTGCCGGAGCTGTCCGTGTAGTACGTGAGGTCCGCGTTGTCGGTCTGGCAGTGGCCGGCCCCGTTCACGGGGTCGCTGCCCTCGTCGATGCACGGGAGGGTCGCGTAGGTGGTCGGGTACATGTTGTCGGTGTACGCGGCCCAGGCGACGCCCGCGGTGACGGCGACGGTCGTGAAGGTCACGGCCGCAAGGCATATGGCCTTGATGCTCAGGTGTTTGACAGGGGTTTTCGGCATAGAGAGGTCTTCCTTTGCAGGCCAGTCGGGTCGGGGTTGTCGATCCGATCGGTGACAGCCTAGGGACGGTCCGTATAAGCGGCGCATACGAAACGTGCGCGCGGCGAGACGCGCCGAGAACACGGCCTGAACCACTGTCGGATACCCGACTCTTCGTTGCGCTGGTCGGACCCGGAGTGGTCGGAATGAGACCGAGCCGGGCGTGTTTTCCTCGCGAGTGTGAGGATTCGATAGCGAGTTTCTCCGCATCCGCCACTCCCACAAGGAATTGCACACATTCCATGGAAGGGTATTGCGCTGTACTCATGCGATAGTGGATGTTCCGGAAAGGCAGGAACGACGGTCGCGGGAGGCACCGATGCCTGAAGAAGAGAAGTTCGAAGCAGAAATCGAAGGCGAAGAGGAAATCGAAGGCGCGGCCGAGGAAGAAGCCGGTGGCGAGGATCAGACTCGATGGTTCAAGCGAACGATGATGGTGAAGTACCGGACGCTCCGGAGACTCACCCAAGCCAAAGTCGGCGAAGGGATCTACAAGTCCCGCGACACAGTCCGCAACTATGAGCGGGGGCGGGCGAAGATCCCGGCGACCTGCACCTCCGACCTCATCCGAGTGCTGAAATATCCCGAGGATGTCGCCGCATACATGCGAATCCTTGCGAGGCTGAAGGGCGGCGAGCTGCCCATCGAAGCCGCCGGGCGCTACAACGCCCTATACGGCGAGCTGTGCGAGCAGTACATGGGCGAGATCTTCGAATGGGCGCCAATCCTGTTCCCCTCGCTTCTCCAGACCTACGCCTACTACGATGGCCTCGCCTGCGCGGTCGATGTTCTCACCACCGATGAGCGAAGGAAGTCCGGATGGGCGTTCAGGTCCGAGCGCGAGAAGACCCTGACCGGCCGGGAGGACCAGCCCGTGGTCCAGTACCTGATCGGTGAAGCCGCCTTCTACTTCCTCTCCAAGGAATCCCGAGCGCTTCAGATCGAACAGCTCGACTTCCTCACCGCGCATGAGGATCTCCCGGGCTGGGAGATTCGGGTGCTTCCAGATCCGTGGATCAACATCATGAGTTCCTTCAGCTGCTACAGCCCTGGCAACCCGAAGCAGTTCCCCGAAGCAGGGCCAAAGGTCGTTTACACGGCGCTCGCGCACACCAGCTGGGTCTTCCAGGATGAGCATCGCATCGCGGTTTACGATGATTGGCGCCACGAGAAGTGGCCCCGCTCGATCGGATACAAGGAGTACCGCGATGCATATTGGCGTGACCGGCTGGCGTAAGAGCTCCCGCAGCGGTGGCTCCGGCAACGACAACAACTGTGTCGAAGTCCGGCGTTCCTGGCGCAAGAGCAGCCGCAGCGGCAGTGGGGGCAACGACAACAACTGCGTTGAGGTGACCCTGTGCGCCGAGGACGACGGATTCCACCTCCGGGACTCGAAGCTCGACACCGAATCCCCGGTGTTCGACCTCTCCCCCGGCGACTTCGCCGCCCTCATGCAGACTGCCGCCTGATCTATCAAGTTCCCGACATTGCCGAGTTAAGTCCACTTCGGAGTCGCCGAGCTGCCAGCATGAAGCGGCAACTTCGGTACGACTCAACAAAGGTGGACAAATGCGAAGAGTCCTTGCGGCTTCGGCCATGGCGCTGATGATCGGTGCAGGATGGGCGGCCCCGGCGGTCGCCGAGTCGGTGGAGACCGACCGGATCGCCCCGTCCGACGCGGCCGAAAGCGTGGTGTGCCAGGCGGCGTTCAGCCAGAACACCAAGGTCCGCGAGATCCCCTACGCGAACTCGACCGTCCTCGGCGAGATCCCGGCCGGGAACTGGGCAGACGGCACCTGGTGCGTCCCGTTCACCACCGGCGGGAACCACAAGACCTGCGGTTCCTACTCGAACATCTGGGTCGCCGTCGATGTGAACGACACCTGGGGCTTCGCACACGTCGGCTGCCTGAGCGACTACTGGAGCCACTGACCCGAGGCAACGGAAAAGGCCGCCCCGCACAACGCGGGGCGGCCTTTCCATTTGCCTCTAGCTATTAAACGAGCTGCCGCTTCTTGGCGAAGTGGCAGGCCGCGCGGGTCAAGCCGTCGTGGTCGGTCCGCAGGAGCGGCTCGATGTCGATGCACTTGGCCTGGTCGTTCGCGTCCAGCTCCTTGAACAGCGGGCAGCGCGTACGGAACCGGCAGCCCGAAGGCGGGTTCGACGGGCTGGGCACATCACCCTGCAGCACGATCCGCTCGCGGGTCCGCTCCTTGCGCGGGTCCGGAAGCGGGATCGCCGACATGAGGGCCTGCGTGTACGGGTGGGCCGGACCCGCGAAGAGCTGGTCGGTGGTCCCCTCCTCCACGATCTTGCCCAGGTACATGACCGCGACCTTGTCCGCGATGTGCCGCACCACCGAAAGGTCGTGCGATACGAACAGGTAAGACAGCCCCAGCTCGTCCTGAAGGTCCTCCAGCAGGTTGATGACACCCGCCTGGATCGACACGTCCAGGGCCGACACCGGCTCGTCCAGCATGAGCACGCGCGGCTGGAGCGCGAGCGCGCGGGCGATGCCGATGCGCTGGCGCTGGCCGCCCGAGAACTCGTGCGGGTACCGGTTGCGGTGCTCGGGGTTCAGGCCGACGATCTCGATCAGGCTGTTGACCCGGTCGCGGCCGCCGTTCTTGAACAGGCCGTGCACGCGCAGGGGCTCGGCGATGATCTCGAAGACCGTCATGCGCGGGTCGAGCGACGCCATCGGGTCCTGGAAGACCAGCTGGATGTCGCGTCGGATCGGGCGCATCTGGTTGCGGGACAGGGTCGTCAGGTCGCGGCCCTCGTAGAGGAGCTCACCCGAGGTCAGCGGGATGAGGTTCATCATGAGGCGGGCCGTGGTGGACTTGCCGCAGCCGGACTCGCCGACGAGGGCGAGCGTCTCGTTCGCGCCGATCTCCAGGCTCACGCCCGAGACGGCGTGGACCGCGCCGACCTTGCGCCGCAGGATCCCCTTGGAGCGCACGGGGAACTCCTTGACCAGGTTCCTCCCCTGAATGACGGGGGTCGCCGCGGTCTGCGGAGTGTCGAGCATGGCGTTCACTTGTCCTCCTCCTCGTGGATCGCAGCGGCCTCGGCTTCGACGGCTTCGACTTCCGCCTCGACCGAGAGGTCGGTGGCGACGGGGGCGAAGACGTCGTCGGGGGCCTTGCCCTCCAGCTGGTCCGAGAAGTGGCACGCGGCCACGTGGGCGGACCCGTTGATGGGCAGCAGGTCCGGCTCGACCTCGGCGCAGATGTCCTGGTGCATGGGGCACCGCGGCCGGAACGGGCAGCCCGGCGCCAGGTTGAGCATGGACGGCGGCGTCCCGTGGATGGGCGTGAGGCGCTGGTCGCGGCTCTCGTCCATGCGCGGGAGCGAGCCGATCAGGCCCAGCGTGTAGGGCATGCGCGGCTCGTAGAAGATCCCGTCGACCGAACCGTGCTCGACGGGGCGGCCGGCGTACATGACCAGGACCTCGTCGGTGTGCCCGGCGATGACGCCGAGGTCGTGCGTGATCAGGATGAGGGCGGCGTTGACCTCTTCGCGGGCCTTCTCCAGGGCCTCCAGGACCTGCGCCTGGACGGTCACGTCGAGGGCCGTGGTGGGCTCGTCGGCGATGATGACGTCCGGGTTGTTGGCCATGGCGATGGCGATGACGACGCGCTGGCGCATGCCGCCGGACAGCTCGTGCGGGTAGGCGTCGACCCGCTGCTGCGGGTTCGGGATGCCGACCGAGTCGAGCAGGTCGATGCAGCGGTTGCGCGCCTCGGCCTTGGAGATGTCCGTGTAGTGCGTGCGGATCGCCTCGGCGAGCTGGAACCCGACGGTGTAGACCGGGTTGAGGCTCGTCAGGGGGTCCTGGAAGATCATCGAGATCTTCTTGCCGCGGATGCGGGACAGTTCGGCGTCGCCGAGGCCGAGGAGTTCTTCCCCTTCGAGCTTGGCGGAGCCGGTGATCTGGGCGGTCTTGGGCAGGAGGCCCATGATCGCCATGGAGGTGACCGACTTGCCGGAGCCGGACTCGCCCACGATGCCGAGGCTCTGGCCGCGGCGGAGGTCGTAGGAGACGCCGCGGACGGCCTGGACGAGGCCGTCGTCGGTCGGGAAGGCGACCGCCAGGTCCTTGACGGACAGGACGGTGTCGCCCTTGGAACCGACGGACCGGGTCTTGTCGCCGTTGGTGGTGACCGAGATGTTGGACATGGTTATCGCCTCACCATCGTCTGCCGCGGGTCCATCGCGTCGCGCATGCCGTCGCCGATGAAGTTGATCGTCAGCGCGATGAGGATGATCATGACACCCGGGATGTAGAACAGGTACCAGTGCTCGTTGAACGCCGACGCGCCGGCGGCCTCGATGAGGAGGCCGAGCGAGGTGTCGGGGCTCTGGATGCCCAGGCCGAGGAACGACAGGGTCGTCTCGGAGAGGATGGCGAAGGCGATCTGGAGGGTCGCGGACACGATGATGACGCTCATCGTGTTCGGGATCAGGTGCTTGGTGATGATGTGCCAGTCGGAGCCGCCCGCGCTTCGAGCGGCTTCGATGAACTCCTTCTCGCGCAGGGACAGCACCTCGGCGCGCACGGCGCGCGCGATCGAGGTCCAGCCGAACACGGCGAGGATGATGGCCATGTGGTACCAGCGCACCGAGGTGTCGATGGCGCCGGCGAGCGCACCGGTGATCACCAGGAACGGGATCACGAACATGATGTCGAGGAAGCGCATGAGCACCGAGTCGACCCAGCCGCGGTAGAAGCCGGCGACGGCGCCGTAGAGCGCGCCGATGACGGTGGAGCCGATGGCCACGACGAGGGCGACGTTCAGGGACTGCTTGGTCGCCTGCATCATCGCGCCGAGCATGTCGCGCCCGGCCTTGTCGGTGCCGAACGGGTGGGCCAGGCTCGGAGCGGCCCACGAGGGGATCTCCGAGTGGATCTTGTAGTCCCACTTCCACAGCAGCGGGCCGACGTAGGCGAACAGGATGATGAGCACGAAGATCACCGTGCTGACGACGGCGGCGCGGTGCCGGAAGAAGCGGCGGCCGACCATCTCCCACTGGCCGCGCTCCTTGGTCGTGATGGCCTCGGCGTCGAGGCGCGGGGAAGCGGTGTTACTCATAGCGGATCCTCGGGTCGAGCACGCCGTACAGGATGTCGGAGATCAGGACGCCGATCAGGACGACGACGCCGGAGATGAGCACGTAGGCCATGACGGCGAAGGTGTCGCCGGCGTTGATGGCGTCGAGCGAGTACACGCCCAGGCCCCTCCAGCCGAAGATGCTCTCCGTGACCATCGCGCCGCCCATGGCCCCGGACAGGGCGAGGGGCGCGAAGGTCGCGACGGGGATGAGGGCGGTCCGCAGGGCGTGGCGCCGCATGACGGTGCCGTTGCGGACGCCCTTGGCCCGGGCGAGGCGCACGTAGTCGGAGTTCATCACTTCGAGCATGCTGGCGCGCTGGTAGCGGGAGATCGCGGCGTAGCCGCCGAGCATGAGCACCAGGGTGGGCACGATCAGGTAGGGCAGCGAGTCGACGAAGACCTCCCAGCCGTTGCCCTGGAAGCCCGTCGTCCCCGATCCGTATGTCTGGAAGATCGTGGAGCCGAGGAGCTTGTTCAGCTGGACGGCGCCCTCCTTGAAGAGGGAGCCGAGCCAGAAGATGGGCATGGCCAGGAACAGGAAGCCGAGGAACGTCAGGATGTAGTCGGTCTTCGAATATTGTTTGACCGCGCTGACGACACCGGCGAGAATGGCGATGGCGATCGACGCGATGGTGGCGAACAGGACGAGCCTGAGCGTGATCCAGAACCTGGAGGAGATCTCGTAGCCGATGTCCATGGCGGAGCCCTCGATGGAGGGGCCCCACTTGCCCTGGAGGAGGCCGATGTCGCCGTTGGTGTCACCGATGCCGGTGAGCCAGATCCAGTAGCGCTCGGGAATGGATCGGTCGTAGTACCAGGACGCCTCCAGGGCGTCGATGGTGGTCTGGGGTACCGGTTCGCCGGTCGACTGCTCGATCTCGAAGACCCTGTCCTGCACCGGGTCGTTCGGTATGTCGACCAGGACAAAACACAGGATGGTGGCTCCCAGGAGCACTGGGATCATCATCAGGGTGCGCCGGATTATGAATACAACCATAATGCCTCGTTAACGGTTTCTCTGCTGTGGACCGGTCCGCCTGCCGACCGGTCCCGCCGCGCTTGCGCGCAGCTCCTCTTTGGGCTCACTGACTCCCCATTCTGCGGCCTGGCCGTTGCCGGTTGACGGTTTCGGCGAGACCCTGCCCGTGAGCGAATGGCACTCGCTAAATCACTGCTTCCCCGCGCGTGCGGCCGGGCGAGGCCTGCACTCGACCGACCGCAACGCGTGTGGAATGGGCGACTTGAAGGTAAAACTTACTCAGTGTCTGCCACACCCCATTCTGCGATGTTGTAAGCCGCTCGTTGCTGGGAAGCCCAATTGTCCCGGACGTTGACCAACCTATCGGAGACCATCACCATCACCGGTGCGTCCACGATCGGGAGGACGTAGGCGTCCTCGATGACGCGCTTGATCGCCTCGTTCGCACGGGCGGCGGCGTCGTCCATGTCCAGGGTGCCGTTGACGTTCTCGATGAGCGCGTCCAGCTCGGGGTCCTCCAGGTGGCCGAAGTTCGAGCCCGAGCCGGAGGACCAGTACTGCGAGGCGGAGCCGACGAACAGCGGGTCGGAGCTCCAGCCGAAGTTGATCATGTCGAAGTCGGCCTCGGCGAGCACCTCGCCGAGCTTGTCCGGCGCGATCGACTTGAGCTCGACCTGGATGCCGAGGTCGGCGAGGGTGGCCGCGGTGAGCTCGCCGGTGATCTTGCGGGACTCGCGGGTCTCCAGGTAGCGGAAGTTCAGCTCGACCTGCTCGCCGTCGGGGGTGAGGAGGTTGCCGTCGGCGTCCCAGCTGTACTCGGCGTCGAGGAGGGTGTTGCGGGCCATCTCGATGTCGCCGGTGCCCTGGCCGGTCGCGGTCAGGTAGTCGACGAAGTACTCCGAGCCGTTGCGGAACAGGTGGTTGTTCTTGCGCTCGATGTCGGACTGCACGAAGGCGTAGGTCCGCTCGATGATGTTCTCCAGGTCGATGGCCTGGAAGACCGCGGTGCGCAGGGTCTGGTCCGAGAGGAACTCGTTGCGGGTGTTGAGGTCGATGTGCTCCCAGTTCGGGCCGCCGGCCACCGAGTAGGAGACGCCCTCGTCGGCGGTCTCCAGCTGGGTGATGGCCTCGGAGGTGGCCGAGAACGGCGAGGAGCCGTCGATCTCGCCGTTGCGCAGGGCGGTGACGATGTTGTCCAGGCCCTCGATGACGCGGAAGGTGAGCTTGTCGAGGGTGACCTCGGTGTCGCCGGCCCAGTCCGGGTTCGGCTCGTAGATGACGTACTCGCCCATGGCGGCGTCGGCGACCTGGTAGGGGCCGGTCGTCCAGGTCGGGTTCGTCTCCGAGAAGTACTGCTCGGCGGCGGCCATCGCGACCGGGTCGTTCTTCCAGTCGAGGCCCTGCTCCTCGGCCACGTGGGCCGGGTTGGAGAGGACTTCCTCGAACTTCCACTCCGCGGAGTGGTAGGACTCGACGTAGGTCACGGTCACGGTGCTGCCGTCGCCCTCGATCGAGGCGACCTGCGAGCCGTAGGTGGTGTTGGCCGGGGTGCAGCCCTCGCACAGCTCGGCGTTGCCCGAGCGCGCGTACCAGTGGTAGATGAAGTCGTCGACGGTGATGTCGGTGCCGTCGCCCCAGTTGGCCCCCTCTTTGAGGGAGTACTCGACGGTCACGGGGCTCTCGCTCACGAGCTCGGGGTCGGAGGAGAACAGGCCCTCGTTGACGATGAAGTCGCCGTTCTGGTCGAACTGGCCGGTGTACGGCCACATGCCCGCCAGGGCCAGGCTCACGTACGCGTTGTTGCCGTCGGCCGTGTTCTGGTTCCAGCTGCCCCAGCCGGCGTCGATGGCCCACGTGACCTCGCCGCCCTCGGCGCGCTCACCCGAGTTGCAGGTGTCGGCCTCGGTCACGCAGTCGTCCAGGCTGGACGAGGGAGCGTTGCCCCCACCGCAGCCCGCCAGGGCCAGGGTGGTGCAGGCGAAGGCGGCGACGGCCGCCATGTGGTGTCGCTTCATGGTTCCTCTCGTGGGTGTGCGCCGCCGGACCGGACGGCGGGGAGGTCACCGTGGGGGCGGTGTGCCTGCCGGGCCGATCGACCGTCGGGGGGCCGGTGGGGGCCCTGTACGGAGCTGTGGGGGCTCCGCCGAGACGGCGGGTCGGGTGACGCGAGGTACAGCCTTCCACGGGAATCGCAGGTTTCTAGCAGCCGAACCAGAGATGAGTTTCGTTCGTTATGTTCCCGTGATGTTCATTCCCTGAATGGCGGCGAAAGGTGGGATTTTCACAGCCTGCCAGCGGAAACCCGTCGCGACAATGGAACGGGCCGGGAGTTGATTGGGGTGCAGAGTGGGTCGTGCAATTCGGCTGGAGGGGCGCCGCTCCGTCATCGAAGCGCCACCGGATGGAAATCCGTCCAGAAATCAGACGAGCGGCGGAGCCCCGGAAGGGCTCCGCCGCTAGGGCTCGGGGGAACCCTTACTTCAGCTTCCACTCACGGACGTTGAAGAGCGGGCCGGCCTGCGAGTAGCCGTTGGCCAGCGGGCCCTCCAGGACCTGGGGGTTCCAGTAGATCGCCTGCGGCTCGTCGAAGACGGGCAGCGTGTAGGCGTCCGGCACGACCAGCGCGTCGACGGCGTTCGCGAAGTCCGCGGCCTCGTCGAGGTCGAAGGTCGAGCGGACCTTGGCGATCGCCTCGTCGGCGGCCGGGTTGTTGTACTTGCCGTAGTTCGAGCCCGAGGTGGACTCGAAGTACTGCGACGGGGCGACGGTGAACGCGGCCGAACCGGACCAGCCGAAGATGATCAGGTCGAAGTCGCCCTCGGCGAGGACGTTGCCGAGCTCGCCGTCCGGGATCGCGACCAGTTCGAGCGCGATGCCGATCTGGGCCAGCTGCGCCTGCGCCAGCTCGGCGGCGAGCTTGCGGACCGGGTTCGTCTCGCCGTAGCGGACGTTGAAGGTCACGGCGGCGCCGTCGGCGGTGGTCAGGGTCTCGCCCTCGGCCGCACCGGTGTAGCCGGCCGCGGTCAGGATGGCCTGGGCGGCGGCGATGTCGCCGGAGCCCTGGCCCGTCGGGCCGATCTGGTCGACGAAGTACTTGTTGTCGTTCGCGAAGAAGTGGTTGAGCTTCTGCTCGACACCGGTCTCCGGGTAGTTCTTGTCGCAGATGTCCTGGCAGTTGATGGCGGTGAAGACCGCCTTGCGCAGCTCGACGTCCTTGAGGAACTCGTTCTGGACGTTCGAGTCGAAGTGGATCCAGATCGAGCCGGTGTAGGTCTCCAGGCTCATGTTCGGGTCCTCGGCGAGGAGCGCGTTCTGCTCCTCCGAGAACTCGGACGGCCACGCGCCGTCGATGGTGGCCTGGCGCATCTCGGTGACGATGGCCTCGGTGCCCTCGATGACGCGGAGGGTGAGCTTCTCGATGGTCGGCTTGACCGAGCCCTGGTAGTTCTCGTTGATCTCGTACACGATGTACTCGCCGAGCTTCGCGTCGACGACCTTGAACGGGCCGGTGCCGATGAGGCCGGCGCCGTCCGCGGTCGGGGCGGTGGTCTCGAAGTACTGGATCGCGTCGCCCATGACCTCGGGGTCGGTCGCCCACGCGGTGAAGCCGTTGGCCTCGGCGATGTGGCTGGGCAGGTAGATCGTGTTGGAGAACTGCCACTCGGGGTCGGAGTAGCCGGCCACGTAGGTCACGAGGATCGTGCCGTCGTCCTGGGCCACGATCGACTCGACCTGGGAGCCCCAGTCGATGGAGGCCGGGAGGGCCTTCTCCTGGTTGGCGTGCTCGGGCTTGCCGGACATCGAGTACCACTGGAAGATGAAGTCCTCGACGCGGACGGGGCTGCCGTCCGACCACTGGGCGTTCTCGTTCAGCGTGTACTTGATCTGCATCGGCGCCTCGGAGACCAGCTCCGGCTCCGACGCGAAGATCGCGTCGTCGTAGTGGAAGTTGGCGTCGGCGTCGAAGTCGCCGGAACCCGCGGCCATCGGCGTCATGGCCTGGTGGCCGTAGGAGTTGTTGCCCGCCTGGGTGTTCTCGTTCCAGGAGGCCCAGGCGGAGGAAATCGCCCAGACGGCTTCGGTCTTGCCGGAGCCGCCTTCGTCGCCTTCGTTACCGCCGCAGGCCGCAAGGGTGAGGGCGGCGGAGCCGCCGATGGTCAGGCCGCCGAGAGCTCTACGAGTCAGAGCCATGAGTGTTTCTCCTCCAGATATCGATGCCGAGGGGCCTCCGGCTGGACGCGAAAGCGCCGATGCCGCGCGTCCGGACGAACGGGTTGGGGGAAGGCGTTGTTAGCCCTCGGCGGTGTTGTGACAAACACTGGCACAGACGTGAGCGGATTGACACGGCGGAGGGCCCAACTGGAGTTTATTCGTGATGCATTCGTGACTTTGCGCCCTGGCGCGTGTGGTCTGAATGGACCGTGGGGCCGATGTGGCATCGGCCCCACGGGGGAATTCAGTGAATTATCGGGACGGACTGTTGCGAATCAACTCCGCAAATCACAGTCCTCCGATCACGGGGCCTGCCACTCGCGGACGTTCCACACCGGGCCCGCCTGACTGGACGGGTTCACCGGGTCGGACAGGTCCACGAGCGAGGAGTTCCACAGGACCGACAGCGGGCTGGAGTACAGCGGCAGGGTGTACGCCTGCGCGACCGCCTGGGCGCTGATCTGGTTCGCGAAGTCGGCCGACTCGTCCATGTCGAACGTGCCGCGGACCTTCGGGAGCAGCTCGTTGATCACCGCGTCGTCGTAGCCGCCGTAGTTCGAGGCCGAGTCCGTCGAGAAGTACTGGTTCGGACCGGTGGTGAACGCCGGGCTGCCAACCCACGAGAACACGATCATGTCGAAGTCGGCGCTGGCGAGCGTCGCCGAGAAGTCCTCGTCGCCGAAGCCCTTCAGCTCCAGGTCGATGCCGAGCGGCTCCAGCTGGGCCTGGATGATCTCGCCGGTGAGCTTGCGGATCTCGTTGGAGGAGGCGAAGCGGAAGTTGAAGACGATCTGCTCGCCGTCCTTCTCCAGCTTGCCGTCGCCGTTCCACTCGTACCCGGCCGCGGTGAGGATGGCCTTGGCGCCGTCGAGGTCGCCCTGGCCGTAGTTCGCCGGGCCCGTGTAGTCCTGGTAGTAGGGGCTGTCCTCGGTGAAGAAGTGGTTGCCCAGCCAGGGGGCCTCGGTCCCGGGGAAGGCCCGCGACTTGATCTCCTCGATGTCGATCGTCGTGAAGACGGCCTTGCGGAGCTCGACGTCCTTGAGGAAGCCGTTGCGCACGTTGATGTCGAAGTGCGACCAGGTCGCCCCCGCGTACGTCTCGTACTTCCACTCCTCGGGGTTCTCGTCCAGCTCCTGGAGGATCTCCAGGCTGAAGTCGTTGGGCCAGCAGCCGGCGATGGTGCCCTGCCGCAGCTCGGTGACCTCGGCCTCGATGCCCGTGACCGGCTTCATCGTGAGCTTGGTGAACTTGGCGGTCTTGGAGCCCTGGTACTTCTCGTTGGGCTCGTAGACGATGTACTCGCCGAGCTTGTTGTCGACCGGCTTGTACGGGCCGGTGACGACGGTCCACAGGTTCTCGTTGAACCAGGTGATCGCGTCGCCCATGACCTCGGGGTCGGACGCCCAGGTGGCGAAGCCGCCCTCTTCCTCGGCGTAGTGGCTGGGCAGGTAGACGCCGCCGGTGAACTTCCACTCCGGGTCGACGGTGCCCTCGACGAAGGTGAAGACGATGACGCCGGGCTCGGGCTCCTCGATGGAGGCCACGGTGGAGCCCCACGCGGTGCTGGCCGGGAGGGCCTTCTCCTGGTTGGCGTGCTCGGGCAGGCCGGAGACCGAGTACCACTGGAAGATGAAGTCCTCCAGGCGGACCGGCTTGCCGTCCGACCACTGGGCGCCCTCCTTGAGGGTCACCTGGATCTGCATCGGGGCTTCGCTGATGAGCTCGGGCTCGCCCTCGAAGATGGCGTCGTCGTAGAAGACGTTGCCGTCGGGGTCGAAGTCGTAGCCGTTCGCGCCGACCGAGATCATCGGGGTCATCGCGAGGTGGCCGGCCGAGTTGTTGCCGGTGCTCGTGTTCTCGTTCCAGGCTTCCCACGGGTACGCGATCGCCCAGACCAGCTCGCCGCTGGCCTCGCCGCCGTCTTCCTCGTTGCCGCCGCAGGCCGCCAGCATGAGAGCGGAAGACCCGCCGATGGTCAGTCCGCCGAGTGCTCTACGGGTAAGAGCCATTGCTGTGTCTCCTCCATTGGGTCGGCCGAGGGGAGCGCCCGTTCGCGGACCGGGGAGGCGCCGTCGCCGACCGGAGCGCAGAGGGGGCGGACGGCCGCCTCGGCAGTACTGCGACAAACGGTGCCATGTCGACCTGTCGAAGGGAACGTCTCGGTACGGATTTGGCGGATCATTGTTACCCCACCGATATGCGGCGAAGGGGCCGCCCGGACCCGGGCGACCCCTCTTTTTCAGCTGTTTCGCTTACGCGGGCTTCCAGTTCTGAACATCCCAGAGCGGGCCGGACTGGCTGTTGCCGTTCGGGGTCACCCCGGTCAGCAGGTTCTGGTTGTAGATGGTCGACTGCGGCTCGTCGAGCAGCGGCAGCGTGAACGCGGCGGGCATGACCATGCCCTCGACGTCGTTGGCGAACCCGGCGGCCTCTTCGAGCGAGGTGGTCGAGGTGACCTTGGCGATCGCCTCGTCGAGTCCGTCGAGCGAGTAGGAGCCGAAGTTCGAGCCCGACTCGGAGCCGAAGTACTGGAACGGCGCGGTCGTGAACGCGGGCGTGCCGGACCAGCCGAAGACGACCAGGTCGAAGTCGGCTTCGGAGAGGACGGTGCCGAGCTGGCCGTCGGGGATCGCCGTGAGCTTCACGTCGACGCCGATCTCGGCGAGCTGGGACTGGACGACCTCGCCGATGAGCGTGCGGGTCGCGTCGCCCTCGCCGTAGCGGAAGGTCAGCGAGACGGCGTCGCCGTCGGGCGTCATCAGCGTGTCGCCGGTGGTGTAGCCGGCCGCGGTGAGCGCGGCGTTGGCGGCGTCGGCGTCGCCCGAGCCCTGCTGCGGGTCGGTCTGGCTGAGGAAGTCCTCGTGGAACTGGCTGGTCTGGCTGAAGAAGTGGTTGGTGCGGGCCGCGACCTCGGTATCGGGGTACGCGCGGGAGATGAGCTCTTCGTTGTCGATCGCGGTGAACACGGCCTGGCGCAGGACCTGGTCGGACAGGAACGCGTTCTTGGTGTTCGTGTCGATGTGGAGCCAGACGTTGCCCTCGTAGACCTCGGTCTTGATGGCGTCGTCGCCGTCGAGCTTGTCGAGCTCCTCCTGGCTGAACTCGCTGGGCCAGGAGCCGTCGATCTCGCCGTTGCGCAGGGCGGTGACGATGGCGTCGGTGCCCTCCACGACCCGGAGGGTCAGCTTGGTCAGGCCGGGGTCGACGCTGCCCTGGTAGTTCTCGTTGGGCTCGTAGATGACGTAGTCGCCGACGGCCGAGTCGGTGGGCGTGTAGGGCCCGGCCGACCAGGTGGGCGCGGTGGTGCCGAGCCAGTCGGCGCTGTTGCCCATGACGGCCGGGTCGCTCTGCCAGTTCTCGAAGCCGTTGGACTCGATGATGTGGCTGGGCATGAGGTTCGGGAAGGCGAACTGCCACTCGGGGTTGAGGTACCCGTCGACGTAGGTGACGGTGACGACGCCGTCGGCCTCGGCGATGGAGGCGACGTTCGCGCCCCAGTCGGTGGTGGCGGGCGCGCACTGCTCCTGGTTGCAGTAGTCGGCGTTGCCCGACATCTGGTACCAGATGTAGGTGAAGTCCTCGGCGCGGATCGGCTTGCCGTCGGACCACTGGGCGTTCTCGTTGAGGGTGTAGGCCACGGTCAGCGGCGCCTCGGACGTGAGCTCGGGGAGCTTGGCGAGGACGGCGTCGTTGTAGACGAAGTCGCCGTCCTGGTTGAAGTCGCCGAAGGAGGCGGCCATGGGGGTCAGCACCTGGTTGAGGTAGCTGTTGTTGCCCTCGCTCGTGTTCGGGTTCCACGAGTCCCAGCCCGAGCTGATCGCCCAGGTGACGTCGCCGTCGCCGCTGCCGCCGTCGCTGCCGCCGCCGCAGGCGCCGAGCGCCCCCGCCGCGAGCGCCGCCGCACCGGCCACGGCCAGCGCGGTTGCCCTTGCAGGTCGCATATGACCACTCCCCTGTGAGTCCTCTGTGGTTCCGCGCCCACGAGGACGCGACTGGGACATCGTTACACCTGGAAAGGATGATTTCGGGGAGTTTCAGGCAAAACAGCGGGGCTTCGCCCCCAAAAGAAACAGAGCCGGTGCGGAATGCACCGGCCCTGTTCGCGAGCGTCACGCTGCTCTGATGCCCCATTCGGCGACGTTGTAGAGGGCCCGCTGCTGTGAGGCCCAGTTGTCGCGGACGTTGACGAGTTCGGGGGTGGCGATGATGGCGACCGGGGTGTTGACGAGCGGGAGCTGGTAGGCGTCCTGGACGACCTGCTCGGCGATCTGGTTGCCGATGAGGGCGGCCTTGTCGGGGTCCGGTTCGAGGGCGAGGCTGTCGATGAGCGCGTCGAGTTCGGGGTCGTCGAGCCGGCCGTAGTTGGTGGGGGCGTCGGAGGCCCAGAACTGGCGGGCGGAGTTGACGATGACGGGCTGGGAGGTCCAGCCGAAGGCGACCATGTCGAAGTTCGAGTCGTTGAGGGTGGGGCCGAGCTCGGCGGCGGGGAAGGACTTGAGTTCGACCTGGATGCCGATGTCGGCGAGGTTGAAGGCGACGAGGTCGGCCATGGTCTGGCGGTCGTCGGAGCCGTCGGCGTACCGGTAGTTGAAGGTGACGAGTTCGCCTTCGGGGTCGCGGAGGCGGCCTTCGTCGTCCCAGTCGTAGTCCGCGGCGAGGAGGGTGTCGCGGGCCATCTCCATGTCGCCGGCGCCCTGGCCGGTGGAGGTGATGTGGTCCTGGAAGCTCGGGGAGTCGTTGCGGTACAGGTGGTTGAGCTTGCGGGAGGCGTCGGACTGGACGTTGGCGTAGGTGCGGGCGATGATCTCTTCGACGTCGATGGCCTGGAAGACGGCGGTTCTGAGAGCCGGGTCGGAGAGGAACTCGTTGTTGACGTTGATGTCGATGTGGTGCCACAGGGGGCCGCGGTCGACGTTGAAGTTGATGCCGCCCTCGCCGGCGAGCTGGACGACGTTCTCGGCGCTGATGTTGCCGGGGCTGGCGCCGTCGACGTTGCCCTGGCGGATCTCGGTGATGATCGATTCGAGGGAGTCGAAGGACTTGAGGGTGAGCTTGTCGAGGGTGACCTCGGCGGAGCCGGCCCAGTCCTCGTTGGGTTCGAAGATCGCGTACTCGCCGGTCTTGCCGTCGGCCATCTTGAAGGGCCCGGCGGACCAGGTGGGGACGGTGGCGGAGAAGTACTCCTCGGCGGCGGTCATGGCCGCGGGGTCGTTCTTCCAGTCGAGGCCCTGCTCGTCGGCGATGTGGGCGGGGTTGGAGAGGACGGGTTCGTACTTCCATTCGGAGGAGGCGTACGCGTCGGTGTAGGTGATGACGACCTTGTCGGCGGTGCGGCCCTCTTCGATGGAGGCGACTTCGGCGGCGGTGGCGGCGGCGGGGGTGCAGCCGTCGCAGAGGGCGGTGTCGCCGGAGCGGGCGTACCAGGTGTAGACGAAGTCGTCGAGGCCGATGGGGTTGCCGTCGCCCCAGTTGGCGTCGGGGTTGAGGGTGTACTCGACCTGCATGGGGCTCTCGTTGACGAGTTCGGGGTCCTCGGCGAAGATCGCGTCGTTGACGACCCAGTCGGCCTGCTGGTCGAACTGGCCGACGGCGGGCCAGTAGGGGGCGGTGACCTGGAGGGCGTAGACGGTGTACTCGGCGCTGCGGTTGGGGTTCCAGCCGGTCCAGGAGCCGTCGATGCCCCAGGTGATCTCGCCGCCGTCGGCGCGTTCGCCGGAGTTGCAGGCGACCGGGTCGGTCGCGCAGTCCTCGAAGCCGGGGTCGCCGGCGTCCGTTCCGGCTCCGCAGGCGGTGGTGCCGCCCGCGACCATGACCAGGGCGGCGCCGACGCCGATGGCGCCGAGGCCGGGTCGCCTTGCTCGCAACATCCCACTCCTCATGTTCCTCGAACCGATTCGCACGGCTCTAGGCGAATATGAGCATGGGATGCCACCGCGCCCCAAGTGTCCTCATTGACCGTCCAATGGGTACGAATGAGGCGCGGTGGAGGGAAGTATTCGCAGGTGAAGACCGTTGGAGGCCGTTTCTGCAAGGGACCCGCGGATTTCATGGTTTTCGATGACAATCCAGGCGTTCGCCGCGGCGTTCGCTGATTGTGATCAAATCGGTATGAAACCAGAGGCGGGGACCACATCAGACCCGGTGACTCCCCGTTGAACTCCTCAGACGCGCATCTCGGCGGGGAGTTCCCGCGCGTGGACGACGGTGAGCCGCGAGACGGCGCGGGTGAGCGCGACGTACAAGTGCCGCAAGCCGACTCCTTCGACCGTCGCGCCTCCGGTGGCGGGCGCTTCGACGATCTCGACGGGTTCGACGACTACGACGTGGTCGAATTCGAGGCCCTTCGCGAGGCTCGCGGCGACGAGCTCGACCCGTTCGGTCCCTTCGAGGAGCGGCCGGAGTTCATCCGCGCGCGCGTCGGCGGCGATGACGCCGACCAGGCCTTCCTCGTTGAGCGCCTTGGCGACCGCTTCCTGCACGCCCGCGGCGAGGTCGGGGCCCTCCACAAAGTCGAGGGAGCCGTCGGAGCGGATCGACCGGGCGGGGGCGACGTCGACGTGCAGGTGCGGCAGGACCCCGTTGGCGAGCTCGATGATGACGGCCGGGACGCGGAACCCGGTCGTCAGCTCGGTGTGCTCGACCTGGTCCTTCCCCAAGTGCCGCATCTGGTCCGCCCACGAGGCGGCGGCCCACGGCGTGGTCCCCTGGGCGAGGTCGCCGAGGACGGTGACCGAGCCTTTGCCGGAGCGGCGGGCGATGACCCGGCACTGCATCGGGGACAGGTCCTGGGCCTCGTCGATCACGATGTGGCCGAACGAGTCCGAGGGGTCCCGCAGCTTCAGGTGGGCCTCGATCTCGTCCGAGATGAGCAGGTCGGCAGCGGTCGGCCGTGTGGGCTTCCCGGCGAGCAGGGAGGCCTCCTCCTCGGTCAGGATGCCCCGCGTAGCGTCATCCCGAAACGTCTTGTCGCCGTAGAGCTTTTTCATGACGGTCTTGGTGTTGAGCTTGGGCCACACCGCCTCCATGAAGCCCTGGACGGCCTCGGTGCGCTTGATCCGGGTCCCCCACTTGGAGTCCGGGGAGTGCCCGGAGCGGATCTCGGCCTGGCGGCGCACGCCCTGCACGATCGCGTCCTCGACGGCCTTGCGCCCGGCGGTGTAGGTGCGGGTGTTCTTGCGGGCGAACGTGACCGCCTCGTCCAGGTACTTCAGCCCGAGCCGCCAGCGCCAGCCGCCGTCGGCGATGAGGAGCCCCTCGTCGGGGGTGATGCCCCCGTCGGCGGCGGTGCCGACGTGGCCCCAGACGGCGCGCTCGCAGACGAGGGCGATGCGCTCGTCGTGCTTGACGAGCGCGGCCTCGTGCGTGTCGGTCGCGGCGGCGGTGTGGGCGCCGGTGAGCTGCTGGACGGTGGTCTGCCAGACCGACGTCTCACCAAGGGTCGGAAGGACACCGGAGATGTAGGAGAGGAACCCCTCGTTGGGGCCGACGATGAGGACGCCGGACTTGGTGAGCTTCCCGGTGTAGTTGTAGAGGAGCCAGGCGGCGCGGTGGAGCCCGACGGCGGTCTTGCCGGTGCCGGGGGCGCCCTGGACGCAGAGGTTCGTGGCGGCGTCGCGGCGGATGAGCTCGTCCTGGTCGGGCTGGATGGTGGCGACGATGTCGCGCATCGGCCCGGTGCGGGGGCGCTCGATCTCGGCGGTGAGGATGTCGGAGGCGACCTCTTCGCCGAGGACGAGGTTCTCGTCCTCGAACCCGGTGAGCCGGGCGCCCTGGAAGCCGAAGCGGCGGCGCTTGGCGACGTCGCGGCGGTCGTGGACGGAGGCGCGGTAGTACTGCTCGGCGAGGGGCGCGCGCCAGTCGAGGACGATCGGGTCGTTGCGCTCGTCGCGGATGTGGCGGCGGCCGATGTGGAAGTCCTCGCCGTCGTCCATCCAGATGCGGCCGAAGTAGAGCGCGATGTCGCGGTCGCTGAGGTCGGCCAGGCGCGGCACGGTGTAGTTGGCCATGGCCCAGCCGAAGTGCTGGTCCGAGCCGACGTCGCCGATGCCGAGGTTCTTCCCGGACTCGTCGAATTCGCCGGCGTAGGTGCGGTGGATGGCCTCGGTCAGGTCGCGCATGGCGGCCATGAGGTCGCGGGCGCGCGCGTGGTGGGCGATTTCGGCTTGGAGTTCGGCTTCTGACACAGGAGTCTCCCCGGTGGATTTGTCAGAGATCACGGATGCCTGAAAGGCGAACCGTAGACCCTACCCGGGGATGACCAGCGAAGGCAATCGATTTACCGAACGCTGAGGGGCTTCACATCCACCAATCGCCCATCGTCCCGATGCAGCACCCACCCGCCACCGGGAAGCAGCTCCTCCGAAGGCTCCTGCGAATGAAAAGCAAGGTCATGCCCATCCAAGGCCGCCACTGCGACAAGCAGTGCAGCAAGCACCGGACCCTCGGCACAAACCACAGAAGTCCGCCGGGGATCGGGCAGACACCGCAGCGCCCGGGCCCCAAGCCAGACGGCGGCATGAACAGGCAAAAGCTTAGGCGCGTCAGAAGCCAGATCCGCCGAGACGGAACTCTGGAGGTCGAGGCGGCTGGCAAGCGGCCCCAAGGTCTCGGTGCACGCGCTCCCCGGGCCGCTGAGGAGCGTCGTCGGGTTGTAGAGCTGCAAGAAGTCGGCAAGGGCCCAGGCCCGCCGCGACTGCGCGTCCGTGAGTCGGTCGGCGGGGTCGTCGGAGACATGGCGCAGCAGGATGAGCGCGGACAGCATATTGAAGATGCTTCATCCCCGGATGAACGACAGTTGAACCCGAAGTTTGCGCGGAGGTGAACAGTCCGCACCGGACCGATCAGGGCTGGTAGCGGAGGTCCTCGTACTCCTCGTGGCGCTGCATCCAGCGGTCCACGAACGGGCAGGTCGGGTACGCCTTGGCACCCTTCGCCCGCAGGTCGTCGAGCGCGTGCCGCACCAGCCGGTCCCCCCAGCCCTGCCCCCGCAGCGACCGGTCGACCTCGGTGTGCGGCAGCACGACGAAGTCCTCCCGCGTCAGGTACTCCAGGTACCCGAGCACGCCTCCAGCATCGTCCCGCAGCTCGTACCGCTGCTCCTCGCCGTTCTCGACGACAGAAAGATCCGCCATGCGCCAACCCTATCCGGCGGGAGGCCCTCGCAGCCCGGCTAAACGGCGCTCGTCACTCTCACCCGGCCCGGGAGGGCGGCCGAGGCGATCGCTCCGGCGAGGCAGATGGCGACGGCGGCGGTGAAGACGTCGGCGTACTGGGCGGCGAGGGCGCGGTCGAGGGCTTCGAGGTAGACCGTGTACTGCTGCTGGAACTCGGCTTCGGTGACGCCGATGGGGAGCGGCATGTCGAGGTCGGCGGTGGACTCCAGGAAGCGGTTGAGGCTCCAGGAGGTGAGGGCGGCGACGCCGATGAGCATGCCCATCATGCGGGCGACGACGGCGAACGCGGCGGCGGTGCCGTGGCGGTCCTCGGGGACGGTGCGCAGGGCCGCCGAGGAGAGCGGGGCGATCGTGAGGCCGAGGGCGAGACCGGCGAGGGCCAAGCCCGGGCTGACGTCGGGGACCGTGCGGGCAATCCACACGTAAGCGGCTGCGGCCGTGGCGAACCCGGCGATCGACGGGATCCGCTCGCCGAAGCGGGAGGCGAGGGCGCCGCCCGCGACCGCGCCGAGCGGCAAGCCGACGAGGAACCACATGAGCAGGAGCGCGCCGCCGGCCGAGTCGAGGCCGAGGAGGGTCTGGGCGAGCAGCTGCGTGTCGACGAGGGTGACCATGAGGACCGCGCCCGCCGCGGCGCTCGCGGCGAGGCAGGCCGCGTACGGGCCCCAGCGGACGCCCTCGGGGTCGAGGAGGCGCACCCGCGAGAAGCGCTGCTGGAGCGCGAAGACGACGAGCACCGCGGCGCCAGCGGCGATCGCGATGGGCCCCCAGCTCGGGAGCACCGAGTATTCCGGTTCGGGGTTGTAGAGCCCGACCGTGAACAGCCCCAAGGCGACCGCGAGGAGCCCGCCGCCGAGGAAGTCGATGCGGGCGTCCTTGCGCGGCGCCCCCGAAGGGAGCGCGAAGTGCACGGCCAGCGCCGCAAGAATTGCAAGCGGGATGTTGATCCAGAAGATGCCGCGCCAGCCGACGAGCGCCGCGATCCCCGCGCCCGCGAGCGGCCCGAGGACCGCGCCGAGTTCTTGTGCCGCGCCGACCCAGCCGAGGACGACCGCGCGCCGCCGGGCGGCGAAGAGGTCGGCGGCGAGGGCCATCGTCACCGGCAGGAGCGCGCCGCCCGCGAGCCCCTGGAGGGCGCGCCCGGCGACGAGGGGGGCGAGTTCGAGCGAGACGGCGCTGATGACCGACCCGATGGCGAAGGCCGCCAGGCACACGTGGATGACGATGCGGCGCCCGAACCGGTCCGAGACGCGCCCCAGCAGCGGCATCCCGGCGATGTAGCCGAGGAGGTAGCCGGTGACCAGGGGCGTGGCCCGTTCGAGGTGGTTCACCGGGATGTCGAGGTCGCCGATCATGTCGACCAGGACGCTCACCAGGACGTACGCGTCGATCGACCCGAGCAGGACGGCGGCGCCGGCCGCGCCGACCGCGAGGCGCCTGCGCCCCGTTCTAAGCGGGGGCAACGATCTCGACCGGTTCGTCGTACTGGTCGAAGGTGAGGGTCACGGTCGCGTCCCCTTGCGCGAACTCGGCTTTGACGACCCGGAGGTGCTCCTGGTCGAACCAGACGGTCGCGGTGTTCCAGTCGCCCGCGGCGGGCAGGAACTCGGCGAACGCGGCCGGGTCGAACACGACCTCGTACCGGTAGGCGTCGACGCCGTCCACGGTCTCGGTGTCCTGCGGGGTGGCGGACTCGACCGCGGTCAGGAGCGCGGCGATGCCGCGGTCGGGGTCGAGGAGCACGGTCGGGTCGTACGGGAGCAGCTCGTCCCCGACGGGGATCTCCTGGTAGCCGCCGGTGACGCCCTTGACGTAGGCGGTCTCGCCGATGATGACGTACTCGACCTCGACGTCCATGCCCAGCGCCGTGATCGTCCCGGTCCCTTCGGCCTCACCGCTCTTGGTGACGACGCCGTCGGCGCCCTTGACCGCGAGCCCGTCGACGGTCCCGTCCACGGTGAGTTCGAAGTGGACGGACTCGACCTCGGCCATCGCGGCGGCCGCACTGGGCAGGGCCTCGTCGGCGGCGGGCAGGTCGTCCGCACCGCCCGAGCAGGCGGCCAGGAGCGCGCAGGCGGCGAGGCCGGCCGCGCCGATCAGGGGGCGTTTCGATCGCATGGCCCGATCCTATGCCGCCCCCGCTCCAGTGGGGAGCCCCCGGCGGCGCGGGCCGGGGGCTCCCCCTGGGGAATCAGGCGCAGCCGACGGTGGGCCAGTTCCAGTTGCCGTTGGCCTGGATGGTGAGGCCGAAGTTGTTCCCGCTGCCGTTGGGGGTGGCGACGAGCTGCTGCGCGGTCGGGTAGGACGCGTTGCAGTTCCACGTCGCGAGGACCTTCGCGGGCGAGGGGATGTTCAGCGTGGTGCGCCAGTCGCTCTTGCCGGAGACGGCCACGTTCAGGTTGTAGCGGTCGCTCCAGCGCTGGCCGGCCGACAGGACCGCGGTGCACGCGCCGCCGCCACCGCCCCCGCCACCGCCGCCGGTGGAGCCGACGGTGATGTTGGAGCTGCCGGTGGACTGGTAGCCCTCGGTCGCCATGATCATGTAGTAGCTGAAGCTGCCGAGGTTCATGCCGGCGCGGGCCCACGCGTCGAAGTGGGCGCCGGTGTCGATCGAGCCGGAGGTGCGGGCGCCCTGGCGGACGCTCCAGTACTGGTTGAACGTCTTGGTGCCCTCCACCGACGGGGCGTTGTAGCGCGTGGACTGGCCGAGCCAGTACGTGCCGCCGTTGATGGTCGCGGTGCCGCGGTTGGTGGCGCCGCTGCTGGGGTTGTACGGGCCGTGGGACTCGACGATGTAGTACTCCACCAGCGGGTTCGAGGTCCAGCCGTAGAGCGCGAGGTACCCGTTGCTGCCGTGGTTGACCGAGCCGTTGTAGTCCACGACGCGGCGCCCGCCGTTGGCCCAGCCCTTGCCGCCGACCCAGTTGTTGGCCCCGTTCCACTGGGAGCTGTAGTTCCCGCCCGCGCCGAGGGTCATCGAGGCGCGGCCCTGGGTGTCGGTCCAGAACGAGTAGTAGTAGCCGTTGTGGGTGCCCTCCTGGTTGGTGGTGATCACCTGCTGCGCCTGCGCGGCGCTCGGCAGGAGCAGCCCGGAGGCCCCGAGCGCGAGCGCGCCGGTGCCGCCGAGCAGGAGGTTGCGGCGGCTGAAGATGCCAGGGGGAGGGTTGTACTTCATCCTGTCTCCTTGGAAGGGTGCGAACGGCCGCGCCCGAACGCGAACCGCATCGAGAGACATCGATCTCTCAATTGACACCATCGTGGATCAGACATCGGAACGTGTCAATGACTTCCGGAAAACTATCGGAACTTTTCGGCCCAGATTCTCCCGCAAGCGCTCTCATCCACCCAGCTCACGTCCGATCCCAAACGAGAACCCTCGAAAACCGCCACCAACCCGACGAGCCGACGCCCCCACCCCACCCCACAATTTCCGGAAGTTTCGGAGCACGAAAAAAGCCACCCGCACGAAGCGAATGGCCCTCGAAGAAAGTGCCCCCGGCAGGATTCGAACCTGCGACACCTGGTCCCGGAACGCACTTCTGAGGACCAAGTGACACAGGTCGTCAAGCCGCAGACCGCCCCGACCAGGCATGACCCGGGTTTCGCACGTCCACCGATGTCCGCCGCCAACCATGGCGATTGGCCCCCCATTTGGCTCCCTACGCGGCCTTGTATTCCGAGACAACGCGTGCCTGTCGCTGAGCTAGCGTTAGTCCAAGCATCCGCCGTAGGGCCTGACATGGAACAGCACAGCTAGGTCACAAGAATCAGCCCACGACCTGCGAAAACGTAACCCGCTCAGCGTGCTCCTACGGGCCTACCAGAGCTCGCCCCTACCTCGGGGTACAACTTCGCGCGAATCAATAGCCACTCCTCCGCCGCAGTAGTCTCACACCGCGACAGAATCGGCCTCATTCCCAATTTTCAGCGTCATTTGGATTCTTGCCGCCTCGGATGAGCAAGAGAAATCTTGTTAGAAGCGTACGAAAGAACTCCGCAGACTCTTGAGCAAACAACCTTGACTCCCTCTCAGCACTTGCGAGTCCTAGCGGCAGCGGCTCCGATACACGGATCGAACCTGGAGCGATCTCTCGCACCTCCATTGCAGGGCCTCCGTAAATGAACGGGGTTCGAATCAAACGAAATGAATCACCCTGTGTAATTACATAAATTCCGATAGAGAATCCGTGTTGATTTGGATTCTTGTCACCAGGCATTGTCCACGTCAAATAAAGGCCTGCCTGAGGGTTCGAGTGCTGGCTATAATGCTCAATCTCGACCTCAGCAGAAAGTCCGAAATCATAGACTTCTGCTAGTGCTGGAAACGATGGCCCTCCGCCTGCAATACTCGCAGACACTTCGTACCTTGATGCCTCATTCAGCGAACGCAGATCTTCGCCAAGCTGGGCCCCTATTTCATCTGCCAGAATCTGCTCTATCCGATTAGTATCCCTACGTCGTCTTTCGGTGCGAGCCTGTTTTAGCCGCCTCTCAACCGCCTCCTCGGTACTCCCGATTTGAGATGCTGCAAGAAGTGCTTCGGAAAAAGAGCGATCGCCGGAAGACGATTCCTCTTGATTTTCGTCAAATAGTCGCATCGTATGCCGAAGATCTCCTTGTATCGCTGCCCAATCTTTTAGCCGCGCGCGGGGGTCAATTACTAGAATACGCTCGAAAAGCTGGTGCATTCCGAGGAGCCTATTGTCACCGAGCAGGCGGTGAAGTTGTTTCCCTTCCTCAAGGACTGCCTCCCGGGCGGGTGGGTTGCGAACGGCAATTACTGCCCATGCAAGCTTTGCCCAGGAGTAACAGTCACCTGGACGTTGGTCCACCTCCTCGGATATACCGGACTCGTGTTCCGGCGCCATGTAGAGGCGAGGACCAACAATCTCACTGGTCTCGGTCAAGCGAGCATCCTCGATCGATATGCAAAGACCGAAGTCCGCTAGGAGAATTTGATCCCCGTTCAAAAGGATATTCTCAGGCTTGATATCACGATGAGCCAGTCCTTGCTGATGCACGAGAGCTAGTGCATCCGCAATTTTGGCCACGAGTCGCAATCGCGAAAGAGTGTCCAAGCGCCTAGATTGGCTGCCTATAAGCTTTTGAAGGGACCCGTCAGGATACCAAGGCATGATAAACCAGGGCTTATCTGCATCTAGGTCATCGGCCTCCACCTTTGGAACCGGAACTCCAAGACCATAAAGCTCCTTCATGGCCGCAACTTCCCTACTGAAACGTTCAGATCGTCGCGGATTATCCGGATTCCTCAAGCGCTTGAGAGCAAACTTCTCCGAGCTTCCAATGCGACGAACTTGATAAACGAAACCTTGACCCGAATTAGGAGGGTCTGTTCCAGGAACTTTTTCCCATCCAGGTGGAAATTTCGACGCCATTGCTAGCCTCCTTGGTTCCTGAAGCTCAAATCAGTCTTTGATGGTACTTCATCTCTCTTTCCAACTCACTCAGCCGAATAGTCAATCTCATTACGGACTCGTCGATGCCACCCAGAAAGCACCTCCGTGCCTCTGACCTGCAAAAACGCAACCCGCTGAGGATGCCTCTAACAGCCTCTCGGCCCACGTCCCTACCTGGAGTAGCACCGGGTACGCCACAGACACCCTCAGCGGGGCGGATCTCAGAGTGTTTCCGCTGGTTAGCGAATCCTTGATGGCAGATCGTTAATCGTGGCGCTGAGGTCGCGGAGGGACAGAGCGAGTTGATCGGCCTGCTCGATGTTGGCGCGGGAGAGGGCGATGATTGCCCATACCTGAGCGAGTTCGGTGTGGTGCTGGCGTGCCGCCGGATCTTGCTCAGCGGCGGCGGCGGTGGCGTGGGCTACCGCCTGGTCCTGAGCTTCAGCCCATGTCGGCAGTTCTGACTTGGGGGTAGTCATGGTCGTGTCCCTTCGTCGAGAGTCATTGCCGTCCAGTTGACTAAGTACCCGCAACCCGGGTCTAGCAATACGAGGCACCGATGTCGCAGGCCTGCGGAGTGAAGCCGACCGTGCCGTCGTCGCCAAGGACGGCGATGCCGTTGGCGTGGACTTCGGCGGCGATGGTGCGGGTCTCCCCCGTCACTGTCTCGTACTCCGCGACGGCTGCGCCCGGCTTGACGGTGCGGACTTCAAGGCCGCCTTGGTAGTCGGGTTCGACCTCGACAGCGGGGTATGACTCCAGAGTCCAGGGGGTGCCTTCGGGCATGATCGTCATCCACCCGGAGTCGTCGCGCCATCCACACGCGGCGTCGGGGTAGCCGCCGGCCGCCGCGCACGCGTCGATGTGGGCCACCACGGCGGCGAGGGTGTCGGATTCGGCGGCGGGTTGAAGGTCGGCGGACAGGACGGCGGTGGCGTCCTCGCCGAGAGGGACGGCCACGGTCGTCTCGGCGTCCGTCCAGAGAGCGTCGCCGGTCGCGGTGGCGGCGTAGACCCCCGGGAGCGCTAGAAGTCCCGTGGCGTCGTCCTCGTCGCTCCATTGGTCGTCGTCGGCCGGTGCCTGGTCGACCGTGGCGGCGGCGAGCTGTACCGCCCCGGGCCTAATCGCCGTCGCGGTCACCGTGGTTTCCAGGGGCGCGGGGTTGAGGCTCCAGGGGCGGGCCCAGCCGCCGCCCTCGCGGGTGGCGTCCAGCTCGACCGTGTGCGCTTCTCCCCCAAGGGTGTAGGCGAGGGTCACCGTGGCGTGCTCCATGTCGGGGCGCTTGGTGTAGTCCTCGACCCAGCGGACGGACATGCCGTCTCCGGCTGCCTCCCATTGCCCGGCGGTGTCGTAGTCGACGCTGACGACCTCGACGTTTCGGGGAGGCTCATACCCGGTGTCGAGTGCTCCGGCGGCGAGGAGCGGGTGGGCGTCGGGGTCGATGCCGAGGAGCGCGGCGACGGCGGGGCCGTCCCCGGCTTCGAGTGCGGCGGCGAGGTCCCGGGCGGGTTCTTCGGGCGTGTAGCGCTGTCCCTGCACGACGTACAGGACCCCGGCGGCGGCGAGGGCAAGCACCACGGCGACGGCCGCCGGGATGGCGAGGCGCCGAGGCAGGCGGAGGCGCCGCGTCCATACGGCCGCGTCCCCTCGGCGCGCCGGTCGCGGCAGGCCGACCGCCGGAAGCGGCGAGGCC
>NZ_QFRW01000086.1:10740-59208 GCF_003265355.1 Glycomyces dulcitolivorans | reverse complement strand
GGGGCGCGCCTCGCCTGGGTCCCCCGCCGCGCGGGCGACCGGGGCGCGGTCGAGGCCGGGTGCCTGCCCGGGCTCCTGCCCGGCGGCGGCCTCGCCTCCTATGCGGCCGACCGCGACCAGCTCGCCGAGTACTGGGGCGTCGAGTCCCTGCCCGGCGCCGACGGCCGCGGGGCCTGGCAGATCCTCCAGGCCGCGGCCGACGGGGAGATCGACGGCCTGCTGGTCGGCGGCGTCGACCCGTACGACTTCGCCGACGCGCCCGCCGTGGAAGCCGCCCTGTACGCCGCGCGATTCGTTGTGTCGCTTGAGATCCGCCACTCCGCGGTCACCCGGGTCGCGGACGTGATCCTCCCGGTCGCTCCCGTCACCGGCAAGGCCGGGGCGTTCTTCGACTGGGAAGGGCGCCTGCGCACCTTCGACACGGTGATCGAGTCGGACCTGATGAGCGACCACGCCGTGCTCGACGCGCTCGCGGACGTCATGGGCGTGAAGCTCGGCCTGGCCGACACGCGGACCGTGCGGGCCGAGCTCGCCGGGCTCCCGGACCCGATCACCCGCCAGCCCGCCCCGGACTGGGCCGCCGACAAGCCGGCCCGATCCACTGAGGACGGCAAGGCGGTGCTCGCCACCTGGCGCCAGCTGCTCGACGGCGGCTCGCTCCAGGAGAACAACCCGCACCTGGCCGGCTGCGCCCCCGACCCGGTGGTCCGCTTGAGCGCGGCCACCGCGAAGGCCATCGGCGCGTCCGAGGGTTCGGGCGTGACCGTCTCGACCGCGATCGGCGGCATCACGCTCCCGCTCGCGGTGACGGCGATGCCCGACGGCACGGTCTGGCTGCCGCAGAACGCGCCCGGTCGCGGGATCTACCGCCACCTGGGCGCGGGCTCGGGCGACGTGGTCCAGATCCGCGCGTACCCGAACGTGCCCCGACCGGCCGAAGGAGACAAGGTGGAGGCGGTCAACTCATGAACGATCCCGTCTGGCTGATGCTGATCAAGGGCGTGCTCGTCTTCGTCGTCCTGGTCCTGCTGGTGCTGTTCACCATCTGGTACGAGCGCCGCGTCGTCGCGATCATGCAGGTGCGGCCCGGCCCGAACCGCAACGGGCCCTTCGGCCTCCTCCAGTCCCTGGCGGACGGCCTCAAGCTCGCGTTCAAAGAGGACACGATGCCGCGGACCGCGGACAAGCTCGTGTTCCTCGCGGCGCCGGTCATCGCGGTCGCGTGCGCGTTCACGGCGTTCTCGGTGGTGCCCTTCGGTCCCGTCGTGAACGTGTTCGGCATCGAGACCGAGCTCCAGCTCACCGACTTCGAGGTCTCCGTCCTGGTGATCCTCGCCTGCTCGGCGCTGGGCGTGTACGGGATCGTGCTCGCGGGCTGGGCCTCCGGCTCCGCGTACTCGCTCCTGGGCGCCCTTCGCGCCGCGGCGCAGGTGATCTCGTACGAGATCGCGCTGGGCCTCGCGGTCCTGGCGGTGTTCTTCCAGTCGAAGCTCATGTCGACCGGCGCGATCGTCGAGGCGCAGGCCGAGGGCCTGCCGCTGTCGATCGGCGGCGCGGAGATCACGCTCCCGGGCTGGTACTTCATCGTCCTCGCGCCGAGCTTCGTGATCTTCGTGATCGCGATGGTCGGCGAGACGAACCGGGCCCCGTTCGACCTCCCCGAGGCCGAGTCGGAGCTCGTCGCGGGCTTCGCGACCGAGTACTCGTCGCTGAAGTACGCGTCGTTCTTCCTCGCCGAGTACGTGAACATGGTGACGATGTCGGCCCTGGCGGTGACGCTGTTCCTCGGCGGCTGGGCCGCGCCGTTCCCCGACTCGTGGTGGCCGGGCGCCAACGAGGGCTTCATGCCGCTCGTGTGGTTCTTCGGGAAGGTCCTGGCGTTCCTGTTCTTCTACGTGTGGCTGCGCGGGACGCTCCCGCGCCTGCGCTACGACCAGTTCATGAACCTGGGCTGGAAGGTCCTCGTCCCCGTCTCGCTCGTGTGGCTCATGGTCCTGGCGGCCATGAACATCGGGCTCGACACCGGCAACGAGCTGCCGACGCGGATCGCGTTCGCCGGCGGCGCCGCGATCGTCGTCATGGCCCTGATCTTCTTCTGGCCCAGCCGCAAGCCCTACGAGGACCCGGCCGAGCCCGACACGGGCCTCGGCGGCTTCCCGGTGCCGCCGCTGGACCTCGCGGTCCCGCCGAACCCGCGGTCCCTCAAGCAGCTCGAACCCGCGAGCACATCTTCAGCGCCCATCAACGGTTCTCAGAAGGAGGAGGAGTAGATGTCCGGTTTCGCCAAAGGCTTCGGCGTCACCTTCTCGCACATGTTCAAGCCGAAGGTCACGGTCGAATACCCTGAGAAGCCTTCGAAGCTCGAACCGCGCTACCACGGCCGCCACGTGCTCAACCGGCACCCGGACGGCCTGGAGAAGTGCATCGGCTGCGAGCTGTGCGCGTGGGCCTGCCCGGCCGACGCGATCTACGTCGAGGGCGCCGAGAACACCGAGGCCGAGCGGTTCTCGCCCGGCGAGCGGTACGCCAAGACCTACCAGATCAACTACGCGCGCTGCATCTTCTGCGGCCTGTGCATCGAGGCCTGCCCGACCCGCTCGCTCACCATGAGCAACGAGTACGAGCTGGCCCGCGACGACCGCCGCGACCTCATCTTCACCAAGGAGGAGCTGCTCGCGCCGCTCATCGAGGGCATGGAGCAGCCGCCGCACCCGATGCGCCTGGGCGACAGCGAGAAGGCGTACTACGAGTCGGGCCCGGTCAACCCGGGCGCGAGCGAGGGCGCCGAGTTCTCCCTCACGGAGATGCTCGCGCAGAAGAAGGGGGACCGGTCGTGATCGACCTCGCCCAGGCCGCGGGCCTCGCGCAGTCGGCCTCCGCCGGCGAGGCCGTCTTCTTCTGGATCCTCGCCCCCATCGCCCTCGGCGGCGCGATCGGACTCGTCCTGTCCCGCCAGGCCATCCACGCCGCGCTCTCGCTCGCGGTCACCATGATGTGCCTGGCGGTCTTCTACATCATGCAGTCCGCGCCGTTCCTCGGCTTCGTGCAGATCATGGTCTACACCGGCGCGATCATGATGCTGTTCCTGTTCGTGCTCATGCTGTTCGGGCGCGACTCCAAGGACTCCATGTTCGAGACCCTCAGGGGCCAAAGGCTCCTCGCGGTGCTCCTCGGCGTCGGCCTGGCCGCGCTCTTGTCCTCGGGCCTCGCCCGCGCCGTCTCCGGCCTCGTCATCGCCGAACCGACCGCGCCTGCGGGCCAAGGGAACGTCGAAGGGATCGCCGAGGCCCTGTTCTCGACGTACCTGTTCCCGTTCGAGATCGTCTCCGGCGTCCTCACCGTCGCCGCGGTCGGCGCCCTCATGTTCGCGCACGTCGCCAAGAAGGGCGGCCACCGCGGGCAGAAGGAGCACAGCCGCGAGCGGTTCGCGCCCGGGAACTACCCCGGCCCCAGGCCCGGGCCCGGCGTGTTCGCCAACTCCGACTCGACCGCGACGCCCGCGCTGCGGCCCGACGGGTCGATCGAGCCGGCGTCCCTGTCCGAGTACGTCCCGCCGCGCCAGCTCACCCCCGCTGAGGCGGCCCCGAAGCACACGGAAGGGCGGGAGTCGTGAATCCCGAGTACTACCTGATCCTCGCCGCGGCCCTGTTCTGCATCGGCGCGGTCGGCGTCCTGGTGCGGCGCAACTCGATCGTCGTGTTCATGTGCGTCGAGCTCATGCTCAACGCCGGGAACCTGACGCTCGTGACGTTCTCGCGCACCACCGGCACGATCGACGGGCAGGTCATGGCGTTCTTCGTCATGGCCGTCGCCGCCGCCGAAGTCGTGGTCGGCCTGGCGATCATCATGGCGATCTACCGGTCCCGGCGCTCCGCCTCCGTCGACGACGCCAACCTCCTGAAGGCCTAGAGGGGACACTGTGGACGAAATCTCGTACGCGCCCGCCGAAGGGCTGCTGTCCTTCACCTGGGCGCTCATCGCCCTGCCCGCGCTGGGCGCCGCGGTCCTCCTGCTCGCCGGCCGCCGCGCCGACAAGTGGGGCCACTGGGTCGGCGTCACCACCATCGGCGCCGCCTTCGCGCTCGCGCTCGGCCTCTTCGGCTCCCTTGCGGGCCTTGAGAACAAGAGCGCGTTCCTCGACCTGTTCACGATCCTCTCCGTCGGGGGCCTGGACATCGAGGCGAGCCTCCTCTTCGACCCGCTGAGCGCGGTCTTCTGCCTGCTCATCACCGGCGTCGGCTTCCTCATCCACGTCTACGCCGTCGGCTACATGGCCCACGACGCCGGGCGCCGGAAGTTCTTCGCGTACTTCAACCTGTTCGCCGCCGCCATGCTCATCCTGGTCCTCGGCGGCAACTACTTCATGACCTTCGTCGGCTGGGAGGGCGTGGGCCTCGCCTCCTACCTCCTCATCGCGTTCTGGCAGCTCAAGCCCGCCGCCGCGACCGCCGGCAAGAAGGCGTTCCTCACCAACCGGGTCGCCGACGTCGGGTTCCTCCTCGCGATGTTCACGATGCTCGGCACGCTCGGCACCGTCGACTTCGCGGGCGTCTTCAACGGCGCCGCATCGCTTTCCACCGGCACGAGCCTCGCGATCGGCCTGCTGCTCCTGGCCGCCGCGTGCGGCAAGTCCGGCCAGTTCCCGTTCCAGACCTGGCTCCCGGACGCCATGGAGGGCCCGACGCCCGTGTCGGCGCTCATCCACGCCGCCACCATGGTCACCGCGGGCGTGTACCTCATCGCCCGCTCGAACGTCATCTTCAGCCTCAACCCGGACGTGCAGACCGCCGTCGTCGTCGTGGGCGCCCTGACGCTCCTCTTCGGCTCGATCGTCGGCTGCGCCAAGGACGACATCAAGCGCGTCCTCGCCTGGTCCACCGTCTCCCAGATCGGCTACATGTTCCTGGCCGTGGGCCTCGGCGGCGGCGCGTTCGCGCTCGGCATCATCCACCTGCTCGCGCACGGCTTCTTCAAGGCCGGCCTGTTCCTCGGCTCCGGCTCGGTCATGCACGCCATGAACGACCAGACCGACATCCGCCGCTTCGGCGGGCTCTGGAAGAAGATGCCGGTCACCTACGCGACCTTCGCCGCCGGGTGGCTCGCCATCATCGGCCTGTTCCCGTTCTCCGGCTTCTGGACCAAGGACCCGATCATCGCCGCCGCCTTCGCCCGCGAAGGCTGGCAGGGCTGGGTCGTCGGCGGCGCCGCCCTCCTCGGCGCGGCGCTCACCGCGTTCTACATGACCCGCCTGTTCGTCCTCACCTTCCACGGCCCCAAGCGGTGGACCGAGGACGTGCACCCGCACGAGTCCCCGGCGATCATGACCGGCCCGCTGGTCCTGCTCGCGATCGGCTCGCTCGCCGCGGGCGGCCTCATGGCCTCGCCCGTCACGACCTGGCTCACGCCGGTCTTCGGCGAGCAGCACGAGATCCACGGGCACCTGTCGCACACGCAGGTCACCGTCGCGACCACCGTCGCCGTCGTCCTCGGCGCCGCCCTCGCCTGGCTCCTGTTCCGAAACGGCACCGACGAAGTGCCCCGCGCCGCCGCCTGGCCGGTGCGCGCCGCCCGCGCCGACCTCGGCGGCGAGATCGTCAACCGCGGCCTCTTCGAGCGTCCCAGCCGCCTCGCGGCCAGCGCCTCGGTCGCCATGGACGGCCGCGTCGTCGACGGCGCCGTCAACGGCCTCTCGGCCGCGGTCGGCGGGTCCTCGCGGCGCCTGCTCGCGCTCCAGACCGGTTTCGTCCGCTCCTATGCCCTGTCCATTCTGTCCGGGGCGGTCATCGTGGTGGCCGCGCTCATGGTGGTGGTCACCCAATGAACGAACTCCCGTTGCTGTCGGCGCTGGTCGCCGTCCCGTTGATCGGGGCGGTGGTCGTCGCGTCGATCAAGCGCGAGAACGCGAACGCGGCCCGCTGGACCGCGCTCGGCTTCGCGGGCGCGGTCGCCGTGATCACCGCGCTCGTCGCGGTCGGCTTCGACTACGCCGACGACGCGCCGTGGCTCCAGTTCACCGAGTCGTACACGTGGATCTCCGCGTGGGACCTGAACCTGTCCTGGGGGATCGACGGGATCGCGCTGCTGCTGGTCGCCTTGACCGCGGGGCTCACGCCGATCGCGATGCTCGCGGCCTGGCGGGACCTCGACTCGGTGCAGCGGAGCGTCCCGACGTTCTTCGCCCTGGTGCTCGCGCTCCAGGCGGCGATGCTCGCGACGTTCCTCGCCTCGAACGTGCTGCTGTTCTACTTCTTCTTCGAAGCGATGCTCGTGCCGATGTACTTCCTCATCGGCTCCTACGGCACCGGCCCGAAGAAGCAGTACGCGGCGGTGAAGTTCTTCCTGTACTCGCTGCTGGGCGGCCTGCTCATGCTCGTCGCCGTCATCGCGTTGTGGGTGAACAACGGCGGCGTCTTCGACTGGGCCACGTTGGTCGAGGCCGAGCCGCTCGCGGACGGCTCGCTCCAGAACTGGCTGTTCCTCGGGTTCTTCATCGCGTTCGCGATCAAGGCCCCGTTCTTCCCGTTCCACACCTGGCTCCCGGACGCGGGCGGGGCCGCCCCCGCGGCGGTCGCGGCGCTCCTGGTCGGCGTCATGGACAAGATCGGCACGTTCGCGATCCTGCGCTACTGCATCCCGCTGTTCCCGGACGCGACGAAGACGTTCGCGCCGTGGGTGATCGGCATGTCGGTCATCGGCGTGGTCTACGCGGCGTTCGTGGCGATCGGGCAGACCGACCTCAAGCGCCTCGTCGCGTACACGTCGATCGCGCACTTCGGGTTCATCGGCCTGGGCATCTTCGCGTTCACGCAGGAGTCCGCCACGGGCGCAGTCCTTTACATGTTCAACCACGGGCTCGCCACGGGCCTGCTGTTCATCGTCGTGGGCTTCCTGACGCTGCGCCGCGGCTCGGCGCAGATCAAGGACTACGGCGGGGCCGCGAAGACGCTGCCGCTGCTCGCGGGGATCTTCCTGTTCGCCGGGCTCGCGTCGCTGTCGCTGCCGGGGACGGCGCCGTTCATCTCCGAGTTCCTGGTCCTGTTCGGGGCGTTCACCGAGAACGAGCCGGTCGCGGTCGTGGCCGCGCTCGGCATCATCCTCGCCGCCGCCTACGTGCTCTGGATGTACCAGCGCACCATGCAGGGCGACCGGAACCCGGCGCTCGACGAGGTGCCCGCGATGAAGCGCGACCTCACGTTGCGCGAGAAGGCCCTCGTGGCGCCGCTGGTGATCGCGATCCTCGGCTTCGGGTTCTTCCCGCAGCCGCTGATCGACGCGATCGAGCCGGCCGTGGACAACACGCTCGGGTTCGTCGTCGACGAGCCCGCCGACCTTCCCTTGGGAGCTGACAATGAGTGAGTCGCAAGGGCTCCAGATCGACTGGGCCGGGCTGGCCCCCTTGGTCATCGTGTTCGTCGCGGCGTTCGCCGGGCTCCTGGTCGAGGCCGCCGTGCCGAAGGCCCGGCGCCTCCCGATCCAGGTCGCCCTGGCGGTGGCCGCCCTCGCGGGCGCGTTCGTCGCGGTCGTGCTGAACGCGGACAAGAGCGGCGCGGTGTTCTCCATCGGCGGCACCGCGATCGGCTCCGTCATCATCGACGGCCCCGGGCTGTTCCTCCAGGGCACCATCACGATGCTCGCGATCGTGGCGGTCCTCCTGCTCGCCGAGCGGCGCACCGTCAAGGGCGGCGACTTCGTGGCCGAGGCCGCGGTCGTCGCCGACTCCGCTGCGGACGTCGAGCAGCGCCGCGAGGACGGCGCGACGGAGATCTTCCCGCTGACGCTCTTCGCGGTCACCGGCATGATGATGTTCGTGACCGCCGGCGACCTGCTCACCATGTTCGTCGCGCTCGAAATGCTCTCGCTGCCGCTGTACCTCCTGTGCGGCCTCGCCAAGCGCCGCCGCCTCATCAGCCAGGAGGCCGCGCTCAAGTACTTCCTCTTGGGCGCCTTCGCCTCCGCGTTCTACGTCTACGGCATGGCGATGCTCTACGGCTTCGCCGGGACCGTCGACCTCGCGGGCATCAACCAGGCGGGCGTCAGCTCCGGGCAGCCGCGCATGTTCCTGTACATCGGCGTCGCGATGATCGCCGTGGCCCTGCTCTTCAAGGCCGCGGCGGTCCCGTTCCACATGTGGACGCCCGACGTCTACACGGGCGCTCCGACGCCCGTGACGGCCCTCATGGCCGCGTGCGTGAAAGTGGCGGCCTTCGGAGGCCTCCTGCGGGTCTTCAACGTGGGCCTGTCGTCTTCGGCCTGGGACTGGCACCTGATCCTCACCGTCATCGCCGTCGCGACGATGATCGGCGGAGCGATCTTCGCGGTGACCCAGCGCAATATCAAGCGCCTGCTCGCCTACAGCTCGATCGCGAACGCGGGCTACCTGCTCATCGGCGTGATCGCCCTGGGAGAGGCCGTCGGCCAGACGATGTTCTACCTTGCGGCCTACGGCTTCACGGTGATCGCCGCCTTCGCCGTCGTCTCGCTCGTGCGCGACGGCGACGAGGAGGCGACCCACCTCGCCCGCTGGGCCGGCCTCGGCAAGAAGTCGCCCGGCACCGCGGTCGTCTTCACGATCCTGATGCTCGCCCTCGCCGGGCTCCCGTTCACCAGCGGCTTCACCGCGAAGTTCTCACTCTTCGCGGCGGCCCTCCAGGCCGACGAGCTCGGCCTGGTCATCGTCGGCGTCGTCTCCTCGGCGATCCTCGCCTTCCCGTACCTCAAGGTCGTCGTCCTCCTCTGGCTCAACGAGCCCGCCCCCGACGCCCCCACGGTCAACCTCCCCAGCCCGATGGCCGGCACCGTCGTCGCCGCAGGAGTGGCCGCCACCCTGATCCTCGGCATCGCCCCCGGCTTCCTCCTCGACATCGTCGACCAGGCCAGCACCTTCCTGAACACCTAACGCGCACACGACGAAGGGGCCGCAGGCACTGCCTGCGGCCCCTTCGTCGTGCGGTCTAGGCGTCGCGTTCGATCATGTAGTCGCAGATGTCGGCGAGGGCGTTGCGGGCCGGGCCTTCGGGGAGGGACGCGGCGAGGGTGCGGGCTCGGGCCTGGTACTGGTGGAGGGTCTCCTTGGCCTGTTCGAGGGCCTTGGAGGCGCGCAGGAGGGTGAGGGTCTCCTCCAGGTCCTCCTCTGCGACGGGGCCGGCGACGAGTTCTCGGAGGCGCGCGGTGGACGGGTCGTCGTCGGCGAGGGCGTAGAGGACCGGGAGGGTCGGGACGCCTTCGAGGAGGTCGGTGCCGGGGGTCTTGCCGGAGGCGTCGGAGGCGATGTCGATGATGTCGTCGGCGATCTGGAACGCGACGCCGATGACCTCGCCGTACTCCTCGGCGATCGCGGTGGTGGCGTCGTCGGCGCCGCCGAACCAGGCGCCGAACTTGGCGCACGTGGCGATCAAAGAGCCGGTCTTCTCGGAGAGGATCTCCAGGTGCCATTCGACGGCGTCGATGCCCTCGGGCCGCGGCATGGTCTCGTTGATCTGGCCGCGCACGAGGCGCGCGAAGGTCGCGGCCTGGAGGCGGACCGCCTCGGTGCCGAGGTCGGCCATGATCTGGGCGGCCTGGCTGAACAGGTAGTCGCCGGTGAGGATCGCGACGGAGTTGTCCCAGCGGGCGTTCGCGCTGGGGGCGCCGCGGCGCACGAGGGCCTCGTCCATGACGTCGTCGTGGTAGAGCGTCGCCAGGTGGGTCAGCTCCAGGGCGACGGCCGCTTCGAGGATGTTGGGGCGGTTCGGGTCACCGAGGTGCGCGCACGTGAGGGTGAGCATCGGCCGGAAGCGCTTCCCGCCGGCCCGGATCAGGTGGGACCCGGACTGGCGCAGCAGCGGCTGCTCGGTGTCGACGGCTTTGAGCAGGCGCTCCTCGACGAGGTCGAGCGAAGTGCTCATCGCCTCGGCGAAGGCCTCATCGGTAAAGGTCAGCGCGGTATGCGCACGTCGGGTGGTCACCACAGCCTCACCTTATCGTGTGACGGCGCCGGACGAGCGGGGGCGGGAACGGGAGTCGTCCGCGCCGCAGTCAGGAACGTCGATGCCGGGGCCGCGCGAAGACCGTGCTGCCGACCACGATGAACAGCGCCGAAGCCGCCATCGCGCCCGAGACCGCGATCCACCCCGCGCCCCAGCCGAAGTGCTCGGCCACGAGTCCGAAGCTGATGGGCCCGACGGCCCCGCCGAGGAAGATCCCCGTCTGCGTCACCGACGTCGCCACCGCCGGCGCGTCCGGGTACTGCCTGGTCACCGCGTGGTTCATGAGCCCGGGCCACGCCCAGCCGAGCGCGTACGCCGCCACGGTCCCCAGCGGCAGCAGCCACGGCTGCTCGAACAGGAACGTCGCCACCCCCGCGGCCCCGCCCACGAGCATGAGCGTGATGACGAGGAACTCGCGGCCGTTCTCGCGGTCGCCGACCGCGCCGAACGCGGTGCGGCCGATGACCCCGGCGATGCCGCCGATCGTCAGGTTCAGCCCGGCCCAGGACTCGGACCCGCCGATGTCCACCGTGTACGTGGTGAGGAACGAGCCGATCGGCGTCGCCGCGGTCGCCCCCAGGAACGTCGCCACCGCGAACACCAGCAGCTGCCCGTCGAAGGCCTTCGCCCCGGGCACCTTCGGCCGCGTCGCGGGCCGCCCGAGCCCCGCGAGCGGGACGAGGGCCGCGAGCACCAGGGCCGCGCCGAACACGAACGCCCACCGCCAGCCCAGCGTCAGCGCCACCACGGGCACCGAGAGCCCGCCGAGCATGATGCACAGCGGCACCGACGCCTGCTTGGCGCCGAACAGGAGCCCGCGCCGCTTCGCGGGCGCCCACTCGCTCAGCACCACGTTGGACGCGAGCTGCCCGAGCCCGTTCGCGGGCGCGCACAGCAGCAGGAACACCGTCAGCCAGACCGGGTGGTGCGCGGCGGCGGCGATGAGCAGCAGCGAGAGCGCCGACAGCCCGACCGCGACGCGCGCGGTCACGAGCGCCCCGAACCGGTTGACGAGCCGTCCGGAGGGGACGGTGGTGAGCGCGGAGACCGCGAAGTAGAGCCCGGAGACGATGCCGATCTCGCTGACGCCCATGCCGAGCTCGCCGGATATCTGCACCGCGAGGCCGCCGAAGAGGAACAGCGGGAGGACGGCCGCGACCTGGACGCTCATGGCGGCCGCGATCGTCACGGAGGTCTTGGGTCGGGCGGGGTCCAGGAGGGTGGTGGGCACGCTGGCAAACGTACTCCAGGGGGTCCGAAGCGCCCAGAATGCGCTCACATACAGGGATTCGCGGTGTGCGTTCACAAGGACGGGTGACTTGGCTTGACGAGGCCACGCAGCGTGTGCGACGGTTGAACCCGGCGTGATCAGCCGGTACGGGTCAGGATCGTTCGCGGATCACGTTGTCCCACAGGACCATGCCGCAGTTGCTTCGCAAAGCGAAACGCGGCGGCCCTGGTGGGAGGGAGCCGCCGCGTTTCGGTTATTCGAATGTTCCGCGGCTTCGACGAGGAAGTTTGGTGGGGACTCGACGCCGCCGCCGCGGTTTGTCCGCGGCCGGCCGGAGCCGGTTCGCGAACGGTGCTGACACATCGATACTGCCCTGTATGCGACGGAGACGCAACCGGCTGTTGTTTATATAGTTAGATCACGGCCGATCTGGCGGGCGCCCTCGCGGCGCCGCGGCGTCAGGTCGCGGGTGGCAATTGGAGCGGCGGCATGGTGGACCGGCAGCGACCAGGGATTCCTTCAGAGCGGCGACCCGGAGACGGGGACCGCGACGACCCGGGGGACGTCCCCGCGCGCCCGGAACCGACCAAGCTCATCCAGAGCGTCCAGCGGGCGCTGCGCATCATGGAGCTCGTGGGCCGCCACAAGGACGGCGTCTCGGCCCCGCGCATCGCGTTCGAGTGCGGTCTCAACCGCGCCACCGCCTACAACCTCCTGCGCACCCTCGTCTACGAGGGCTACCTGCGCCGCGACAACGAGGGCCGCTACTCGCTCGGCCTCGAAGTCTCCGACCGCTACTCCGAGCTCACGCGCGCCATCTCGGGCCCGAAGACCTGCGGCGACTACATGCGGCGCCTCTCGGCCGAGACCGGCTACTCGACGTTCGTGGCCCGCTTCGTCGAGGACCGCCCGGCCGTCACCGAGGTCATCGAAGGCAACCGCAGCCCGCACGTGGAGGACCTCATCGTCGGCTTCGACGACGGCGCCCACGCCACGGCGCTCGGCAAGGCCCTCCTCGCCACGCTCCAGCCGAACGACCGGGCCCGCTTCCTGCGCGCCGCCGGGATGCGCCGCTTCACCGGCCGCACCCTCATCGAGCCCGACGCGTTCGAGCACGACCTCGCCGTCTACGGCGAGTCCGGCGTGTACGCCGAGCTCGGCCAGTTCAAGGAGGACGTCGCGTGCGCCGGGGTCGTGGTCCGCCGCGACGGCAGCCCCTCCGAGCGCGTCGTCTTCGCGGTCGCCATGCCCATCAACGACATCCGCGAGTCCTGGCAGCAGATGTCCGCCCGCCTCCGCGAGGCCGCGGCGGAATTGCAACCGCTGATCTAGCAACCCCGGCCCCGCCGCGCGCGTACCAGGGGAGTCGAACCACCCACGACTCCCGAGAGGAACGCGCACCAATGCAACCGAGGATCCGCGCCGCCGGCGCCCTCTTCGCGGCCTTCGCCCTGGCCGCCGCGGCCGCCTGTTCCGACGACTCCGGCGGCGGCGACGGGGCCGCCGACCCCGACGCGGGCGAGGTCTTCGAAGAGGACCGCCTGGTCACCATGGTCAACGAGAGCGCCCGGCTCCTGTACGAGGTCGAGAACGCCGAGAACCGCATCATCCAGAACTGCCTGGAGCAGGGCGGCTTCGACGTCCACGACCAGCTCTGGTTCACCACGTACGAACCGGAGGAGCAGGAGGCCCTGTACGCCGCCGAGGACTGGGGCGACTGGCTCCCGCCCTCCGACGAGGCCGCCCAGTACGGCCTCGGCGTGTGGTCCATGACCGACGGCGGACAGTCCGACCCCGACCTCGACGCCTACCGCGACTTCAAGGGCTTCGTCGACGACGGCGACCTCATGGCCGGCGGCGAAGGCGGCGGCGTGAACCTGCCCGACAACGCCGCGTTCGAGGCCCTCTCCCCGCAGGAGCAGTACGACTGGTACGTCGCCTTCTACGGCGAGGCCACCGCCGCGGACGAGAACGGCTACCTCCTCGGCGACGACGCCCCCGAGCCCTCCAACAGCGGCGGCGACGAGGAGGCCGACTTCGGCGACGACTTCGACTACGTCCAGCCCGAACCGGGCGGCTGCCAGCGCGAGATGATCGACGCCCTCTACGACGACCTCCAGCTCGTCGAGGACGCCGAGGGCGGCGAGTACCGCACCGCGTACTGGGAATGGCGCCAGGCGAACCCGATGGACGACGCCGCGTCGATCGACGCCGCGAACGTCGCCTACCGCGAGGCGATGGCCCCGGTCCAGGCCGCGCTGATCGAGTGCCTCGAAGGCAGGGGCCGCGCGGGCTGGGAGTTCGGCGAGGAGGGCTCGCTGCCGCTCACCGACTACCTCTACGAGCTCTACGAGGGCCCCCAGGACGTCCAGGACCACCCGTCCCTGCCCGACGACGCCCCCTCGGATTACGAGGGCCAGAAGGAGTTCGAGATCGCGTTCGCCGTGGACCTCGCCGCGTGCGGCGACGAGACCGGCTACCGCGAGACGGCCGAGCAGGAGTGGGCGGACTCCCGCAACGACCTGTACCTGTCGATCGAGACCGCCGTCTACGCCTGGCAGGACGAGGTCCGCACGACCTTGGCGACGGCCCAGGACGTCATCGAGAGCTGAACCGCCGCAACGTGAAACGGCCGGGCCCGAAATGGGCCCGGCCGTTCAACGCGTCGTCCTAGAGCACGGTCCAGGTGTCCCCGCCGTGGAGGAGCCGGTCGAGGGCCTCCTTGCGGTCGACGCCGGCGGCGGCCTCGTCGACCTGGGTGCGGACCTGCCTGTCGTAGGTGGGCCGCTTGACGGAGCGGAACACGCCGATCGGGGTGTGGTCGAGGGCGACGCCCGACAGCCGCGAGAGCGCGAACGCGTACGCGGGGTCGTCGACGTCGGCCTTGTGCACCACGATCTCGGACTCGTCGACCTCGGCGGCGTCCTTTACCTGGAGCCCGTACCCGGACTGCACGACGGCCTTGTCGCCGAAGCGGATCGGCTCGCCGTCCTGGAGGCGGATGAGCGACTCGTCGCGGGTGTCGGGGTTCTTGAGGACCTCGAACGCGCCGTCGTTGAAGATCGGGCAGTTCTGGTAGATCTCGACGAACGCCGAGCCCTCGTGCTCGGCGGCGGCGCGCAGCACCTCGTGCAGGTGCGCGCGGTCGGAGTCGAGCGTGCGGGCCACGAACGTGGCCTCCGAGCCCAGCGCCAGCGACAGCGGGTTGAACGGCGCGTCGACCGAGCCCATCGGGCTCGACTTCGTCAGCGTGCCCGGCCCCGAGGTGGGGGAGTACTGGCCCTTGGTGAGCCCGTAGATCCGGTTGTTGAACAGCAGGATCTTCAGGTTCACGTTGCGGCGCAGCGCGTGGATGAGGTGGTTGCCGCCGATCGACAGCGCGTCGCCGTCGCCGGTGACGACCCACACCGACAGGTCCGGGCGGGAGACCGCCAGGCCCGTGGCGATCGCGGGGGCGCGCCCGTGGATCGAGTGGATGCCGTACGTGTTCAGGTAGTACGGGAACCGCGAGGAGCAGCCGATGCCGGAGACGAACGCGATGTTCTCGCGCTGGAGTCCGAGCTCGGGCAGGAACGACTGGACGGCGGCCAGGATGGCGTAGTCGCCGCAGCCGGGGCACCAGCGCACCTCCTGGCTGGACTTGAAGTCCTTGGCCTTCAGCTTGGGGGCGTCGAGCTTGACCGCGTCACCCATTCTTGATGACCTCCTCAAGGGCGTCTTCGAGTTCGTTGGAGGTGAACGGGAGGCCGCGCACCTTGTTGTAGCCGACCACGTCGGTGCCGGGGAAGTGGCCGCGCAGCAGGAGCGCGAGCTGCCCCAGGTTCATCTCGGGCACCACGACCTTGTCGTACTTCTCCAGCACGTGGGCGGTGTTGCGCGGCATCGGGTTCAGGTAGCGCAGGTGCGCGCGGGCGATGGAGACGCCCTTCTCGCGCAGGGCCCGCACGGCCGCGCCGATCGGGCCCCACGTGGAGCCCCACCCGAGGACGAGGACGTTCGCGTCGCCCGTGGGGTCGTCGACCTCCAGGTCCGGGACCTCGACGCCGGCGATCTTCGCGGCGCGGGTGCGGACCATGTGGTCGTGGTTGATCGGGTCGTAGGAGATGTCGCCGGTGCCGTCGGCCTTCTCGATGCCGCCGATGCGGTGCTGGAGGCCGGGCGTGCCCGGGACGGCCCACGGCCGCGCGAGCGTCTCGGGGTCGCGCTGGAACGGCAGGAACACCTCTTCGCCCTTGGCGTCCACGGCGTTCGGCTCGGTCGCGAACTCGACCGACAGGTCGGGCAGGTCGGCCATCTCGGGGAGCTTCCACGGCTCGGCGCCGTTGGCGATGTAGCCGTCCGACAGGACCATGACCGGGGTGCGGTAGGTCAGCGCGATGCGCGCCGCCTCCAGCATGATGTCGAAGCAGTCCGACGGGGACTGGGGCGCGATGACCGCGATCGGGGCCTCGCCGTGGCGGCCGAACATGGCCATCACGAGGTCGGCCTGCTCGGTCTTGGTCGGCATGCCCGTCGAAGGGCCGGCGCGCTGGACGTCGACGACGACGAGCGGCAGCTCCAGCGAGACGGCGAGCGAGATCGTCTCGGACTTGAGCGCGATGCCCGGGCCCGAGGAGGTGGTGACGGCGAGCGCCCCGCCCCACGAGGCGCCCAGGGCCGCACCGGCGGCGGCGATCTCGTCCTCGGCCTGCACGGTGGTGACGCCGAAGCGCTTGTGCTTGGACAGCTCGTGGAGGATGTCGGAGGCCGGGGTGATCGGGTACGCGCCCAGGAACACCGGCAGGCCGGAGGCGACGCCGGAGGCGGTGATGCCCCACGCGAGCGCCGTGTTCCCGGTGATGTTCCGGTACGTGCCGGCCGCGAGCTTCGCCGGCGGGATCTCGAACCGGACGGCGAACGCCTCGGCGGTCTCGCCGTAGTTCCACCCGGCCTTGAGCGCCGCGATGTTCGCCTCGGCGATGACGGGCTTGGACTTGAACTTGCCGCGCAGGAACTCCTCGGTGGCCTCGGTGGGCCGCGAGTACATCCACGACACGAGGCCGAGCGCGAACATGTTCTTGGACCGCTCGGCGTCCTTCTTGGAGATCTCGAACTCGGCGAGCGCGCCGATGGTGAGGGTCGCGAGCGCCACCGGGTGCAGCTGGTAGTCCTCCAGCGAGCCGTCTTCGAGCGGGTTGTCGTCGTAGCCGACCTTGGTGAGGTTCCGCTTGGTGAACTCGTCGGTGTTGACGACGATGGTCCCGCCGGGCTTGAGGTCCCGCAGGTTCGCCTTGAGCGCGGCCGGGTTCATCGCGATGAGCACCTCGGGCTGGTCGCCCGGGGTGAGGATGTCGGTGTCCGCGAAGTGGATCTGGAAGCTCGACACGCCCGGCAGGGTCCCGGCGGGGGCCCGGATCTCGGCGGGGTAGTTCGGGAGGGTCGAGAGGTCGTTGCCGAGCTTGGCGGTCTCCGCGGTGAAGCGGTCTCCCGTGAGCTGCATCCCGTCGCCGGAGTCCCCTGCGAAGCGGATGACGACCCGGTCCAGCTGCCGGACGGTATTCACCTAGTTCTCCTCTTGCGGGTTCTGGGGCGCGCAGTCGTTGCGGCGTCTCGGGACGGATCGACCGCGCCGTCTCGGCGGGTCCAGCCGTGTCTTACTTGCGATGCTACGCGGGCCGAACGCGGCGGTGCCAACCCAGCGCGGCGGGCGCGATGTAGGCGACACCACTAGGTGCGCTTGCTCTCACTGTATGGGACCAGTGGCCCGAATGAGTGACCCAGACCTCTGGTTTCGGCTGCCACGGCCCGTGTTCCCGATCCTCGCGCCGTCCCGGATGCTGGACGGCGCGACACGCCGGAGCGCCCGGCCGGACCCTTCTCGCGGTCCGGTCAGGAGCCCGTGGTGCCGGACGTCGACCCGTCGGTGGTCGGCGTCTCGGCGGGGGTCGAGGCGTCCTCGCTCGGGTCGGTGGTCGGCTCGGAGGTCGCGCCCTCGTCGACGAGCTCGAACACCTTGTCCTCGGCGTTCCACGCGTACTTGACCGTCCACACGCCGCCGGTCGCGGTGTCGGTGCCGTCGAGGGTCACCGTCCCGGCCTCGACCGCGGTGACGGCCGTCGGCTCGTGGGCGGCGTCGGGCTGCCAGACCCAGCCGAAGGACGCCAGGACGGGCTCGCCGTCCTCGTCCTCGCCGGCGGCGAACGCGGCCACGCCGGTCTGCTCGCCGCAGGTCAGCGCCAGGACCGTGTCGTTCTCGCCGTCGCCGTCCGCGTCGCCTTCGGCGGCGAACGCGATGCTCCAGCCGGTGTCGCCGGTGATCTCCCAGGACTCGAAGTCGGCGTCCTGGAGACCCGGCGCGCAGTCCTTCGCCCACTCGCCTTCGAAGGGGCCCTCGATGAGGAGCGCCTCGATGTCGTCGGCAGGCGGCGCGGGGGTGAACGTGGTCGCGGTGTCGTCGTCGTCCTCGTCGCTGGACGGGCTGCCGGGGTACCCGGTCGGGCCGTCGTCGGCCTCAGAGGACGAGACGGGGCCGTTCGAGGACTCGGCGGCGTCGGGCTCGCCCTTGAGCGGGCCGAGGGTCGAGGCGACGGCGAACCCGCCCGCGGTGACGGCGGTGCACGCGCCGACGACGGCGGCGAGCGACACGAGGCGGCGGCGGCGCAGGGCCGCGGGGCCGCGCATGATCAGCTCGTCGACCGGCGGGGGCGGGAAGTGCGCGGAGGACTCCGCCTTGAGACTCTCGAAGGCCGCCTTGACCGTCTCGTGCTCGCGATCGAAATCGGAACTCATGAACGGTCCTCCTTCACGGAAGCTCGGCGGCCGGCGGCGCGGGGGGCGCGGGCGGCGCCGGTGACGCCGCGGCGGATGCGGATGGGCATGGTGTCGGGGTCCGCGGCCTGGGCCGCGGGGAGCTTGATCGCGGTGGTGTCGTCGTCGTCGGCGAGCAGCGCGGCGAGCTCCTTGCGCCCGCGGTGCAGCCAGGACTTCACGGTGCCCTCGCGGGCGCCGGTCTCCTTCGCGATCGCGCTGATCGTCATGTCCGCCATGTAGTGCATGACGAGCGCCTGGCGGCGCTTCGCCGGGACCTGCTTGAGCGCGGCGACGAGCGCGACGTGGTCGGGGCTCGCGGCGGGCGCGGACTCGGGGGCCTGCGACTTCTGGAGGAACTTGCGCGCCACCTGGTTGCGGCGGTGGCGGCTCGTGGCGAGGTTCCACGCGACGCGGCGGACCCACGCGACCGGCTCCTCGTACCCGCCGACCTTGTCCCAGCGCTGCCAGGCGCGCAGGAACGCCTCCTGGACGAGGTCCTGCGCCTCGGTGGCGTCGCCGAGATAAGCGCACACCTGAGCGGCGAGCTCCGAGAAGTGGCTCTCGTAGAGGTCGGTGAACTCCGCCTCCGTTCGCACATCCGCTCCTGCGCAGGTAGGGGAAATTAGGGCATTCATCGGGCCCTGGTACTCGTGCCCGGCGGCAACCATTGTCGCTTTCGCGTAGCCGGAGACACGAGGGGGGGTCGCCATGTCGACAATACTGTCAGCGACCCGAACACGGGGTCCCCGAACACCATTGTCCGCCCAGCGTCCGACGACCAGGGCGAATTCGGCCTCGACCGCGGTGTCGACGCGGAGCGGCGGTGCGCTGGCAGCGGTCACGGGCGGTGACCCCCCTCCAAAGTGTCAGCTTCTTTCGGCGGTGTACAGGTCCAACACGTGTGTGAGTGCCGCTCGGTTGCGACCCGCGCGGCGGAGATCCGCGACAACCGCTCACCGTCCCGCGCCGTGCTTCCCGTGCGCGGTTCCTCGCGACTGTTCCTTGGGGAAACCGGCGCGCACGGGTATCGCGACACCCCATTGCGGCATTAGGGTGTCGATATGGACACCTCCCGCCTCGGCGACACGATGCTCTCGGAGTACGCGGTGTTCGGGGTGCTGCTGCTCGCCGGCTTCGCGTTCGTGGCGGCGGCGATGGCGGCCAACGCGGTGCTGCGCCCCAGCGCGCCGTCCGAGGCCAAGGGCTCCACGTACGAATGCGGCGTGGATCCGGTCGGCGGCGACTGGGCCCAGGTCCACATCCGCTTCTACGTGTACGCGTTCCTGTTCGTGCTCTTCGCGGTCGAGGCCGTGTTCCTGTTCCCGTGGGCCGCGGTATTCCGGGCCTTCGGGACGGCCGCCGCGGTCGAGATGGGCCTGTTCGTCGGCGTCCTCGCGCTCGGCCTGGCCTACGCCTGGCGGAAGGGGGTCCTGCGGTGGCGGTGAAGCTCCCGTTCCCGTCGAAACCCGGTGAAGGGGCCGGGATCGTCGGGGAACCGATCCGGTTCGTCCTCAACTGGGGCCGCCGGTACTCCCTGTGGGTCTTCAACTTCGGGCTCGCGTGCTGCGCGATCGAGTTCATCGCCGCGTCGATGAGCCGCCACGACTTCATGCGCCTGGGGGTCATCCCGTTCGCGCACTCCCCGCGCCAGGCCGACCTCATGGTCGTCTCCGGCACGGTCACCGACAAGATGGCGCCCGCGATCAAGCGCCTCTACGACCAGATGCCCGAACCGAAGTACGTCATCTCCTTCGGCGCGTGCTCGAACTCCGGCGGCCCCTACTGGGACTCCTACTGCGTCACCAAGGGCGTCGACCAGATCATCCCGGTCGACGTGTACGTCCCCGGCTGCCCGCCCCGCCCCGAGGCGCTCCTGCACGGCATCGGCGAGCTCCAGAAGCAGATCGCCGCTGAGCCGCTTCGGCGAAGCTTGCGAGCCGAACCATCGGTAGCACAGCGGAAGCCGAGCCTGCGCCCCCTCCTGCGGAGGCCCGAGTGACCGGCTGGGACGAGCAGGTCCGCGCCGCCCTCGTCGTCGAGGAGTCCGGCACCGACGGCGCCCGCGCCGTCGTCGACATCGACCCGCAGTACTGGCACCGCGCCGTGCGCACCTGCCGCGACGTCCTCGGCTGCGACTTCTTCGACTGGCTCTCCGCCGTCGACGAAGGCCCCGAAGGGTTCCGGATCGTCGCCCACCTCTGGTCCGTGGCCGGTCGCCGCGGCGTCCTCCTGCGGACCCTCCTCGCCGACGCCTCGGTCGACTCCGTCACCGACCTCTACCCCGGCGCCGACTGGCACGAGCGCGAGACCCACGAGATGTTCGGCGTCGACTTCCCCGGCCACCCCGGGCTCAAGCCGCTCCTCCTCGCCCCCGAGTTCGAGGGCCACCCGCTCCGCAAGGACTTCGTCCTCGCCTCCCGCGTCGTCAAGCCCTGGCCCGGCGCGAAAGAGCCCGGCGAGGGGCACGGCACGGTCCGCAAACGCGCCCCGAAACGCCCGCCCGGCGTCCCCGAGGACTGGATCGACGATGCTGCTTGACCTCATCGTCAAAGTCGCCGCCGTCCTCGCCGCGTTCCTGGTGCTGCCCTTGGTCGTCGGCCAGACCGAGCACAAGCTCATGGCCCACATGCAGGGCCGCCTGGGCCCGATGCACGCCGGGGGCTTCCACGGCTGGGCCCAGCTCATCGCCGACGGCGTCAAGTTCGCGCAGAAGGAGGACCTCGTCCCCGACGCGGCCGACAAGCCCGTCTTCAAGCTCGCGCCCGCCGTCGCGCTCCTGCCTTACCTCCTGGTCCTGCTGTTCATCCCGCTCGGCCCCGGCGACCTCGTCGGCTCCGCGCTCGACATGGGCCTGTTCGTGGTCGTCGCGCTCGTCGGCGTCGGCGTCCTCGCGGTCCTCATGGCCGGCTGGTCCTCCGCGAACAAGTACACGCTCGTCGGCGCCCTGCGCGGCGCCGCCCAGCTCATGGCCTACGAGCTCCCGCTCGTCCTCGCCGCCGCCTCGGTCGCCGTCGCCGCCGGGACCCTGAGCCTCCCCACGATCGTCGAGGCCTGGAACCCCTGGTGGCTCCTGTGGCAGGCCCCCGCGGCGCTCGTGTTCTTCACCGCCGGGCTCGCCGAGATCCGCCGGCCCCCGTTCGACGCGCCCGTCGCCGACTCCGAACTCGTCTTCGGCTACCTCACCGAGTACGCCGGGCTCCGCTTCGCGCTGCTGCTCCTCGCCGAGTACGTCGGCATCGTCGTCGTCGCCGCGCTCACCACGGTCCTGTTCCTCGGCGGCTGGCGCGGCCCCGGCCCCGAGTCCCTCGGCTGGCTGTGGACGCTCCTGAAGACCGGCGCGCTCGCCGCGGTCGTCATCTGGCTCCGCGTCGCCTGGCCCCGCCTGCGCGTCGACCAGATCCAGGCCCTGTGCTGGAAGGCCCTCGTCCCGATCGCCCTCGCGCAGCTCGTCCTCACCACCGCGGTCGCCCTCGCGCTCTAGGACGTGGAAAAGCCGGCGCCCGAGACCGGGCACCGGCTGGAAACTTTCGTGGCTCTACGCGGCCTTCGCGGAGTCCGACTTCTTCGCGGGCTTCGACTCGCTCTTGGCGGGCGCGGAGTCCGACTTCGACTCGGTCTTCTTCGCGCCGTTCTTCGACCCGTTCGAGCTCAGCGACGACGAGTCGGTCGAGCGGGAGTCGGTGCGGTAGAACCCGCTGCCCTTGAAGGTGACGCCGACGTTCCCGAAGACCTTGCGCAGCGCGCCCTTGGCCTCGCAGCTCGGGCAGTCCGTCAACCGCGCTTCGGAGAACGACTGGTGTTTGTCGAACTCGTAACCGCACTCCTTGCAGCGGTATTCGTAGACAGGCACGTCCAACCTCCAGGACTTGACACGGGACCCGATCGACATTAGCAGTCAACGCAGGCGACTGCTAATTCCATCCAGCCCGGAGGTGAGCTGTGAGCCACGAGATCCTCATCGCAGCACTGGGCTACCTCAACGACGTGAAGCCACCCGCCGGCGTGATCACGCCCGTCACCGCCCGGTCGTGCGGCTCGGCCGGGACCTCGACCCCGAACTCGCCGTCCCGCAGGAGCGCCACCACCGGCACCCCCGGCCCGACCCGCGCCAGCGCCCGGTCGTACGACCCGCCGCCCCGACCCAACCGCATCCCACCATGCGAGACGGCGAGGCCGGGGACGACGACCGCCGCCGCGTCCTCGACGCGCGCCGGACCGCCCTGCTCGCGCCCCGTCACGTCGCCGCCGATCCGCTCCCAGGCCAGGTCATCGTCCGGCAGCAGCACCGGCAGCAGCACGTCGTAGACCATCGCGAGCCGTTCGGGCAGTTCAGGATCGAGCGCCGCGCCCGGCTCGGACCCGAACGGCCGGTACGCCGCCACCGTCGCGCCCTCGTCCACGGTCTCGATCAGGAAGTCCCGCAACGCCTTCCACGTCGCCGCGTCGGCGGCTGCGCGGGCCGGCCCCGGCATCGCGGTGCGCGCGCCGAGGAGCGCGCGACGCGCCGTACGCTTCGTTTCATGCATGGCAAATCCCTTCGCTGTCAACCCCCACCTGGAAGGATTCCCCCGAACGGGCGATTACGGTCAACCGTTCGGCCAGACTGCCGGAAAACCACATGCCTTGTCGTGTCCGATCGGTAGCTCTAGGTAGTCTTCTAGGGAGTGAACTTGAGGGGGCTTCGGTGTCGCTGCGCTCACGGCTCACCACGGCGTTCCTCGTCGTCGTGCTCGGGCCGGTCCTGGTGGGGGCCGTCTTCGTCGCTGCCGTCATGTCCCACCTGGCGGACTCCCGCGGGGAGGCGCTGGCGAGCTCCGCGGTGACCACGGTCGACTCGACCCTCGGCACCATCTGCGAGCGCATCCAGGCGTCGGCCGCCGTGGTGGCACTCAGCCACAGTAGCGGCGGCAGCGCCGACGCGCTGGAGATGGCCCAGCTGGTCGTCGACCGCAAGGTCGTCGACGGGGTCGTCTTCACCGGCCTCCAGGACGCCGGGAACACCGCGAGCCCCGACGTCGGCTCCGAGGCGCCCGACGGCGCCTGGGTCGACTGCGGCGAGGCCGCAGCCTACGCCGGCGCGGGCCCGATCGTCGCCCTCGGCGCCCAAGCCGAAGTCCAGAACGCCGACGGCACCACCTCCGTCTTCTCCGCGTTCCGCATCGTCGACCGCGGCTTCCTCGACCGGATCGCGAACGTCGCCGACGCCGACCTGGTCCTCCTCGACGGCCGCGCCGACCAGCTGCGCGTCGGCGACGTGAACGCGGGCCGCTGGGACGCCACCGACGCGTTCCTGCCGCTGAACATCGGCACCGTCGCCACCAACGTCACCCCCATGTACTGGACGCTCGCCGCGATGGTCCTCGTCTCCGCGCTCTGCGCGATGGGCCTCGCCGCCTGGCTCGCCCGCTCCACGACCCGGCCCCTCCACGAGCTCTCCGCCGCCGCCGAGCGCGTCTCCGAAGGCGACCTGAACGTGCGCGTGCCCGTCCACGGCCGCGACGAGGTCGCCCACCTCGCGCTCGCGTTCAACCGCATGACCGCCCAGACCCAGGCGTACGTCAACGCCCTGACCGCCTCCCGCGACCAGATGCGCGGCCAGCTCGGCCGCCTCGGCCAGACCCTCACCGCGACCCTCGACCTCGACCGCATTCTGGAGGTCATCCTCGACACCGCGATGGTCACCGCCGGCGCCGAAGCGGGCGTCATCATGCTCGTCGACGTGGACGACGCCGACCAGCTGCGCCAACGGGCCGGCGAAGGCGACCTCGGCGTCGGCCAGCCCGCGACCATCCGCCTCGGCGAAGGCATCGTCGGCTCCATCGCCGCCAGCGGCGAGCCCGCGCACGGCCGCATCGTCGACGGCGTCTTCGACGGCCGCCGCCGCGCCGACACCGAACCCGACGCGCGCACCATCGTCGCCGTCCCCTTCGAGGGCCGCGCCCCCGCCGAGGCCGACGACGGCGAGGCCCCCCGCACCGAGTCCGGGGTCCTCGGCGTCCTCGTCCTCTACAACCGCATCGCCGACGACGACTTCGAACCCGGCGACGTCGACACGCTCCGCACCTTCGCCGGGCAGGCCGCCGTCGCCGTCGAGAACGTCCTCCTGCACCGCCAGGCCCAGCGACTGAGCCTCACCGACCCGCTCACGGGCCTGTGGAACTACCGGTTCATGCAGACCTCGCTGCGCCGCGAGGCCGAGCGGTCCCGCCGCTACCAGCGGCCCTCGGCGCTCCTCGCGATCGACCTCGACCGGTTCAAGTCCGTGAACGACACCTACGGGCACCCCGTCGGCGACCAGGTCCTCATCGAGCTCGCGCGCCGCATCACCGGCCAGATCCGCGAAGTCGACCTCGCGTTCCGCCACGGCGGCGAGGAGTTCATGGTGCTGCTGCCCGAGACCGACGCCGCCGGGGCCTCCGCGGTCGCCGAGCGCCTCGGCCGCTCCGTCGCCGCCCGACCGTTCAAAGTGAACGACGCCTCCGGCGGTCGCGAACTGCGCGTGACCGTCTCGATCGGCGTGGCCGTCCTCGGCGAGCACGCCGACACCGCCAACGACGTCGTCGCCGCCGCCGACGAGGCCCTCTACGCCGCGAAGGCCGCCGGAAGGGACACATGGCGAGTCGCGGTGTGAGTTTAGGGAACTTGAACGTTCACGTTCTGTTCTCCAGGGTGGCCGAGACCTGACGCTGCGTGCCCACGATACCCTCGCCGTATGTCTGAAACCGCGCCCCGCGCCACGAAAGCAGTCATTCCCGTGGCCGGTAACGCCACCCGCTTCCTGCCGGTCACGAAGGCCGTCCCCAAGGAGCTCCTCCCCATCGTCGACAAGCCGGTCCTCCAGTACATCGTGGAGGAGGCCGCCGCCGCCGGGCTCGACGACGTCACCCTCATCACCGCTCGCGGCAAGGGCCCCATCGTCGACTACTTCGACACCCGCCCCGACCTCGAAGACGCCCTCGCCGAGAAGGGCAAGGACGCCCTCATCGACCTCATCAAGGCCCCCGAGCGCATCGCCGAGATCCACACCATCCGCCAGGGCCGCCCCAAGGGCCTCGGCCACGCCGTCGGCCGCGCCGCCGCCCACGTCGGCGACGAGCCCTTCGCCGTCCTCCTCGGCGACGAGTTCTACGAGGTCGACGACAAGCTCCTCCCGCGCATGATCGACCTCCAGGCCGAGACCGGCGGCATCGTCCTCGCCCTCCTCGAAGTCCCCGAAGAAGAGGTCTCCCGCTACGGCGTCGCCTCCGTCGAGACCACCGACACGCCCGACGTCGTCGCCGTCACCGGCCTCGTCGAGAAGCCCGCCCGCGAAGACGCGCCGTCCAATCTGATCCTCATCGGACGATATGTCCTCCCCGGCGCGATCTTCCCCGTCCTGGAGAAGACCAAGCCCGGCAACGGCGGCGAAATCCAACTCACCGACGCCATGGACGCCATGCGCGCCAACGGAACCCCCGTCCACGCCGTCATCCTCCGCGGCCGCCGCTACGACACCGGCCAGCCCGTCGAGTACCTCCAGACCCTCGTCGAGCTCGCGACCCAGCGCGACGACTTGCCCGGCTTCAACGCCTGGCTGCGCGAATTCAGTGCGACACTGGACTGACTGCACCGCCGCCAGGCGGCGCAGGTGAGGAACTGACCGACGGGGGGATGAGGAGCGATGGGGACCGGCGACGCGACGCCACTGGCCGACTTCCTGTCGAAGGCGCTGGCGCTCGTCCGACCCCTGCCCCCGGTCGACATCGACATGACGCAGTCGACGGGTTCGGTCCTCGCCGAGAACGCGGTCAACCCCGGGCCGCTGCCCGCCTTCGACTACGCCGCCATCGACGGCTACGCCTGCAACGCCGACGACATCGCCGGCGCGAGCCCCGAACGGGGCGTGGGCCTGAAGGTCCTCGGCGACCTCGCCGCCTCGTCGTGGCGGCCGGTCCGCCTCGTCACCGGCACGTGCTTCTCGGTCGCCGCCGGGGCCGCGCTCCCGGTCGGCGCCGACATCGTGGTGCCGCTCGCGTGGACCGACGAGGGCATGGCCACCGTCGACGTCCGCCAGGTGCCGCGCCGCGGACACGGCGTGCGCCGCATGGGCTCCGAGCGGACCGCGGGCGAGATCCTCGCCCACGAGGGCCGCCGCGTCACGCCCCAGCTCGTCGGCCTCCTCGCCGCCGCCGGCATCGCCGACGTCGTGGTGCGCCCGACGCCGCGCGTCGTCGTCATCGCCACCGGCGACGAACTCGTCGACACCGGCCGCCCCTCCCAGCCCGGCCAGCTCATCGACGTCAACTCCCACCTCGTCACCGCGGCCGCCTCCGAAGCCGGCGCCCACGCGTACCGGGTCGGCATCTGCGACGACGAGCCGGACGCGCTCCGGTCCGTCCTCGACGACCAGATCCTGCGCGCCGACCTCGTCATCACCACCGGCGGCACCGGCACCGGCCCCGGCGACATGGTGCGGCGCACCTTCTCCCGCGACGGCGCGGTCGACTTCTCGCCGATCGCCGTGTACCTGTGCGAGACCATGGGGTTCGGCACGATCGGCCCCGAGGAGGTCCCGGTTGTGTGCCTGCCCGGCGACCCGGTCGCCGCCACGATCGCGTTCGAGGTGGTCGCCCGGCCGCTCATCCAGCGGCTCGCCGGCGCCGAGCCCGTTTTCCGGCCCAGCGTGCGCGCCAACCTGACCGAGCCCGTATCCTCACCGAGCGGACTCAGGGAATTCCGCCCCGTCCGCGTCGCCGAGCGCCGCGGCGGCGGCTACACCGTCGCCCCACTCGGCTCGACCTCCTACACGCTCTCCGGACTCGCCGAGGCCACCGGCCTGATGACGATCGGCGAGAACGCGACCCGGGTGCCCGCCGGGTCCACGGTGGACGTGCTCCTGCTCGACAGGAACCGATGAACGAAATATGGACGGACGGCCCCCGATGACCGTCCCACTACCGCAGTTGGACCGAGACCGATGACCCTTTCCAACCCCGGATGGCCGGTGCACCTCAACCACGCTGAGGTCAGTGTCCGACCCTTCCGTCGCTCCGACGCGAGCCGCTGGTCCGAACTGCGGCGCGCCAACGAAGCCTGGCTCGCCCCATGGGAGCCCGGCACCGGCACCACCTGGCACGAGGCCCACTCGCCCGCCGCGTTCCGCGCCATGCTGCGCGGCCTCAAGCGCTCCGTCAAGGACGGCACCAGCTGGCCCCTCGCGGTCTGCTGGGAGGGCAGGCTCGTCGGCGGGCTCACCGTCGGCAACATCGTGCGCCGCGCCTTCGGCTCCGCCTACGCCGGCTACTGGATCGACCGCGGCCACGCCGGCAGGAACATCACCGCGACCGCCCTCGCGCTCGTCGTCGACCACGCCCTCACCGTCGGCCGCCTGCACCGCATCGAGGTCAACATCCGCCCCGAGAACGGCCCCTCGAACCGCGTCGCCGAGAAGCTCGGCCTGCGCCGCGAGGGGCTCCACAAGCGCTACCTGTACATCGACGGCGACTGGCGCGACCACTACGGGTACGCCGTCACCGCCGAGGAGGTCGTCTCCGAGCGCATGGTCGACCGCATGGAGCGCCTCAAGCGCGCCGAGGCCGAGCGCCCCGCGTCCTGAATCCTTCCAGTCCCCGGCCTAGTTCCTGGCGGTCAGGATGCTGTTCCTCTGTCGGTCAGGATGACCGGTCCGTCCTCGGTGATCGCCACCGTGTGCTCCATGTGCGCGCCGCGGGAGCCGTCTGCGCTGCGCAGTGTCCACCCGTCGGGGTCGTAGACGATCTCGTCGGTCGTCTGGAGGAACCACGGCTCGATCGCGATGACCAGGCCCGGCCGCAGTTTCATGCCCCGGCCCGGACGACCGTCGTTGGGGACGTGCGGGTCGCCGTGCATCGTGCGGCCCACGCCGTGCCCGCCGAACTGGGTGTTCACGCCGAGGCCGTCGCCGCGCGCGACCGTCGCGATCGCGTGCCCGATGTCGCCGATCTTGTTCCCCGCCAGCGCCGCCCCGATCCCCGCCTCCAGTGCGCGCGTGGTGGTGTCGATGAGGCGCAGGTCCTCCTCCTTCGGCTTCCCGACGACGACCGACAGCGCCGAGTCGGCGACCCAGCCGTCGACCTCGGCCGCGAAGTCGAAGCTGATCAGGTCGCCGTCCTTGAGCTTGTAGTCGTAGGGGAGGCCGTGCAGGACCGCGTCGTTGACGGAGGTGCACAGGACCTTCCCGAAGGGGCTGGCGCCGAAGGACGGGTGGTAGTCGACGTAGCAGGAGACCGCCCCGGCCTCCTTGATGCGGCGGGCGACCAGGTCGTCGAGGTCCAGCAGGTTCATGCCGACCTCGGCGGTGCGTTCGAGCTCGGAGAGGGTCGCGGCCACGAAGCGGCCCGCGGGGCGCATGGCCTCGATCTCGGCGGGGGAGTACAGCTCGATCATGGACGGCCTCTCATCAGATCCGGTATTTGTATACCGGTACTATAATACCGGTATGATCCGACCGCCGCTGAGGCCCGACGAGCACGACCGAGGTCGCGCGCTCGGCCGGGCGCTGCGCACGGCCCGCGGCCCCCGCAGCCTCCTGGACGTCGCCGCCGAAGCCGGCATCTCCCCGGAGACGCTGCGCAAGATCGAGACCGGCCGCATCGCCACACCGGCGTTCTTCACCATCATGGCCCTCTGCGGCGTCCTCGGCGTCGCCCCCGACCAACTCCTGGAAGTCGCAGAACATCCTATGACCGGCTGACGATGCAGGTCACGCCGGTTTCGAACCTGCAACCCTCGGTTTTGGGTACGGGTTAGGCTCTCGCCGTGGATGCCGCGACCCAACTCCCGACCGTGGGCATGATCGGCGCCGGCCAGCTGGCCCGCATGACCCATCAAGCCGCCATCGCCCTCGGCCAGAGCCTCAAGGTGCTCGCCGGCGACCCGGCCGAGAGCGCCGCCGTCGTCGCCACCGCGACCGTGCTCGGCGACTACCGCGACGTCGAGGACCTCCGCGGCTTCGCCAAGGGCTGCACCGTGGTCACCTTCGACCACGAGCACGTCCCGCAAGACGCCCTGCGCGCGCTGGTCGCCGAAGGCGTCGACGTCCAGCCCCGCCCCGAGGCCCTCCTGTACGCCCAGGACAAGCACGCGATGCGCACCCGCCTCACCCAGCTCGGCCTCCCGCAGCCGCGCTGGGCGCCGGTCGACTCCATCTCCGACGTCGAGGCCTTCGGCCTCCCCTGCGTCCTCAAGGCCGCGACCGGCGGCTACGACGGCAAGGGCGTGTGGATGATCGACACCCCCGCCGACGCCGAAGCCGTCCTCGCCTCCGGCATCCGCCTCATCGCCGAGGAGCGCATGGCCCTCCAGCGCGAACTCGCCGTCCAGATCGCCCGCTCCCCGCGCGGCGAGACCGCGGTCTACCCGGTCGTCGAGACCGTCCAGACCGGCGGCATCTGCACCGAGGTGATCGCCCCGGCGCCGCACCTGAACGAGGAGACGGCCGAGCAGGCGAGGGAAATCGCGGAGACCGTGGCCGCCGAACTCGGGGTGTGCGGCATGCTGGCGGTAGAACTCTTCCAGACCTCCCACGGCCTCTTCGTGAACGAACTCGCGATGCGCGCCCACAACTCCGGCCACTGGACGATCGAAGGCGCCGAGACCAGCCAGTTCGAGCAGCACCTGCGGGCGGTCCTCGACTACCCGCTCGGCTCGACCGCGACCGCGGCGCCGTTCACGGTGATGGCCAACGTCCTCGGCGGCGCCCCCGGCGGGCCCCGCTTGGACGAGCGGCTCCAGCACCTCCTCGCCGAGGACCCCGGCGCGCACGTCCACCTCTACGGCAAGGCGGTCCGACCGGGCCGCAAGATCGGGCACGTCACCGTCCGCGGCGACGACCCCGACCGGCTGCGGCACCGCGCCCTGCGGGCCGCCAAGTGGCTCCAGGAAGGCGAGTAATGACCGAGCAGCAGCCCCGCGTCGGCGTCATCATGGGGTCGGACTCCGACTGGCCCACCATGGAACCCGCGACCGCGGCCCTCGACGAGTTCGGCGTCCCCTACGAGGTCCGCGTGATCTCGGCGCACCGCATCCCGCACGCGATGCTCGACTACGCCGCCACCGCCGCCTCCCGCGGCCTCCAGGTCGTCATCGCCGGAGCCGGCGGCGCCGCCCACCTCCCCGGCATGGTCGCCTCGGCGACGCCCCTCCCGGTCATCGGCGTCCCGGTGCCCCTCAAGCACCTCGACGGCATGGACTCCCTCCTCTCGATCGTCCAGATGCCCGCCGGCATCCCCGTCGCCACCGTCTCGATCGCCGGAGCCAAGAACGCCGGCCTCCTCGCCGTCCGCATCCTCGGCGCCACCGACGCCGCCCTCCGCGACAAGATGACCGCCTACCAGGCCGGCCTCGAACGCATGGTCGCAGACAAGGACGCCAACCTCCGCCACAAACTCGCCCACCCCGAATAGCGCTTGCGCGCCTCAGGGCCCCGCCTTAGCCTCGGCCCATGACCGAACTCCACCCGACCGGCGGCTACGACCACGTGACGATCGTCGAAGCCGGACGCCTCGCCTTCCTGGCCGGCCAGTGCCCGGTCGACGCCGACGAACAGGTCGTCGGCATCGGCGACCTCGACGCCCAGATCGACCAGGTGGCAGCGAACTGCCTCGCGGCCCTGGCCGCCGCCGGTGCCGAACCCGAAGATGTGGTCCGCTCCATCGTCTACGTGGTGAGCAACGAAAGCGCCACGGTAGGCGCCGCCTGGCACCGCCTCCACGACCACCCAAAACTCGGCCCCGCCTTCAAAGCCGCCAGCACGGTAACCGGCGTAACCGCCCTCGGCTACCAACACCAGCTAGTCGAAGTCGACCTCACCGCCAAGCTCCCCGAGTAGGCGCCGTGCCTCGGGTGGAATGTAAGAAACACGACAATCGAACGGATTCTCGGGCGCGGCCCGTGTCCAAATCGAGGCTGCCTCAGTTACCACTGGTGAACAAGATTCAGCAGTGGCTAACGAATGGTGGTCGGATATGTTCAGCGATGTCGCAAAGCGCTGGTCAGAGGTAGAGTTGCCTTGACCAAGAGCATGAAGCGGCGAGACATCGAGCGGCTGCTCCGATGGGCGGGATGCAAACCGAGACCGGACTCGGGGCGCGGCCCGCATGAGAAATGGGACTGCCCTTGCGGCACTCACACGGCGAACCTGCCGAGGCACCGCGAGATCTCGCCCGGCGTGGTGTCTGATCTCGCCAGGCGCCTTGAATGTCTTCCGAAGGGATGGTTGCGATGACCTACAAGGTCACGGCGAAAGCCTGGACGCAGGGCTGGGAGCTGCATATCGAGGGCGTCGGGGTCACGCAGTCGGAAGGCGTCGAAGACGCCGAAGCGGTGGTCCGGGATTACCTGGAGCTCGATGGTCTTGATGCCGACGCCCCCATCGACATCACCTTCGAATTCCGCGGAAGCAACAACCTTCAGGTTGCTTGATTGCGGGTCTACACGGCGATGGTCGGTCCGAAGGACGGGGAGTGGTTCCCGGTGGAGGTTCCGGAAGTGCCGGGCGTGTTCACTCAGGGCCGCGATCTCGTCGAGGTCGAGGAGATGGCCCGCGAGGCGATCGCGCTGATGACCGACACCCCGATCGCCGAAATCGCCATCCGCATTGAAGACCACCGCTACCAGATCGCCTGAGCCTTGATCTCAGCAATCCATCCGGGGGAGGTCCTGGCCGAGGAGTTCCTTGAGCCGCTAGGGATCTCGCAGTACCGGCTCGCGCTCGCAATCGCGGTGCCGCCGCGGCGGATCAATGAGATCGTGCACGGCAAGCGCCGCATCAGCGCCGACACCGCGCTGCGGCTCGCCCGGTACTTCGGGACTTCCGAGCGGTTCTGGATGAACCTTCAGAACCGCTACGACCTCGAAATCGAGCGCGACCGCCTCGCGAAGGACCTGCGCCAGATCAAGCCGTTCGCGACCGCCTAGACCTCGGAGCAGAGGAGGGCGGCGTGGGATTCTCCTATTCTTGTCGCTACTAGGGTGGCTTCGTTGGGGCCCTTCAGCTTCAACTGCTTTCGGAGGGCGGCGGGGTCGATTCCTGTGCCCCTTTGCTTGATCGTGAGGCGGCCGATTCCGCGTTCGGCGAGGAGTGTCTTGAGCTTTTTGGGGTGGAGGGGCCAGACCTCTTCGACTTTCCAGGCTCTGGCGAACTCGGTTGTGCGGAGCTCGTTGCTGTAGAGGTAGGCGATTTGTTCGCTTGCCGTGTGGGCGTTCAACTGCTCGGCCAGCTCAGCTACTAGTCCTGCCCTGATCACCGCTCCGTCCGGCTCGTAGAGGTAGGTCGCCACCTCGCCTACTTCGGCTCGTTCGTCGCCGCTGCCGGTCAGCTCGTGCCACTCGCCCGCCTTGCACAGGCTCGCGCGGCGCTTGACCTGGGCGGCCTCTCCCAGCCATAGGCAGGCCTCGACCACGTCGCGGTCGACCGAGACCCACTCCGCCTCGGCGCCTTCCGGAATCCAGTCGTGGCTGATGCCCGGGCCCAGCTTGACGGCGGCGAAGCGGGCGCCGGCGAGGTGTTGCAGGAGGGCGTCCAGCGGCGGGGAGTAGTCGGCCGGGTTGAAGTTTCGGCCTGCACCCGAGCGTCTTGCCGGGTCGGCGAAGGCCGCATCGGCGAGGGGGGTCTCCAGGGCGTTCCCGACTCGGACTTCCACCCGGAGTCCCATCTCCTTGGCGTTCGCCCTCGCGACCGCGGCCGTCTCTTCGCTCAGATCGACCGCCTCGACCTCCAGGCCCGCCTCCGCAAACGCCAGCGCCTCCGTGCCCAGCCCACAGCACAGGTCCGTGACCTTGGTCGACGCGGCCGCGAACCTCGCCGCGCGGCGTTCCGCCACCGGCCATCTCGTCGCCTGCTCCAGGCCCGCCCGCGTGAAGTACAGGCGGTCCGCGCGGTCGCCGAACTTGGTTCGGGCATGCCTGCGGAGGTCGGCCAGGGTCAGGGCGGCCGCGGCGAGGTCGGGTTCGACGCCTGCTTTGCGGAGGGTGAGCGGGGCCCGGTCGCCGTCGTGCTCCAGGGCCTCGGCGGCGCGCGCCTGGAGGGCCGGGTCGGCGGTGAGGGCTTCGAGCAGGCTGGTTCGCACGTGGTCAATGGTATGACGTTCGAGACCCGCTGTTGACGCCCCCACCTGCGCGAACTAACCTCTGCCTTAGCACTCGCAGGGCGAGATTGCTAAGCGCTATGATCGCCTTGGCACTCTCTTCGTGAGAGTGCCAGCCACGGGCCGGTGCCTCGGCACCCGCGACGACGAGACCCGCGCTGTCGTGGCGGACATCCGTAGTGAACACGCGTTTGGAGAATCCAAGTGAGCAAGGCTGCCATCAAGCCGCTGGGCGACCGCATCGTGGTCCAGGCGAACGAGGCCGAGACCACCACTGCTTCCGGTCTCGTCATCCCCGACACCGCCAAGGAGAAGCCCCAGGAGGGCACCGTTCTGGCCGTCGGCCCGGGCGCCTTCGACGACAAGGGCAACCGCCTCCCGATCGACGTGAAGGTCGGCGACACCGTCATCTACTCCAAGTACGGCGGCACCGAGGTCAAGTACAACGGCGAGGAGTACCTCGTCCTGTCCTCGCGCGACGTCCTCGCGGTCGTCGAGCAGTAGACGCGTCCAGGGCCCTCCTAGGAGGGCCCGTTCGCGTTCCTAGGAAAGGGAACCCATGCCGAAGATTCTCAACTTCGCCGAGGACGCGCGGCAGAACCTGCTGAGCGGCATCGACCAGCTGGCCGACACCGTCAAGGTCACGCTCGGCCCGAAGGGCCGCAACGTGGTCCTCCAGCGCTCGTTCGGCGCGCCCCTGATCACCAACGACGGCGTGACCATCGCCAAGGAGATCGAGCTCGCCGACCCGTACGCCAACCTCGGCGCGCAGCTGGTGAAGGAGGTCGCGACCAAGACGAACGACGTCGCGGGCGACGGCACCACCACCGCGACCGTGCTGGCCCAGAAGATGAGCCGCGCGGGCATCAAGGCGGTCACGTCCGGGGCGAACCCGATCGCGATCCGCAAGGGCATCGAGGCCGCGGCGAACGCCGTGTCCGACGAGCTGCTGCGCCAGGCCATCCAGATCTCCGACCACGAGCACATCGCGCAGGTCGCGGCCGTCTCGGCGCAGGACCCGGAGATCGGCGAGCTCATCGCGAAGGCGATGGACGCGGTCGGCGCCGAGGGCGTCATCTCCGTCGAGGACGGCTCCACCCTGGAGACCGTGCTGGAGATCACCGAGGGCATGCAGTTCGACAAGGGCTTCATCTCCCCGAACTTCATCACCGACCAGGACTCGCGCCAGACCGTCTTCGAGGACCCGTACATCCTCATCACCAACGCCAAGATCGGCTCGATCGAAGAGCTGCTCCCGGTGCTGGAGAAGGTCGTCGAGACCTCGAAGCCGCTCCTGATCATCGCCGAGGACGTCGAGGGCCAGGCCCTCGCGACCCTCACGGTCAACGCCCTCCGCGGCACCCTGCGCGTGTGCGCCGTCAAGGCCCCGGCCTTCGGCGACCGCCGCAAGGCGATCCTGGGCGACATCGCGACCCTCACGGGCGCCGAGGTCGTCTCCTCGGAGATCGGCCTGGAGCTCAAGGCCGCCGACCTGTCGCACCTGGGCCGCGCGCGCCGCGTCACCGTCTCGAAGGACGCCACCACGATCGTGGACGGCGGCGGCGAGAAGGACGAGGTCGACGCCCGCATCGCGCAGATCAAGCAGCAGGCCTCCACCACCGAGTCCTCCTGGGACCGCGAGAAGCTGGAGGAGCGTCTCGCGAAGCTCTCCGGCGGCGTCGCCGTCATCCAGGTCGGCGCGGCCACCGAGGTCGAGCTGAAGGAGCGCAAGCACCGCATCGAGGACGCGGTCAACGCGACCAAGGCCGCGGTGGAGGAGGGCATCGTCGCCGGCGGCGGCGCCGCCCTGGTCCACGCGATCGCGATCCTGGACAAGGTCGAGCTCGCCGACCCCGAGGCCCGCGTCGGCATCAAGATCGTCGAGGCCGCCCTGTCCGAGCCGCTGCGCCGCATCGCGATCAACGCCGGCGAGTCCGGCGACGTGGTCGTCAACGCGGTCGCCGGCAAGGGCTGGCGCGAGGGCTGGAACGCCGCCACCGACGTCTACGAGGACCTGGTCACGGCCGGCATCCTCGACCCGGTGAAGGTCACCCGCAACGCCCTGCTCAACGCCGCCTCGATCGTGGGCCTCGCGCTCACCACCGAGGTGACGATCGTGGACAAGCCCGAGGACGAGGAGGAGGCCGGACACGGCCACTCCCACTCCCACGGCGGCCACTCGCACTCCCACTAGACCCGGGACGCGCTGAGCGACAAGCGAATACGAACGAGGGCCGCCGACACCGTCGGCGGCCCTCCGGCGTCCCCACCAGCGGCTGCGGCGCACGGGAGAACCCCAAGTGTCAACATCCCGACAGTTTGTCGCGCAACTGTCGGGAAACCGATAGAGTTCAAGTGCCTTCGCGGCCTTTGGGGATCGGAGCCGCGAAGGCACTTTTACGCCCGCAAACAGATAGTTCGACTGACTGCCCATTTCGGGCGGACGTTCAGTCCTCTCCCTGCCGCACCCGCAGCTCCCGCATCCGGTTGAGCGCCGCGGCCACCTCGAACCGCCTCGGGATCGCGAAGTCCGCGTCCCTGATCCGCAGCAGCTCCGCCTCGCCCTCGGCCTCCATCGCGGCGTCGAACCGGTCGAGCGCCTCGGCGACCGTGGCGCTCCCGTTGATCCAGCCGCGCCGCACCGCGGCCTCCAGCGCGAGCCCGATCCCGGCGGTCATCGACGGGTCGGTGATCTGCTCGACGGCCCGCACGTCGATCTCGGACTCCCCGAACCGCAGCCCGTCGGTCCCGCCCGCGCGGATCTTCTGCTTCCCGCGCGACTCCGAGGACACCGACCGCGCGTCCACTACGCGCGCCCGCGGCATCCGGAACCCCTCGGCCTCGACCTTCCGCCCGGTCGGCTTGGCGGCCAGGGCCTTCGCCCGCTCGGTCACGTCCTCGGGGACGTACGCGTCCATGAGCACGACCCGGTCGGCGACGTCCATGTAGTCGCCCGAGCCGCCCATGACGAGCACGACCGCGACGCCGTGGTCGTCGGCCATCGACCGCACGACGTCGACCAGCGGCGTGAGCGGCTCGCGGTCCTTCGCGACGAGCTCCTGCATGCGCGCGTCGCGGATCATGAGGTTCGTCGCGGCCGTGTCCTCGTCGATGAGCAGCACCCGCGCGCCCGCTTCGAGCGACTCGACGACCGCCGCCGCCTGCGATGTGGAACCGGACGCGTTCTCGGTCGAGAAGTGCCGCGTGTCGTCCCCGGACGGCAGGTGGTCGACGAACGCGTGCACGTCGACGCCGGTGACGGCCCGCCCGTCCTCGGCGCGGATCTTCACCGCGGTCCGGTCGGCGACGACGAAGTCGCGCCCGTCGCCGGGCACGTGGTCCCACACGCCAGCCTCCAGGGCCCGCAGCAGGGTCGACTTGCCGTGGAAGCCGCCGCCGACGATGAGCGTGACGCCGGGGCCGATCCCCATGCCGCGCACGGTCCCCGCGTTCGGCAGCTTCACCTCGACCGCGAGCGACTCGGGGGAGCGGAACGCCACCCCGGACTCCATCGGCCGGTCGTCCACACCGGACCGGCGCGCGAGCATCGCCCCGTCGGCGACGAACGCCACGAGACCCTTCGCGGCCACCGCTTCCCGTAGGGCCGCAACGTCATCGGCGTGCCGAATCCACTTGTCGGCCTCCTCCTCGGCCACCGCGAGCGCGTCGTCGGCGGTGTCGGGCAGGTCCTCGCACAGCAGTCGCGCGGCCTGGCGTCCGGCGATGCGCCGCCCGTGGCCCGGCATCTGCGCGCCGAGCCGGAAGACGACCGAGCCGTCCTCGCCGACCTCGCACGAGGCCCGGCGCAGGATCTCCTGGCCGCCGGCGTCGATCCGCAGGTCCCTTGTCGGGCAGGCCTTCCTGAACCGCTTCGCGAGGAGCACCGCGATGGCCCGGCGCCGCTCGGGCGTCGCGTGCCATTCGGGCTTGAGGTCCGCCGATTCGGCGTCGAAGCGGAGCTCGACGCGGCTCGGCGGGGCGAACGGATCGGACTGCACCTTCAAAATGTCCAGAATCGCCGGACCTGTCCACCATTTGCCACGCAAGGATTTATATCGGCCGTAACTCGTACCTTCCAGGGCCGTTAGTTCGTTAGACAGGTCATGGCGAGGTGGATGTGAACGATGATCACCAAAATCGCGGGACTCGGCCCGGTGCTGTCGTCCGCCTCTTCGCTGTGTCATGCCCCCAGTTTCCCATCAGGGTCGAGGTCTTCGCGTCAGCGAACCCGAACACCATGCGTCCACGCCTCTTCCCGGAAACCTCGAAAAGTCACTCGAAAAATTCGCGCGAACTCGCGTCATGGCGGCGGACCGCCTGCGTTCCCGTAACAGAGAGACACGCACGGCCTACCGCACCGAAAGGTAGAACAAAGTGAGAACCGTACTGGTCTGTGTTAAGACTCCTCAAGCCGGACAGAAGATCTCCGCCTGCGCGACCCGTATGGGCCTGGCGCAGGCGGTCAAGTCGGTCGAGGGATCGCCCGAGCTGTTCCTGGAGCTCGGCCGCCGACAGGTGGACGTGGTGCTCGTGGACGTGGCGCTCGCCGCCCCGGACCCGGTCAAGTTCGTCAAGACCGTCCGCGCCCGATCGCCCCGCACCGGGGTGCTGCTGTCCGGCGCGGCGGACCCCCGTACCGCCGCGATGGTGGTGGCCGCGGGCGCCCGGGGCGTCATCCGCACCCCGTCCAACAACTCGGACGACCTCCTGGTCGCCCTCGCCCAGGCGATCATGTTCGCCTCGCCGACCCTCCAGCGCGTCACGGAGGCCGTCCCCCGGCAGCGCTCGACCCTCCAGGGGATGAAGCTGACCGAACGCGAGCTCCAGGTCCTGCGGGGCATGAGCGAAGGCAAGTCGAACGCCGAGATCGGACGCGACCTGTTCGTCTCGGAGGACACCGTCAAGACGCACGCGCGGCGCATGTTCCGCAAGCTCGGCGCCCGCGACCGCGCCCACGCCGTGGCTGAGGCGTTCCGCTCGGGACTCGTCTGCTGACCGCCGCCCACTGAGGACCGGTGTGGGTCCCGCCCGGCAGGGACGGGATACCGCGCGGTCCGACCCATCACCTACCCGCGCAACGCGAACCGGCGCACTATGAACCGGCACCGCGTCCCGGCGCGCCGATCAGTGGGGATCGGCCAGCGCCAGCAGCGCCTCGTCGCCTCCCGGAGTGGCGACGAGCTGGAGTCCGACCGGCAGGTCCTCGACCGTGCCGGCGGGCAGGGCCAGCCCGGGCGCACCTGACAGGCCCGCGATGCACGTCAGGCGCACGATCGCCTCGCGGTCGGGCTCCTCGCCGATCAAGGGCGCGGGGCCGGGCGCGGCGGGGATCGCGAGCGCGGTGCCTTCGGGGAGCCGGTCCCTGACGAGCGCCACGACGCCGCTGCGGACGCGCTGCGCCCCGGTGACGTCGGCGCTGCCGAGCTTCGACGCGTTCGCGAAGCGCGCCTTGACCCCCGGCCCGAACTCGGGCCGGGACGCCTCGATCCACGCGCCGTGCGCCTGCCACGCCTCCCACGCCTGGAGTGCGGCGTAGGCCCGGCGCGCCGCTTCGAGCGGGGTCGTTCCGCCTGCGGCCGAATAGGTCTCGTTCTCGATGCCGAAGTGCGGGTCGTCGAAGAACGGCGTCTCGTCGACGTCGAGCCCGAACGACTCGACCGCGGGCATGACCGCGTCCCTGGTCGCCGCGGGGAGCTCGTCCCAGATGTCGCGGGGCGCGAGCAGCCGCGTGATCGGCGCGTGCGCCTCCTCGGGCTTGCCGAGGAGCACCTCCATGGCGAGGCGCAGCGTGCGCGCGTCCCGGGCGAGCACCCCGGCCGTGTCGAACGTCGGTGCGAGCGGGACGACGCCGTCGAGGCTCACCCGCCCGTGCGTGGGCCGCAAACCGAACAACCCGCAATAGGACGCCGGGACCCGGATCGACCCGCCGGTGTCCGTGCCGAGCCCGATGTCCGCCAGCCCCAACGCGACCGCCGACGCCGACCCCGACGACGACCCGCCGGGCACGCGCCCGGGCGCGGCCGGGTTCTCGGGGACCCCGTAGTGGAAGTTCGAGCCGTTCAGGCTCCACGCGAGCTCGTCGGTGATCGTCTTCCCGACCACCCGCGCGCCCGCCGCCCGCAGCAGCGCGACCGCCGCGGCGTCGGCCTCAGCGGGCCCGTGCGTCTCCAGCCAGCGCGGATTCCCTGCGCCCGTTGGCGTCCCGGCGAAGTCGAACAGGTCTTTGACGGCCAGGCGCAGACCTTCGAGCGGTCCGGGGCCGCCGATGTCGTCCACGAGGGCGATGAACGGGTCAGTCAAGATCCAACTCCTTGGGCAGCGTGACGTGGGCGCCTTTGACGAGGTCGACGACCTGCGAGATCCGCACGTCGACCGCCGCGCTCAGGTACGCGAGCGCAACCGGCCCGGGCAGGCCGTGGCGCTCGCGCAGGAACGCCAGCGCCGCCCTCGTGGCCTTGCGGACCGCTTCGTCCAAGTCCTCGTCGAGCCCCGTCGTGATCCAGTGTTCCCCGGTCTCGGCGTACGGCCCGCCAAGGGCCGCGGCGAGTTTCCTCACTGCGGGGTCGGAGTGGACCGTCAGACGCACGGTGGCGCGCAGCGGCGCCTCGAACGCGGTGAGCGCGACTTCCCCGTCGCCCTGCGAGAAGTGCGGGTCGCCGGTGTAGAACGACGCGCCGGGGACCGCGACCGGCAGGTACAGCTTCGATCCGGTGCCGAGCAGCCGGATGTCGAGGTTCCCGCCGTGGGGCCCGGGCGGCACGGAGTGGACGGGCGCTTCGGTCGCGGGGGCGGTGCCCATGATCCCGAGGAACGGCGCGAGGCCGAACCGCAGCGACCGGCCGTCGCCCGTGGGGATCACGCCGCGGCCTTTTTCGTCGACGGCGGCGACGATGCTGACGTTGCCTTCATCGAGCGGGTACTCCCCGGCGAGCGCGCCGCGCCCGTGCCGGTTGCTGACCACGCCGTACGGGGCTCGCCGCTCCAGTTGCAGGACTTCGACTTCGAGCACGTCGCCCGGTTCGGCCCCCTCGACCTGGACGGGACCGGTGACGACGTGCGGCCCGGTCTCGGGCGCGCGCTCGCATTCGCGGGCGATCCGCGCGGCGTCCTCCAGGACCTCGCCGATCCCGTTGGCCCCGAAGAACGCGGCCGGGTCGCCGCCTTGATCTTCAAGCAGTCCTTCGTGGCTGACGGTGTCGATCACGACGGCCTCGCCTGACTTCACGCGCAGGACCGGCTTGGCGGCGGCGTTCGGGAGGAGCCCCCAGCTGATCGTCTCGGGCGCGGACGGGAGGTAGCGGTCGTGGCCGGCGAGCGGCTGAAGGAGCGTCATGAGGAGGCACCGCGTTCCGAGGGCGAGGGAGTGTATACGACAATGGTGGCCTGATCGTAGTGGAGGCAATTCATGGCTGGCGACAAGGGGCCGCGGCGCGCTCCCCAGGAGGCGGTGCGGGCCGTCCGGGAGGACATCATCCGGGGCGTGTTCGCGCCCGGCGAGCGGCTCACCGAGGACGCGCTGGCGGCGCGGTACGGGGTCTCGCGGGTGCCCGTGCGCGAGGCGCTGCGGGTGCTGGAGGCCGAGGGGTTCGTCGAGGCCAAGCCGTATGTCGGGGTCTTCGTGAAGGAGCTGTCGGAGGCCGAGGCGGAGGACCTGCTGGAGCTGCGGTCGGTGATCGAGCCGATGTGCGCGGCGCGCGCAGCCGCGAACCGCACGCCCGAGCAGCTCGGGCGGCTCAAGGAGCTGGTGAACCTCGGCTGGGACGCGGTGCGCGAGGGCCGCCTCGAAGAGGTCCCGCGCCTGAACTCGCGCTTCCACGAGGTGATCGCCGAGGCCTCCGGCTCGGAGGTGCTCGGCCAGATGATCCGCCAGCTCAGCCAGAAGATCGCCTGGGTCTACGCGGTCGGCCTGACGCTGCGCGCCGAGGACTCGTGGCGCGAGCACGAGGAGATCCTGGAGGCCCTCGCGGCGAGCGACTCCGAACGCGCCTCGGCCCTGCTCGGCCAGCACATCCTCCGCGCCACCACCGCCTACCGGAGGCGCACCCGCGAAAGCGCCTGAACGCTGTTGTATACGATTGGGTCCGCCGCCGCTCCCGGAAGGACCCCATGGACCCTCAGCACCTCGCCCTGCTCGTCGCCGCCGGTTTCGGCGCGGGCGTCTGCAACGCCCTCGCCGGGGGCGGGAGCCTCCTGACGTTCCCCGCGCTCCTGGCGATCGGCCTGCCGCCCGTGACGGCCACCGTCACGAACGCGGTCTCCGTGTGGCCCGGCTACATCGGCAACGCCGTCGGACTCCGCTCGCACCTGACGACCTTCCGCCCGCTCCTGCCGCGCCTGGTCGCCCTCGCCGCAGGCGGCGCGGTCACCGGCACCGTCGCCCTCCTCGCGGCCCCGGCCGAGGTCTTCACCGCGCTGGTCCCGTACCTGATCCTGTCCGCGACGGCCCTCTTCGCGTGCCAGCCGCTCATCACCAAGCGCCTCGCCGCGACCGGCGGCACCTCGGCGCCCCTCCTGTACTGCGGCGTGTTCCTCGGCGGCGCGTACGGTGCGTACTTCAACGGCGGCATGGGCATCGTGTTCCTCACCGCGCTGGCCCTCGGCCTCGACGCCGCCATCAGCCGCCTCAACGGCCTCAAAGCCCTGCTCACCCTCACCGCCGGGACCACCGCGATGATCTCCGTCGCGCTGTTCGGCCCGGTCCACTGGCTCGCCGTCCTCGTCCTCGCGCCCGCCTGCCTCCTCGGCGGCCTCGCCGGCGCGAAGCTCGCCGACCGGCTCAAGCCCATCGCCTTCCGCGTCCTCGTCATCGCCTTCGGCACCGCCGCCGGCGGCGCGATGCTCTTCACCTGACAGCGCTTCCCACGACCCCCCAACGGAAAGGACCCCCATGACCGACCTCCTGCTCCGCGGCGGCCGCCCCTGGACCCCCGGCGAGCCCCTCGACGCCGCCGACATCGCCATCACCGACGGCCGCATCGCCGCGGTCGGCCCCTCGCTCGATCCCGAAGGCGCCCAGGTCATCGACCTCGAAGGCGCGATCGTCCTCCCCGGCCTCGTCGACGCCCACTGCCACCTCGACAAGACCATGTTCGGCGGCCCGTGGGTCCCCAACACCGGCGGCCGCACGCTCGAAGGCCGCATCCGCAACGGCGAGGGCCGCCGCGCCGAGCTCGGCGTCCCCAGCCCCGACTACGCCGCGAACCTCCTGGCCGCGATGGTCGCGGGCGGGACCTCGTTCGTGCGCAGCCACATCGACATCGACCCCGAGGTGGGCCTCGGCGGCGTCGAAGCCGTCCGCGAAGCCGCCGCCCGCCTCGCCGGGAAAGTGGACGTCGAACTCGTCGCCTTCCCCCAGGGCGGCCTGCTCACCCGCCCCGGCGTCCCCGCGCTCCTCGAAGCGGCCCTGCAGGACGGCGTCGGCGTCATCGGCGGCCTCGACCCCGCCGGCTTCGACCGCGACCCCGCGGGCCAGCTCGACCTCCTGTTCGACCTCGCCGAACGCCACGGCGCCAAGATCGACGTGCACCTGCACGACCAGGGCCTCCTCGGCGCCTGGGAGTACGAGCTGATCATCGAGCGCACCAAGGCCACCGGCATGTCCGGGCGCGTCGCCATCAGCCACGCGTACGCCATGGGCGGCCTCGAACCCGACCACCAGCGCCGCATCGCCGAAGCCCTCGCCGAAGCCGGGGTCGCGATGATCACCTGCGCCGTCGGCGGCGCGCCCGTCGTCCCGGTGCGGCTGATGGCCGAGACCGGCGCGCGGCTCGCCATCGGCAACGACGGCATCCGCGACCTGTGGACCCCGTACGGCGACGGCGACATGCTCCGCCGCGTCAACCAGGTGTCCTTCCGCGACCGCCTCATGTCCGACCCCGAGATCGAGCTCGCCCTCGCGGCCGGGACCCACGGCGGCGCCGCCGTCCTCGGCCTCGACGGGTACGGCCTCGCGGTCGGATGCAATGCCGACCTGTTCGCCGTGAACGCCTCTGCCCCAGCGGAAGCCGTGGTCAGCGTCCCGGCGCGGCGCCTGGTCGTCAAGGGCGGCGCCGTCGTCGCTCACGACGGCGTCCTCGCCGACTGATCGTATACGAAATACCGCCGTAATCGTTCGGTTCGCGGCCGGTAATGGTATACCGATAGAACTGAGCCATGAACGCACGGCTCAACTCCGAACACGGGCTAGGGCCGGGTCATGTATACGACCGCCTCGGGCGGTCGCGATGAGCATCGACCCGGCCCTCGCCTTCCGCGGGACCTCCCTGACCTTCGCGAACGGCACGCGCGCCCTCGACGGCATCGACCTGGAGGTCCGCCCCGGCGAGTTCGTCTCCCTCGTCGGCCCCTCCGGCTGCGGCAAGTCCACGATGCTCCGGCTCGCCGCCGGCTTCGAGACCGCCACCGCCGGCGCCGTCGACGTCAACACCGGCCACCTCGGGTACGTCTTCCAGGAGGCCACGCTCCTGCCGTGGCGCACCGTCGCCCGCAACGTCGAGCTCCCCGCCGAACTCGCCGGCGTCCCCAAAGCGGAACGCCGCGAAGCCGCCCGCGACGCCATCGAACGCGTCGGCCTGGCCGGCTTCGAGAAGCACCGCCCCTCCCAGCTCTCCGGCGGCATGCGCATGCGGGCCTCCATCGCCCGCGCGCTCACCATGAAGCCCGAGCTGTTCCTGTTCGACGAGCCTTTCGGCGCCCTCGACGAGATCACCCGCCAGCACTTGAACTCCGAGGTCGGCAACCTGTTCGTCCGCGACGGCTTCGCGGGCGTCTTCGTCACCCACTCCGTGCCCGAGTCGGTGTTCATGTCCACCCGCGTCGTCGTCCTCACCGGGCGGCCCGGGCAGATCGCGGCCGACATCCCCGTCCCGTTCGACTTCCCGCGCGACCCCGAACTGCGCTACACGCCCGCGTTCGCGAACCTCGCCGCCGAGGTCTCGGCGGCCCTGCGCGGCGCCAAGCAGGAGGCCGCCGCATGACCGCCACCCTCGAAACCCCGGTCGAGACCACCGGAACCGAAGCGCCCCAGCGCAAGCGCACGCTGTGGCCGTTCAAGACCGCGCCGATCCGCGTCTTCGCGCCCGTCGCGGTCTTCGTCCTCGTCATCGCCGCGTGGGCCGCCTCCAGCCACCTCCTCGTCCCCGAGGCTTCCCGGTTCCTGCTGCCCCCGCCCGAGGCCGTCATCGCCGAGGGGCTCCTCGACCCCATGGCGCGCAACGAGATCCTCACCGCCCTGTGGAACACCGTCCAGGTCGCCCTGTGCGGCCTCGCGATCGCGATCGTCCTCGGCGTGCTCTTCGCGGTCGTCATGAGCCAGACCCGCTGGGCCGAGTTCTCCCTCTACCCGTACGCCGTCGTCCTCCAGACCATCCCGATCCTCGCGGTCGTGCCGCTCTTCGGGTTCTGGTTCGGCTACGAGTTCGGGTCCCGCGTGATCGTGTGCGTCATGGTCTCGCTGTTCCCGGTCATCACGAACACCCTCTTCGGCCTCAAGTCCGTGGCCCCCGCCGAACACGACCTGTTCACCCTCCACGGCGCCACCCGCTTCCAGCGCCTCTGGAAGCTCCAGCTGCCCGCCGCCCTCCCCGCGATGATCTCCGGGTTCAAGATCTCCGGCGGCCAGGCCATCATCGGCTCCATCGTCGCCGACTTCTTCTTCCGCCAAGGCGTCCCGGGCATCGGCCGCATGATCGACGTCTACCGCCAGCGCCTCGCCACCGAGGAGCTCCTGACGGCCCTGCTCCTGTCCTCGCTCGTCGGCCTGTGCCTGTTCTGGGCGTTCGACCTCCTCGCCGGACGCGTCGACCGCATGCACGGCAAGCGATAAGCCCCCGCCACGTTCCACCGCGCCCTCCCGCCGCCGCGAGCGCGCCCCTCACCGACCCCCGCAACCCTTAGGAGAGACCCCATGCACCGCAGACTGACCGCCGCTGCGGCGGTCGCGACCGGCGCGAGCCTCCTCGCCGCCTGCACCGCGACCGCGACCGACGTGCCCGCCCCGACCGGCGAGGGCGCGCTCGCCGACATCTGCCCCGCGACGATCGTCATCCAGACCGACTGGTTCGCGACCCCCGAGCGGGCCGCCGCGTTCCAGCTCGTTGGCCCCGACGGCACCGTCGACGTCGAGAAGGGCGCCTACGTCGGCCCCCTCGGCGACACCGGCGTCAACGTCGAGGTCCGCCTCGGCGGCCCCTTCCTCGGCGGCCAGCCGGTGCCCGCGCAGATGTACCAGGACACCTCGATCACCCTCGGCTTCGTGCCGACCGACGACGCGGTCCGCGCCAACGCCGAGTTCCCGGTGACCGGCGTCTTCGCCTCGCTTGAGGTCACGCCGCAGATCATCATGTTCGACCCGGCGACGTACGACGTCGACTCCTGGGACGACGTGAAGGCCACCGGCGCCCCGATCGTGTACACCGAGGGCAAGGTCTTCATGGACTACCTGATCGCCCAGGGGTACGTGGACCCGTCGCAGGCCGACGCGTCGTTCGATGGCACCCCGAGCCGCTTCGTCGCCGAGGGCGGCAAGGTCATGCAGCAGGGGTACGTGTCGAACGAGCCGTACCGCTGGGAGCACGACGTCGAGGGCTGGATGAAGCCCACCGACTACCTGATGATCGACGACGCCGGGTACGAGGTCTACCAGCACGCCTGGTCGGTGCGCTCGGGCGAGCTCGACGAGCTGGCGCCGTGCCTGACCGAGCTGGTGCCGATGCTCCAGCAGGCCCAGATCGACTACGTCACCGACCCCGAGCCGATCAACGAGGCGATCTTGCGGATTGCCGAGACGATCCCGGACGGGCCCCCGATCACCTTGGAGGGCAACGCGGACTCGGTCGAGGTGCAGCTTGCGGAGGGCATCGTCTCGAACGGGCCCGACGCCACGCTCGGCAACTTCGACACCGAGCGGGTCGACCGCGTGATCGCCGCCGTGCTTCCGATCTTCGAGGGCTACGGCGAGACGATCCCGGAGGGCATCAGCGCCGACGACATCGTCACGAACGAGTTCATCGACCCCGCCATCGGTTTGCAGTAGCCCGATCGCCCGAACCCGCCGCCCGGCCGCATCGCTGCGGCCGGGCGGCTTCATCCGGAAGGAACGCCGTGACCGCTCTCCGCCCGCTCACCGCCATCACCGGTGCGATGACCGCCGACGGCCCGGCGGACCTCTGCATCGACGACGGTCATGTCACCCGGATCGACCGCCCGATGTCGGTCCCACCGGGCACTATCGAGACCGGGGGGCCCCAGGCTGCGACGCACCCGACCCCGGGATTGCGCGAATCGCCCGAACCAACAATGCTTCCCGCCGCAGGCCGCGCCGTCCTCCCCGCGTTCACCGACGCGCATGTCCACCTCGACAAGGCGTTCCTGCTGCCCGCCATCGAGGAAGCGCTCGCGGCCGAAGGCTCCGCGCTCACTCCCGACCTCGGCGATGCCATCGCCACCGTCGCGCGCCTGCGCGATCAGCTCCCCGCCGGGATCGTCGCCGCGGGCGCCCAACGCGCCGCAGACACGCTGCTGCGCAACGGCACCACCGCGGCCCGCGCCATGGTCGAGATCGACCCCGCGACCGGGCTCGGTCTCCTCGAACTCCACCGGAGCCTCGACACCCCCGTCGACCTCCAGCTCGTCGCCTTCCCCCAGCGCGGCCTCGAACTCGTCGGCCAGACCGGCCTCATGCGCACGGCGATGAACGAAGGCGCCCATGTCGTCGGCGGCTGCCCCTACGTCGACGACGACCCCGCCGCCCATCTCGACTTCGTGTTCGCCCTCGCCGAGGCCCACAACGCACCCGTGGACCTGCACCTCGACTTCACCGACGATCCGGCCGCCTCGCAGATCGACCTCGTCGCCGAACGCACCCGCGCGCTCGGCTTCGCCGGGCGCGTCGCGATCGGCCACGTCACGACCCTCGCGGCCATGGACGACCCCGACAAGGCCCTCGCGACCCTCGCCGACGCCGGCATCGCGCTCGCGGTCATGCCCGCCACCGACCTCTACCTCGCCGGCCACCCGCGCGCCGCCTCCGGCGGCTTCGCGACCCGCTCGGTCGCGCCGGTCCTGCGCGCCGCCGAACTCGGCGTGCGCGTCGCGATCACCAACAACAACCTCTGCAACCCGTTCGCGCCCTACGGGAACGGCAGCCAGCTCCAAGCGGCCTGGCTCGCCGGGCTGATCTTCCGCGCCGTCGCCCCCGCCGACCGCCGGACCCTCCTCGACGCCATCACCGCGAACCCGGCCGCGATCCTCGGCCTGCCCGAGCGCGGGCCGGTGCCCGGCGCGGTCGCCGATCTCGTCGTCGTGGAGGCGTCGCGCGTGGAGGACGCGGTCGTCCAGGCCGCGCCGGTCGCGGCCGTCGTCAAGGACGGCGCGCTCGTCTGGTCGCGGTAGTCCCGCCGGGTCAGTCGGCCTGGCCGTGGGTCTTCAGCCAGCAGTCCGAGAAGCCGCGGGCGTAGTCCCAGGTCACGTAGTGGGCCGGGTCGGGGTCGAAGGCCGGCTCGTGGACCTGCGCGCAGTTGGCCTCCAGGAGGCCGCGGAGGTTGGCCATGAGCAGGCCCCACGTGAAGTAGTGGGGCTCGTCGCAGTCGGCGCAGTCCACGACCACCCCTCGGAAGCCCTGCGGTTGCAGCACCTTCTCGAACATCTCCAGTTCGTGGAGGTCTTCGAGGAGGTCGGCGCGGTCGTCGTCGTCCAGCTCGGGTTCGAACGGGGCGAGCGCCTCCGCGTGGTCGGGATCGTCGGCGAACGGGTCGCGAGGCTCCTCATACACGGTTCCAGCCTAACGCCATGTGACGACGACGCCAGGTGAGCGCGTGTTCGCGGCGCGGGACTCCCGGATGCGTGCCAGCATCGCAATCGGGTGCTGACACGGCGTTCCCCGCTCGTTAGCATGGGCCGCAAGTAACCCCGACGGATGCGAGGAGACGGGCACATGGACGGTTTCGGCGAGAACGTGGAAGAGATCTTCGACGACGTGGTGGACGGGGTGGCCGACGCGGTCACCGACATCGACGCCACCGAGGTCTGGGAGGACGTCAGCGACACCGCCGGGGAGGCGTGGGACGCGGTCTCCGACAGCGACATCGTCGAGAGCATCTCCGACGAGGCGGGCGACCTCTTCGAGTAGCCCCCTACAGGACGAACACCCCAGTTCACTCATACGGCCCCGGAGGGTTCCCTTCCGGGGCCGTCCAATCATCCGCTGACAGGATGCCCAGGTCCCCGCCGTGAATCACACCGCAAGGGGACGTGTGCGACGCGGGGCGACGCACGTTACGGCACTACCATTGGCCCATGGCGTTCTCAGGGGATTTCGGAATTCAAGGGCTCGAAGGCGCTGCCGGCGAGCGTGTCGGAGGCACCACGGTGCCCATGGGCG
>NZ_QFRW01000086.1:0-10698 GCF_003265355.1 Glycomyces dulcitolivorans | reverse complement strand
CCCGCAACATCCGCATCTCGGTGCCGCTCCTGACCGCGCCGATGGACACCGTCACCGAGGCCCGCATGGCGATCGCCATGGCCCGCCTCGGCGGCCTCGGCATCCTCCACCGCAACCTCCCGGCCGAGGAGCAGGCCCAGCAGGTGGACCTCGTCAAGCGCTCCGAGTCCGGCATGGTCGCCGACCCGGTCACGTGCTCGCCCGAGGACACCCTCGACCAGGTCGACAAGCTCTGCGGCAAGTACCGCATCTCCGGCCTCCCCGTGACCGACGAGAAGGGCAAGCTCGTCGGCATCATCACCAACCGCGACATGCGCTTCGAGTCGGACCTCTCCGTGAAGGTCTCGACCGTGATGACCAGGGAGAACCTGGTCACCGCGCCCGAGGGCGTCTCCAACGACGAGGCCCTCGAACTGCTCAAGCGCCACAAGATCGAGAAGCTCCCGATCGTCGACGCCGACGGCTACCTGCGCGGCCTCATCACCGTCAAGGACTTCGCCAAGCGCGAGGAGTTCCCGAACGCGTCGAAGGACGACTCCGGGCGCCTGCGCGTCGGCGGCGCCATCGGCGTCGGCGACGACCAGTACGCGCGCGCCGGGCAGCTCGTCGAGGCGGGCGTCGACCTCCTGGTCGTCGACTCCTCCCACGGGCACTCCCGCGGCGTCCTCGACATGATCGCGTCGATCTCCAAGGACTTCGGCCACAAGGTCGACATCATCGGCGGCAACATCGTCACCGCCGGCGCCGCGGCCGCCATGATCGAGGCGGGCGTCGACGGCATCAAGGTCGGCGTCGGCCCCGGCGCGATCTGCACCACCCGCGTCGTCGCGGGCGTGGGCGCGCCCCAGGTCTCGGCGATCATGGACACCGTCCGCGTCGCCCGCGAGCGCGGCGTCCCCGTCATCGCCGACGGCGGCATCCAGTACTCCGGCGACATCGCCAAGGCCATCGTCGCCGGCGCCTCCACGGTCATGATGGGACAGCTGTTCGCAGGGTGCGCGGAGAGCCCCGGCGAGCTGATCTACATGAACGGCAAGCAGTTCAAGTCCTACCGCGGCATGGGTTCCCTCGGGGCCATGCAGTCCCGTGGCCAGGCGAAGTCCTACTCCAAGGACCGCTACTTCCAGGATGCGGTCGACTCCAACGACAAGCTCGTCCCCGAGGGCGTCGAGGGCCAGGTCCCCTATCGCGGGACCCTCGCACAGGTGGTCTACCAGCTGGTCGGCGGTCTGCGCATCGCGATGGGCTACACCGGGGCCGGTACCATCGAAGGGATGCATGAACGCGGACGTCTGGTCCGGATCACCGCTGCGGGCCTCAAGGAGAGCCACCCGCACGACATCCAGATGACCGTGGAAGCGCCCAACTACCACACGCGGTAGTCGGGCCCGGTAGGAGGAGAGACTGTGCGGGAATTGGTCGAGATCGGCCCCGGCAAGATCGTGGCGCGCGGCTGGCGGCTGTCCGAAGTGGCGCTCGTGCCGACCCGGCGGACCCGGGACATCGACGACGTCTCCACCGAATGGCAGCTCGACGCCTACCGGTTCGAGATCCCTGCCGTGGCGCACCCGTCCGATGCGACGATGAGCCCGGCTTCCGTGATCGAGATGGGCCGCCTCGGCGGCCTCGGCGTCCTGAACGGCGAGGGGCTCTGGTGTCGCTACGTCGACCCGACCTCGCTGCTCAAGGAGCTCGCCGACACGCCGGCGGAGAACGCGATCGAGCGCCTCCAGGAGATCTACGCCGAGCCGGTGAAGCCCGAGCTCATCGCCGAGCGGATCGCCGAGATCCGCGCCGGCGGGATCACCACGGCGATCCGCTTCAGCCCGCAGCACACCGCCGAACTCGCGCCGCTCGCGGTCGAGGCCGGGGTGGACCTGCTGGTCATCCAGGGCACCATCGTCTCGGCGGAGCACGTCTCCTCCGGCGGCGACGTCCTGAACCTGAAGCAGTTCATCGCGGACCTCGACATTCCCGTCGTCGTCGGCGGGGCCACCAACTACAAGACCGCGATGCACCTGATGCGCACGGGCGCGGCTGGCGTCATCGTCGGGGTCGGCTCCGACGACTGGTCGACCACCGACACCGTGCTCGGCATCGACGTCCCGATGGCCTCGGCCATCGTCGAGGCCGCCGCGGCCCGCCGCGACTACCTCGACGAGACCGGCGGACGCTACGTCCACCTCATCGCCGACGGCGAGATCACCAACTCGGGCGCGATCGCCAAGGCCCTCGCCTGCGGCGCCGACTCGGTCATGCTCGGCTCGATCCTCGCCGACGCCGCCGAGTCCCCGGCCGCCGGCGCCTGGTGGCACTCCGCCGCCTCCCACCCGAAGCTCCCCCGCGGCCGCTTCCGCCCGGGAGACTCCGGCGACGTCGAGGTCCCCGACCTCGAAGCCATCCTCTACGGCCCCAGCAATTCCTCCGACGGCTCCCAGAACCTCTTCGGAGGCCTCCGCCGAGCCATGGCCAAGACCGGCTACACCTCGGTCAAGGAATTCCAGAAGGCCAGCCTGGTCACCGCTTAAGACGAGCCGATTCGAGGCCCGGTCCGCTTGCGCGGGCCGGGCCTCGGCGTCTACTCGGGCGCCTTCGGCATCCGGGCCGTCATCGCGGCCCACTCCCGCCGGTCGTAACTCCAGGCCGGATAGGGCGCTCGCTGCCGGCGCCCGTCGGCGCGGACGCCGTAGACGCGATTCCGCGCTGACGAGTACTCGACGTGCTCGAAAGCGGGCTGGGAGAACACCTGCCGGTAGGTCTTGCGGCCGACCGACACCAGCGAGCGGGCCCGCGGGTCGTACCCGATCCGGTGCCTTCCCGCGAGGACGACAATGCATCCGCCGACGGCTCCGGCCGGACCGCCGACGAGCAGCGCCTGCAGCGACATGTCGACGACTCCCACGGCGGTGAGCACCGCGAACACGATCGCAGCCGCCGCGGCGACCGCGAGCGTCCACCCGAACAGGACGCGGTTCGGACCGGTGATCAACAGCGACGGGGCCGGGGCTTTCATCGCGTCATCTCTTGGCCAACACCGTCCCGCGAGGAGGCGTGGTCGTCCAGGAACCGGTCGACGAACACCTTCCAGGCGGCCTGCTCGCGCGCCCAGCCCCTGGCGACGCGCCGACGGGTGCCGTCGGCGCGTACTTCGCAGAGGCACCCGGTGTAAACCGAGTATTCGAGCCGTTCGTACCCGGGACGCGGGAACTCCCGGGCCGCTCGGCCGGGGTACTTGACGCTGACCCGGCCGACGTCGTAAATGAGTACCGGCCTGAGGATGAGCGGAAGGGCGCCAAAGAGGATGTAGCCGACGGCCGCGATCAACGAGGGCCCGAATGGGTCGCCGACCGCGCGGAGGTCGAGCCATAGGACGAAGTTGAGCATTGCGAGGCCCAGCCCGGCGAGTAGGAGGCCTGTGAAGAACCGCCAGCGTATGCCGACCTTGACCATGGGTTCCGGTTCGACTGGTGCAGCAGTGGGCGGTTGAATCTCAGGGGCCGTGTCGGAGTTCTCGCTACCGCTCGCTTGTTCGGCCTGGTGTGCCAAGAAGACGGCAACGAACTCGGTCCACGAGTCCTGGTCGACCAGATACCCGTTCCGGGCGAGACCGCGTTGCTTGCCGCTTGCACGGACCCGTTCGAGTCTCGCGAGATAGATCGAGTATTCGAGTCGGTCTCCGTTGCGCCATCGGCGAGTCGCCCAGGCGGCCTGACCGAACCGCCGCTGCCTCACGTCGTAAGTGAAGAAGTTCTTCTGCGCCAGGAAGACCGTGCAGAAAGCCGCGACGAACAACGGCGGGAACTCCAGGGCAAACATGAGAGGTCGGCTTTCGATCCCCAAAGCGATGATCAAGTAGAAGCTGAGCGCGAACGTCACAGGAACCAGCGACCAGCTGATCGCAGCCGCCCGCTTGAGCAGGCGGCGCTTGGACCTGACGGTGATCACGCCCTGCGCGGTTGCAGCAGTGTCCAGGCTCTGCGAGGTGCCATCCGCTGTGAGGAGCAGCCGGAATTGCTCCAGTTCCTCCTCCGGGTTCCGAGGAGTCGAGGGTTCGGGGTCCATATGGGTGTCTTTCATGTGCGAGGGGGTGCAGCTCAACGGCATGATCGTAACCGGATCAGCCGTTCAGCTGGGTTCACCGGTGACCGACTGCTCCTGGCGGTGGGCGATCATCGCGTCGGCGAACTTCTGCCAGTCCGTGCGGTTCATGTACCCCCGGGGGATGGGCAACTGCCTCCGCTCTCCGTTCGCCCGCACTTCGTAGACCCGGGCGTCGTAGATCGAGTACTCGATGCGCTCGAATCCGCTTGAAGGGAACACGGTGAGGCGCTTCGTCCCAGGGCGGAGGATGACTCGACCCTTGCCAGGATCGAATGTCAGGAACCTCCTGAACCACAGCGGCTTCGCCGCATCGATTCCTGAGAGAACGCATGTCGCGGTCGCTATGCCGTACAGGAATTCGAACCAGAAGCCAGGTTGACCCGGGTCGAGCACGACGAACACGAATCCCAGCCCGAGCCCGATCGCGGCAACAGAACCGGCCCGCAGCAGATTGACCCTCACTTGGATCTCGGATTCGGATCCCGATGGGCGGAAGGGCATCTCGGTGGTGGCGAACATGTTGTCGATGAAGGCGGCCCAGTCGTCTTCGCGGAGCCAGCGCGATGCCCGGATGAACCGGCGCCGCTTGCCGTCGGCGGCGACCCTGTAGACGGTCCCGGTGGAGACCGAGTACTCAAGCCGCTCTGATGGATTGGTCGGATACCACCGGGTGCGCCCGCTCCACCGATTCCGGCCGGTTACCACGCGGCGTCGAGGGTCGTAGCTGAAGCAGACCTTGTGGCTGAGGGCCCTGATCGACAGAGCTGCTCCATTGAACCCGGCGATAAAGGCCAGGTAGGACAGCCAGAATTCGAGGCTTGTGAAGGTTGAGAAGGCACTGGCGCGTGACCACATGAAGAGGCCGACTAGCGTGATCGGAATGCTCGCCACCAGCAGCCACGCCACCCGGCGGCGGTTGTAGCGGACGGTCAGCAGCTCGGGCTCGGGCTCGGGTGGTTTGGGCGGTGCGACGGCCTTGAATACGGCCCAGTCGTCGGAGTTGATCAGCCAGGTCCAGATCCGAATCCTGCGGGTGCTGCCGTTGTCCTTGGTCTGGTAGAGCTTGCCGTTGACGATCTCGATCCGGTCGTAGCCCCGCCCGGGGTGGGTGCGGACGACCCACCCGTAGCTGCGGACCTCCAGCACCTGGTCGCCGAGGCGGTACCGGTACGAGAAGACGCCGAGCAGTCCGAGCAGTCCGACGTAGAAGCTTGCGATCCCCGGGGAGACGACCAGGTTGACGAGGTGGTTCCAAAGGCCGATGTCGAGCGGCAATGTGTACGCCGAGAACACCGCGAACGGCGCGCCGGCGATCACCAGGATCGCGTAGTTGCGCCGGTTGGGTCGGAGCTTCAGGAGCCGTCGCTCGGGCTCGGGCTCGGGGGGAGGGGCCATATGGGGTGTCTTTCATGTGCGAGGGGTGAGGGGTGCAGCTCAACGGCATGATCGTAACCGGATCAGCCGTTCGGGTGGGGGTCGGCGATAACGGGGGAGGGGTTGGTCCCCTGCTCGGGGATTTGTGCCGCCGCACACAGGTATCTGTCAGGTAGGCCACGTATCCTTGCCACCGTGAATCGCAAGATCGTCCCCGTTCCCACAAGGAGTGGGGAACAACACAGCCCTGTTTCGGCGTTGGTGCTGCTGTGACCTGCCCGTTCTGTTCCGTGCCCACCGTGCCGGGCGCGCGCTACTGCCACAACTGCGGCGCGCCCCTGTCACCGGAAGCGACCGCTCCTCAGACTGAGCGGCGCTACGTCACGGTGCTCTTCGGCGACCTCTCCGACTTCACCACGTGGTCGGAGAGCCTCGACCCCGAGCGGGTCTCGTCGGTCACGGACCGGCTCCTGGCCGAGTGTGTTTCCGCCGTGAACGAGTTCGGCGGGCATGTCGACAAGTTGACCGGGGACGGCATCATGGCCGTGTTCGGCGCTCCCCTTTCGCATGAAGATGATGCAGAGCGGGCTGTTCGCGCCGCTCAGGCCATGCAGAAGCGTGTTCGCAGGCTTTTGAAGGCTGAATCTGGCGGGGGATTGCCGATCGGGCTTCGGATCGGGCTGCGGTCCGGGCTGGTCGTGGCCGGTATGCAGGCGAATCTTGAGTACACCGTCATCGGCGACACCGTGAACACCGCCGCGCGCATCTGCGCGATCGCCTCCGTCGGCACCATCTGGGCCGGCGAGGAGACCATGCGCGCCACCAAGCACGCCGCCGCCTGGCGGAGGCTGACTCCCGTGCGTCTCAAGGGCAAGCGTGAGCCCGTCGACGTGTTCCAGCTCCTGGGCCTGGAGGACGAGCCCGGGACGCGGGCCAGTCTCGGGGACACCGCGCCGTTCATCGGGCGGGACGCCGAGATCGGGCGTGTCACGGGACGGCTTGAAGCCGTTATCGACCGCAGTGAGCCTTTGGTGCTGATTCATACCGCTGAGGCTGGTATGGGGAAGACTCGGTTCGCCCGTGAGGTGCGGACCCTCGCTACTGAGCGTGGTGCCCGGGTTCTGACCGTCCGGGTTGCTCCTTACGGCGAGGGCCGCCGCTTCGGACCGCTCGCCGACTTGGTCCGCAAGGCCGCCGGCCTGCGGTTCGACGACGACCGGGCCACCGCCGAGGCGAAGCTGCGGCGGATCGTCGACGGGCACGCCGACCACGGCGAGTGCCGCCTGAACATCACCCTGCTCCTGGGCCTCCTCGGCCACGGCCGCCCCGGGGCGACCGACCGGGTCGGGGGGTTCACCGGGCAGCAGTCCGACGCGTACACGATCCCCGAGGCCGTCGCCGAGCTCATCACGCACATGTCGACGCACGGGCCGCTGGTCCTCATCATCGACGACCTGCATACGGCGTCCGCTGACGGCATTGATGCCCTTGGTGTTGCTCTTGCCAAGATTCATGGGCCTGTCCTGGTGCTCTTGTACGGGCGGCCCGAGCTCACCCGGTCTTCTGGTGTCTTGACTCGGATCTCCGAGGCCGAAGTCCACCCGCTGCCTCCGCTCGCCGGCGCCGACGCCGCGCGGCTGCTCCGCGAGTTCCTCGGGGGCGGGCGCCTGCCCAAGCCCGACGAGGACCGCCTCCTCGGTTTCGCGCAGGGGAACCCGTACTACCTCGCCGAACTGGTCACGCTCCTCACCGAGCAGGGCCTCCTCTCCGGCACCGGCGACCAGTGGCGCCTCGCCGCCGGGTCGCTCATGGGGCGCGTCCTCTCGCGCGACCTCGCGCAGGTCCTCGGCGCCCGCATCGACGCCCTGACGCCCGCCGCGCGCTCGCTGCTGCGCGCCGCCTCCATCTTCGGCGACGCGGTCCCGCCCGAGGCCACCCAGCTGCTGGAAAAGGAGGTCCCCGGCGAGTTCGACATCGCGCTCCAGGAGCTCCTCGACCGCCGCATGCTGCGCCGCCGCTCCTACGGCGGCTACCGCTTCGTCACCCCGCTGCTGCGCCAGGCCGCCTACGCGCCCATCGGGAAAGCCGACGCCGCGCACGCGCACGCCGAGATCGCCCGCTGGGCCGCCGACACCGAGCTCGAAGGCCAGAGCGCCGACGACCTGGTCGTCTTCCACGCCGAGCAGGCCGTCACCCTCGCGCGCGAAGTCGAGATCGAGGCGATCGACGAGGTCTGGAACGTCCTCCCGCTCGCCGTCGACGCCGTCCGCAAGCAGGCCGACCGCGCCATGGACGCCTCCGAGCCCGAGCGCGCCGTCGCCCTGCTCAACGGCGTCCAGCGCATCGCCACGCTCTCCTTCGACGACCGCCTCCTGCGCGGCCGGGCCCTCACCCGCCTCGGCCGGACCGTCGAGGCCGAAGCCGAGATCGAGGGCCTCGCCATCGACATCGGGCTCATCCCCGACGACGACCACGCCGACGACGACCACCCGTCCGTGCGGCTCTTCGGCGACGACTTCCCCGAGGACGCCTCCGAGCTCGTGGCCCAGCTGCTGCTGCTCCGCGGCCGCCTCCACCGCTACAAGGGCGAGCTCGCCGAGGCCCGCGGGGCCTGGACGGCCGCGCTGGCGCTGTCGAGGCGCGAGGGCCTGGCCGGGCCGCGCTGCGACGCCCAGTGCCGCATCGGCCTCCTCGACTTCCTCGCCGGGCACCTGTCCGAGGCCGAGGCCCGCTTCCTCGACGCCTACGACGTCGCGGTCGGCGTCGGCGACGACAAGCGCCTCGCCTGGGCCCTCCAGCACCGCGCCTGGGTCCTCGTGGCCCGCGGCGACTTCGACGGCGCCGACGAGGTCCTCCGCGAAGCGGCGAAAGCCTTTGCGCGCCAGATGGACCTGGTCGGCCGGGCGTGGGTCCGCGGCGTCTCCGCGTTCGCGCTCCTCATGGCCGGGCGCTTCACCGAGGCCAAGCGACTGTCCGATGTGTTCATGCCGATCGGCGAGCGCTCCGGTGACGTGTTCGCCGTCGGGCTCCTGCGCGCCATCGGCGCCGCCGCCCAGATTGCCCTCGGCCACCCCGAAGGCGCCGACGCGTTGGCGCGCAAGTCCTTCCGCGACTTCGAGCGGATCGACGACGACTGGGGACGCGGCTTCGCCAAGTACGTCCGGGCCCTCGCGGCCCGCTCGATCGGCGCGCTCGACCACGCCCTCGACCTCGCCGCCGGCGCCGAGGAGTACGGCGCGAAGACCGGCCACCCGCTCCTGATCAGCCTGGCGCACAACCTCAGAGGCCGCTGCGCCCTCGAAGCCGGCGACCCCGCCACCGCGGAAGCCGCGGCGGAGGAGGCGCTCGCGCTGGTCACCGACGACGTCCTGGAGCCGGGCCGCGCGGCCAACACCGCGCTCCTGGCCGACGTGCGCGCCGCCAAGGGCGACCGCGCCGAAGCGCTGCGGATGCTCGAACCCCTTGCGGCCCACTACGACGAGCCGTCCCTGGGGCGCCCGCGCCGGGCCATCGTGGCCCGCTACGCGCGCCTGCTCGACGAGGACGGCCGCCCCGAGGAGGCCGTGAAGTGGGCCGGGATCGCGCTGAAGTCCTTCGGCGAAGACCCTGAAGCGACCGCCTGGGCCGCGCGCTACCTCGAAGCCTCGAACGCCTTCGACGACGTCCAGGTCGCCGGGGCCTGATGAGGGGCGGAGGACGCGGCGGGCGGACGGGCACTCCCGCGAACGCCGCCGGAATGCCCGTCCTCCCGCGCGCTACACGGGGGATGCGTTCACTATGCGCCACCGGGACTTCGCCCTCGGGAAGCGACATATCATCCGTTCGGCCAGTTATCGCTGGCTCTTCGTCTAGGGGTATACAGAATCGTGGGCGCGTTGCCGTACCGTTATCCGATAGGTCCCATGACTCGGATCCCCCAGGCCCGAGTGACCCAGACCGCGCCGCGGCGCGCCCCCCACATGCGCTGACCCGCGCACGACCTGAACCATGCAAGACCCATTTCGGCAAGCTCGCTCGCCGAGAACGGAGGCTGCTTCCAGTGGACACCATGTCGTCCTACGGTGCCCCGACCGGTCCCCTCACCCCGAACGGCTCGCCGACCGCGACGTTCACCCCGCCCCGGGCGCGGACCGAGGCCGACCCCGAAGCCCTCCTCCACGGCATCGAGCGGCTCACCGGCTTCAGCGAGATTGACCGCGGCGCCTACTCCACGGTGTTCAGCGCCACGCGCTTCGACGACGGCTCCGAGGTCGCGGTGAAGATCGAGGCCCGCCCCCTCACCGACGACGCCTCCCGCGAGCGCTTCCGCCACGAGGTCCAGACCGCCGGGCGCCTCTCCGACCACCCGTGCGTCGTCAAGATGCTCTCCGCCGGCCTCACCCACCAGGCGAACCCGTACGTCGTCATGGAGCGCTGCCGCGGGTCCGTCGCCGACCTGCTCGACCGCCACACGACCATCCCCCCGCACCGCACGATCGAGATCGGCATCCGCATCGCCGACGCGCTCGCCGCGGCCCACGAGGCCGGGATCGTCCACCGCGACATCAAGCCCGCGAATCTCCTCATCGACCACCACGGCCACGCCGTGCTCGCCGACTTCGGGCTCTCCAGCCTCATCCCCGTCCCCCGTCCGGGCGAACGGTTCTCGATGATGGCGACCCCCGCGTACGCGCCGCTGGAGGTCTTCCAGATGCAGCACGTCGGCCCCAGCGCCGACGTGTACTCGCTCGCGGCCACCCTCTACGCGATGCTCTCGGGCAACCCGCCGCGCTTCCCCGCCGACGGGAACCTCGACATCAACGAGGTCGCGGCCCTGTTCGACCTGCCGATCCCGGCGATCCCCGGCATCTCGCCGCTGCTGCTGGAGATGCTGCGCACGGCGCTCATCAACAACCCCGACGGGCGCCCGACCGCGGTCGAGTTCCGCGAGTTCCTCGCGAGCATCCCCGAGGCCTCGACCGGGATCATCCCGCGCGTCACCGACGACCCGCCGCACGCGCCTTCGCCTGCGTCCCAAGGGCTCTACGGCGCGTACACCTCGCCCCCCACCGAGTTCCGCGAGCCCGCCGCCCCCGGCTACGCCGACCTGAACGGCATGCCCGACTCGCCTCAGACCCTCCGCCTGGCCCCGGCCAAGCGCCGCGGCCCCGCCGCGGACGACCCGTCGACGACGAACCTCGCGCCGTCCGGCTCCCGCCGCAGCGCCCGCGCCGCCGCGACACC
>NZ_QFRW01000085.1:10587-22055 GCF_003265355.1 Glycomyces dulcitolivorans | reverse complement strand
GTCGAGGCGCGGGCCGCCCGGGGCGGTGGCGCGGCGGCGCAGGACGACGACGAGGACGACGGCGCCCGCGGCGAGGGCGAGGAGGAGGAACAGGAGGGTTCCGGGGTCGAGGCTGATCACGGCCCCGGAGTGTAGTGGAGCCTCGCTTTCGGAGGGGCTCCGCCCGCGCTACGCGTGTCCGTGCTGCACGACTCGTTCAACTTCTCCGCTACGCGTGTCCGTGCTGCGCTACCTGTTCAACTACCCCGCTACGCGTGTCCGTTGAATGCGTCCCTCATACGGCTAAAAAAACCCGAGCCGCCTTTGACCTCTTTGATCTCCTCGTCGCGCAGGGTCGCGAGCTTGCGCAGGAGCTCCTCCTGCTCGGCGTCGAGCTTGCTCGGGGTGCGGACGTCGAGTTCGACGTAGAGGTCGCCGCGGGCGCCGCCGCCGCGGAGCTTGGGGACGCCGTGGCCGCGGACCTTCTTGATGGTGCCCGGCTGCGTGCCGGGAGCGAGTTCGACCTCGACCTGGTCGTCGAGGGTGTGGATGTTGAGCTTGGTGCCGAGGGCGGCCTGAGTCATGGGGACGCGGACGCGGCAGCGCAGGTCGGAGCCGTCGCGGGTGAAGACCTCGTGGGGCTTCTCGTGGACCTCGACGTACAGGTCGCCGGCGGGGCCGCCGCCGGGGCCGACCTCGCCTTCGCCGGAGAGGCGGATGCGCATGCCGTCCTCGACGCCCGCGGGGACCTTCACGGTGATGCGCCGGCGCGAGCGCACGCGGCCCTCGCCGCCGCACTTGCGGCACGGGTCGGTGATGATCGTGCCGTAGCCCGAGCACGCCGAGCAGGGGCGCGCGGTGCGGACCTGGCCGAGGATCGTGCGCTGCACGACCTGGACCTCGCCGGAGCCGCCGCAGGTGGAGCACGTCGTGGGCTCGGTGGAGCCCTCAGTGCAGGAGCCGTTGCAGGCGTCGCAGAGGATCGCGGTGTCCACGGTCAGGGTCGACTCGGTGCCGAACGCGACCTCTTCGAGGTCGAGGTCCAGGCGCAGGAGGGCGTCGTTGCCGGGCCGGGTGCGCGAGCGCGGGCCGCGGCGGCCGAAACCGCCCATGGAGCCGCCGAAGAAGGCGTCCATGATGTCCTCGAAGCCCATGAACGGCGCGCCCGCGCCGCCGGAGGCGCCGCGCGCGTACGGGTCGCCGCCCGCGTCGACGACGGCCCGCTTCTGGGGGTCCATGAGGACCTCGAAGGCGGCGTTGATCTCCTGGAGGCGCTCCTGCGCGTCGGGTTCGTCGCTGACGTCGGGGTGGTACTTGCGCGCCAGCTTCCGGTACGCCTTCTTCAGTTCGTCCTCGGTGGCGTTTCGTTCGACGCCGAGAATGCCGTAGTAGTCCTTAGCCACGTGCGCTCTGTCCTGTCAGCGGTTCTGTTCCAAAATCTCGGATACGTACCGGGCGACGGCGCGGACTGCCGCGATCGTGCCCGGGTAGTCCATGCGGGTCGGCCCGAGCACGCCCATGTGCCCGACGACGGAGCCGGGCCCGTACCCGGCGGTGACGACGGTGGCCTCGCGGAAGTCGGCGACCTCGTTCTCGTCGCCGATGCGCACCGTCAGGAGCGCGTTCGAGTCGGCGCGGCCCAGCAGCTGCATGAGCACGACCTCCTCTTCGAGGGCTTCGAGGATGGGCCGGAGCGACCCGGCGAAGAAGTTCCCGTTGCGGGTGAGGTTGGCGGCGCCGGCGACGGCGACGCGCTCCTCGGTGCGGGCGACGACGGACTCCAGGAGCACGCGCGCCAGCGCGGAGGCGGTGGCGCGCAGTTCGGGGCGGGCGAGTCCGGCGAGGCCGCCGATGATGCGGGGGGCGTCGGCGAGGGCCTTGCCCTGGAGCTGCTCGTTGACGAGGCGCCGCAGGTCGAGGACGTCCTCCTCGGTGAGTTCGGCGGGCGTCTCGACGTAGCGCTGCTCGACGCGTCCGGTGTCGGTGATCATGACGAGCATGAGCCGGGTGGGGGTGAGCGAGACGAGTTCGAGGTGGCGCACGGAGGAGCGGTTGAGGCTCGGGTACTGGACGACCGCGACCTGGTGGGTGAGCTGGGCGAGGAGGCGCACGGTGCGGGTGACGACGTCGTCGAGGTCGATGGCCTCGGAGAGGAAGCGGTGCACGGCGCGGCGCTCGGCGGCCGAGAGGGGTTTGATCTTGCCGAGGCGGTCGACGAAGAGGCGGTAGCCCTTGGCGGTGGGGATGCGCCCGGCGGAGGTGTGGGGCTGCTGGATGTAGCCGGCCTCTTCGAGGTAGGCCATGTCGTTGCGGACGGTGGCGGCGGAGACGCCGAGGGCGTGCCGCTGGGCGACGGCCTTGGAGCCGACGGGCTCCTGGGTCGAGACGTAGTCCTCGACGATGGCGCGAAGCACTTCGAGCTTGCGATCGTCCATCGCCGCCACGTCCTCTCGGTCTCGATGCCGCCCGGTGGTCCGGCGGACCGGGCCGAAGCTCAGTCTGCCGGACTCAAGTTTGGCACTCCCTGTCCAGGAGTGCCAGTGTACGTGTGGGGTCAGACGCCCGGGATGATGAGCGCGCCGTCGTCGGCGACGGTCACCCCGTTGTCGCCGAAGTCGTCGGCGAGTTCGTTGAGGTCGTCGAACGCGCCGTTGTCCTCGTCGAGGGTCGGGTAGCCGTCGCCGTCCATGATGCTGGCCTGGGCCTTGGCGGCGACGATGGTGCCGTCCTCGCGGATGGTGACCGAGAGGATGGCGGAGCGGCCGAGGGGGCCGTCCATGCTGAAGAGGTTCTGGCCGCCGCCGAAGTTCCCGAGGGAGTAGGCGATGAGCTTGCCGTTGTAGACCTCCATGCCGCGCAGGACGTGGGGGCCGTGGCCGAAGACGAGGTCGGCGCCGCTGTCGATGCAGGTGTGGGCGAAGGCGCGGGTGTCGCCGCGGTCCTCGCCGAGGTAGTTCTCGACGCCTTCGGGGACGTGGCGGTGGTCGGTGCCCTCGGCGCCGAGGTGGGCGGTGGCGACGACGATGTCGGCCTGCTCCTTCGCGGAGGCGACGAGGGCGGCGACGGCGTCGAGGTCGCGGTTGTCGGTGTAGAAGGTGTAGGGCGCGAAGCCGACGAGGCCGACGGTGAGGCCGCTCGCGGTCTCGACGAGGGCGACCTCGTCCTTGATGCCGCAGATCTCCATGCCGGCGGCGCGGACGGCCTCCTGGGTCTCGGTGGCGCCGTCGGGTCCGGCGTCCCAGCCGTGGTTGTTGGCCTGGTTGAGGACGTGGAAGCCGGCGCCGGCGAAGACTTCGGCGTATTCGGCGGGGAGGCGGAAGTAGGTGCACTCGCCGCCGCCGCACTTGTCGAAGTCGAGGGTCGACAGGGCGCCTTCCATATTGGCGATGACCACGTCGCCGGCGAGGGCGTCCTTGACGCCGTCGAAGAAGCTGGCGCCGTCGTCGGAGGCCATCTGGTTCGGGTAGGACCCGGGCATGGTGTCGCCGACGTGCGTGATGGTGATCTCGCGGGGCGGTTCGGGCGAGGGGGACTCCGACGGGGTCTCCTCGGCGGCGCCGGCGCCGCCGTCGTCCTCTGCCTGGGGCTCTTCCTTGGAGCACGCGGCGAGGGCGAGGCCGGCGAAGGAGGCGGCGAGGACGCCGCGGCGGGAGGCGGCGGGGGAAGGTGTGCGCATGGGTGGTCGGGCTCCGGTGTCGAGGATGCAGGGGTCGGGGCCTGGGATGCCGGGGGTCGGCGCGGCCCGCGCCGGCGGGGCCGACTGGGGACCGGCTCGCGGCGACGGGTCAAATCTACGGGGCGGTCGCTTGCGCGTCGTCAGGCGGTGAGGTCTCTCACCACGGCGTCGGCGAGGAGTCGACCGCGGAGTGTGAGGACGAGGCGGTCGTCGTGGAGTTCGGCGAGTCCTTCGGCGGCAACGCGTTCGGCGGCGGCCCGGCCTTCGGGGCGCAGTTCGGCGAGCGGGAGGCCGCTGGCGAGGCGGGTGAGCAGGAGCACCCGTTCGAGATAGCGGTCTTCGGGGGTGAGGAGCTCGTGGCCGGCGACGGGGAGGTCCTGGGCGAGGGCGGTGCCGTAGGTGGAGGGGTGCTTGTGGTTCCACCAGCGGACGCCGGGCAGGTGGGAGTGGGCGCCGGGGCCGGCGCCCCACCAGTGGCCGCCGTCCCAGTACAGGAGGTTGTGTCGGCACCTGGCGGTATCGTTCTTGGCCCAGTTGGAGACCTCGTACCAGGAGAACCCGGCCGCGGAGAGGGCGGCTTCCGCGGCGAGGTAGCGGTCGGCGGCGACGTCGTCGGAGGGCTGGGGCACCTGGCCGGAGCGGATGCGGCGGGCCAGCGCGGTGCCGTCCTCGACGATGAGGGCGTAGGCGGAGACGTGGTCGACGCCGGTGTCGACGGCGGCGGCGAGGCTGTCGGCGAAGTCGGCGGCCTTCTCCCCCGGGGTGCCGTAGATGAGGTCGAGGCTGACGTGCTCGAACCCGGCTTTGTGGGCGTAGGCGACGGCGTTCAGGGCCTTCTGCGGGGAGTGCTCGCGGTCGAGGACCTTGAGGACGTGTGAGGCGGTGGACTGCATGCCGATCGAGACGCGGGTGAAGCCGCCGTCGTGGAGCTGCGCGAGGTAGTCGGCGTCGACGGATTCGGGGTTGGCCTCGGTGGTGGCCTCGTAGCCGGCGGCAAGGCCGAACTCGGAGTCGATCTCGGCGAGGATCGAGGCGAGGTCGGCGGCCGAGAGGAGCGTGGGGGTGCCGCCGCCGAAGAAGACGGTGTCGACCTTCGGAGGCGTGTCGCTGTGCCCTTGGTTCACTCCGCTTCGCTGCGTGAACTGGGCGGCGGCGGCGCGGATCTCGCTGCGGACGATCGCGGCGTAGGTGTCGCGGGAGACGCCCGCGCCGAGCTCGGAGGCGGTGTAGGTGTTGAAGTCGCAGTAGCCGCAGCGCGAGACGCAGAACGGGACGTGGACGTAGAACCCGAATCCGGCCTCCCCGGTTGCGGGGTCGGCGGCGGCCGCGGCGATGTCGGTTGCGGGACTGGTGGACACCCTGTCTACGGTACTTGCGTGGACAGCAACGACGCACCCATCGGCTACCGCGCCCACGAGGCAGTGGCGACCATTACGCTCAACGACCCCGCCAGGCGCAACGCCCTGTCGACGCACCTCATCGGCGAGCTGCGGCGGGCCCTCGCCCGCGCGGTCGCCGACCGCGGCGTGCGGGTCATCGTCATCGACCACGCCGGGCCGGTGTTCTGCGCCGGCGCGGACCTGAAGGAGTCGGCGGCGGCGCACAGCGCGGCCGCGCTCCCCGCGGCGCATCTGGCCGACGCGCTGGCCGACATCGCCGAAGCCCCGAAACCGGTGGTGGCGGTCGTGCGCGGGCCCGCGCGCGGCGGCGGCCTCGGCATCATCGCGGCCGCGGACTTCGCGGTCGGGTACGACGAGGCCGAGATGGCGTTCAGCGAGGTGCGGCTCGGGGTCGTCCCGGCGGTCATCGCGCCGGTGGTGCTGCGGCGCATCGGTCCGGCCCGGACCCGGGAGCTGTTCCTGGCGGGCGGAGCGCTCGTGTCCGACCACGGCGACAGCTTCACGGGCGACGACGCCGAGGCGTGGGGCCTGTTCTCGTTCGCGGTCGCCCCGGAGCACCTGGACGAGTCCGTCGGCGAGCTCGCCGCGCGGCTCAAGCTCGGCGGCCCGGCCGCACTGGCGGGTGTGAAGACGCTCACGGCCACACCGGATCTGCGGCGGCAGCTGCGTGAAGCGGCGGCCCTTACGGCGGAGTACTTCTTCTCCGAAGAGGGGCGCGAAGGGGTCCGTTCGTTCATTGAGAAGCGGCCCGCTTCTTGGGTAGGCTTACCAGCCGCCGACCGACCTGATCGGAGTCACCTGTGCGCGCACTCCCGGCCCTGACCTCGCTGCTCGCGGTCCTCGCGCTCGCGGGCTGCACCGACGACGCGCGGGAGGCCCTGCGTCCCACCCAGACCGGCTGCTACTTCGCGACAGGGATCGGCGAGACGCACCTGACGGCCGAGCAGGCGTCGAACGCCGCGACCATCGCCGCGGTCGGGCTGCGCGACGGCTTCGGCGAGCGGGCGGTGGCCGTGGCGATCACCACGGCCATGCAGGAGTCCGAGCTGAAGAACGTCGACTACGGGCACGACGACTCGCTGGGGCTGTTCCAGCAGCGCCCGAGCATGGGCTGGGGCACCGAGGAGGAGCTCCTGGACCCCGTCTACGCCTCGTTCAAGTTCTACGAGAAGCTCGACCGCACCGACGGCTGGGAGGACATGACGCTCGCCGAGGCCGCGCAGGCGGTCCAGGTGAGCGCCTACCCGGACCTGTACGAGCAGTGGGAGACCGACGCGACCGTGATCGCCGCGGTCTTCGCGGGGGGCGTGGACGGCGGCGTCGGGTGCGTGAAGGGGAACGCCCCGGAGGTCACGGCCGATCCGGCGGCGCTCGCGGAGGCGTACGAGTACCAGTGGGGCGCCGAAGTGTCCGAAGTGGACGACGATAGGGTCGTGATCGACCCCGACGACTCGACGGAGGGCTGGAACCGGGCGGCGTGGGCCGTCGCGCGGTCGTACGACTTCGCGATCGCGAGCGTCGCGTACGGCGGGATGGTCTGGGCCGCAGGCGAGAACGCCTGGGTCGAGCCGGACGCGGAGTCCCACGGCGAGGACGCGGTCGAGGTCGCGAACGACAGCCACGCCGCGGTGATCATCACCTTCGCCACCGTCTGAGAGGTCGCGGGGCCGGAGAGTTCGGCCCCGGTTCATCGGCGCGACGTGCGGGCGTTCCGGGCGATCCACGCGCGCTTGCTGGGCTGTGTGGGTCACAAACCCGCTCAACTCCCCCCGAAGCGAGGCCACACCATGCGCATGTCGCGCCGAATCCTGCTCGCGTCCTCCGGTGCCGCGGCGGCGACCGCGGTCCCCGCGGCCGCCTGGGCCGAGACCCGAATCCACCCCGTCCTCGAATCCGACCCGTTCACGCTCGGCGTCGCCTCGGGCGACCCCGAGCCCGACGGCGTGGTCCTGTGGACCCGCCTGGCCGTGAATCCCCTCGCGGAGGACGGCTTCGGCGGCATGCCGAACGGCGTCTTCGACGTCAAGTGGGAGGTCGCCAAGGACGAGCGCTTCCGCCGCCGCGTCGCCTCCGGCCGGGCCCAGACCGCCGCCGAGGTCGGCTACAGCGTCCACATCGAGGTCGACGGCCTCGAATCGGGCCGCGAGTACTACTACCGCTTCAAGACCGGGCGGTGGACCTCCCCGACCGGGCGGACCCTCACGGCCCCGTCGCGCCGGTCGATGCCCAGCGAGCTGCGCATGTCGTTCGCGTCCTGCTCGCAGTTCGAGCACGGCTACTTCACCGCCTACCGGCACATGGCCGAGTCGCGGCCCGACCTGATCCTCCACCTGGGCGACTACCAGTACGAGTACAAGGCCGGCGTGTACAACTCCCCCGACGGGAACGTGCGCGACCACGAAGGGCCCGAGACGGTCACGCTCGCGACCTACCGCCAGCGCCACGCCCAGTACAAGGCCGACGCGGACCTCCAGGCCGCGCACCTGGTCGCGCCGTGGCTGGTCATCTGGGACGACCACGAGACCGAGAACAACTGGGCCGACGAGGTGCCCGAGTCCGGTTCGGACACCCCGAACACGGCGGACTTCCTGGTGCGGCGGGCCGCGGCGTTCCAGGCGTACTGGGAGAACATGCCGCTGCGGCGGTCCTCGGTGCCCGAGGGCATCGACATGCAGCTGTACCGACGGGTCCGGTGGGGGCGCCTGGCGAACTTCCACATGCTCGACACCCGGCAGTACCGCGACGACCAGGCGTGCGGCGACGGGACGCAGTCGAACTGCGCCGACGCGTGGGACGAGTCGCGCACGATCACCGGTGAGGCGCAGGAGGAGTGGCTCATCGACGGCTTCCACGAGTCGACGGCCCGCTGGGACGTCATCGGGCAGCAGGTGTTCTTCACCCAGCGCGACAATAGCGCCGCCGCCGACGTGCTGCGCACGAGCATGGACGGCTGGGACGGGTACGCGGCCTCGCGGCAGCGGATCATCGACGGCTGGGTCGAGGCGGAGGTGCGGAACCCGGTGGTGCTCACCGGGGACGTGCACACGCACTGGGCCGGGGAGATCCTCCCGGACTTCCCCGACGCGCAGGGCGACTCGGTGGGCGTGGAGCTGGTGGCCACGTCGATCACCTCGGGCGGCAACGGGGTCGACTCAGTGCCGGAGGACAACGCGGCGCTGGTCGTCAACCCGCACATCAAGTTCCGCAACGCGCAGCGCGGGTACGTGGAGACGGTGATCAAGCCCGACCAGATGGACGTGAACTTCCAGGTCGTCCCGCAGGTGACGGTGCAGGACGCGCCGGTGTACACGCGCCGGTCCTACACGATCGCCGACCGGGACCGCTCGCTCCACCAGACGTACGACCGCCCGGTGGACGCCTCGACGATGTCGACGAACACGAGCCCGTTCGCGGACTCCGACGAGAACACCGACGACCACCTGAACTAGTTCCGCCGCACGGGGAAGGACGGTGTCGTTCGATACCGTCCTTTCCCGCTCCATTCACGCGCAATTCAGCACCGTCGCCGATTGCACCGAATTGCCGTATCCGGCGGGCTTTCGCGGAGAAACGCCGGTCCCCGGGGCTTGCCTCGGGAGGCTACAGTGAGCAGTGAATGCACACCCTCTCTTTGCCCGGAGCAGCGAAATGACGTATCCGCCGCAATCGCACGACCCGAATCAGTACGGCGCCGCACCCGGTCCCGGGGGACCGGCCCCGCAGCCCGGCGGGAACGGCGACTTCTTCACCGAATGGGGTCTCAAGGAGAACCCGGCGCGACCCAAGAAGGTCAACCAGCTGACGCAGATCCTGTGGGCCTACTTCGGCCTGTCGGTGCTGATGCTGCTGCTGACGGTCCTCGCGATCGCGACCATCCCGTTCTTCGGCGGCTTCGCCATCGCCACGGGGATCGTGGGCCTGGTCTTCCACGGCCTGTCGATCGTCATCGCGTGGTTCGTCAACAAGGACAAGCTGGGCGTCTTCGGCGCCCAGGACCCACGCCTCGCGCTGTGGATCGGCTTCGGCCTCCTCGGCCTGTTCTCGCTCGGCGGGATCTGGGGCGGCTGGGGCTGGTACGCGGCCGTCGGCGCGATCGTCGGCCTGGCCCGCCTCGGCGCGGTCGGCGTCGGCTTCTACCTGCTCGCCCAGCCCGAGGTCGAGCACTACCTGCGGTCGCGGCCGGGCAACCAGCCCAAGCCGCCGGCCGCGCCCCCGCAAGGCGGGTACCAGCAGCCGCCGCAGGGGTACCCCCAGCAGCAGGGCTACCCGCAGCAGCCCCCGGCCCCGGGGTACCCGCAGCAGCAGCCTCCGGCGCCCGGCCAGCAGCAGGCGCCCCCGCCCGGGTACCCGCAGCAGTAAGGCGACGTGAAACCTGAAGGGGCGGAACCGTTTCGGTTCCGCCCCTTCAGCATGTCCGGTGGTCGGGCTAGTCCTCGTCGGTCCGCAGCGCGGCGATGAACGCCTCCTGGGGGACTTCGACGCGGCCGATGTTCTTCATGCGCTTCTTGCCCTCCTTCTGCTTCTCGAGGAGCTTGCGCTTGCGGGAGATGTCGCCGCCGTAGCACTTGGCGAGGACGTCCTTGCGCAGCGCGCGGATGGTCTCGCGGGCGATGATCCGCGAGCCGATCGCCGCCTGGATCGGCACCTCGAACTGCTGGCGCGGGATGAGCTTCTTCAGCCGCTCGGAGAGGCGGACGCCGTAGGCGTAGGCCTGGTCCTTGTGGACGATCGCCGCGAACGCGTCGACGCGCTCGCCCTGGAGCAGGATGTCGACCTTCACCAGGTCGGACTCCTGCTCGCCGTCGATGTCGTAGTCGAGCGAGGCGTAGCCCTTGGTGCGGGACTTGAGCTGGTCGAAGAAGTCGAAGACGATCTCCGCGAGCGGCAGCGTGTACCGGATCTCGACCCGGTCGGTCGAGAGGTAGTCCATGCCGGTCTGGACGCCGCGCTTGGTCTGGCACAGCTCCATGACCGTCCCGATGTACTCCTTCGGGGTCAGGATGGTGGCCTTGGCGATCGGCTCGGTGATCGAGTAGATCTTCCCTTCGGGGAACTCCGACGGGTTGGTGACCTCGACTTCCTCGCCGTCCTCCTTGACGACCTGGTAGACCACGTTCGGCGCGGTCGAGATCAGGTCGAGGTTGAACTCGCGCTCCAGGCGCTCCTGGATGATCTCCAGGTGCAGCAGGCCCAGGAAGCCCACGCGGAAGCCGAAGCCGAGCGCGGCCGACGTCTCGGGCTCGTACTGGAGCGCGGCGTCGTTGAGCTGGAGCTTGTCGAGGGCCTCGCGCAGGTTCCCGTAGTCGGAGCCGTCGATCGGGTAGAGCCCGGAGTAGACCATCGGCTTGGCCTCGGTGTACCCGGGCAGCGCCTCGGTCGCGGGGTTCTTGTTGAGCGTGACGGTGTCGCCGACCTTCGACTGGCGGACGTCCTTCACGCCGGTGATCAGGTAGCCAACCTCGCCGACGCTGAGGGCCTTGGAGACCACCGGCTCGGGGCTGATGACGCCGATCTCCAGGAGCTCGTGGTCGGCGCGGGTCGACATCATGCGGATGCGGTCGCGGGCGTTGAGCTTGCCGTCGATGACGCGGATGTAGGTGACGACGCCGCGGTAGACGTCGTAGACCGAGTCGAAGATCATCGCGCGGGCGGGCGCGTCGGCGTCGCCGGTCGGCGGCGGGATCTGCGCGACGACCGCGTCGAGGAGCTCGGCCACGCCGATACCGGTCTTGCCGGAGACGCGGAAGACGTCCTCGGGCTCGCACCCGATGAGGTTCGCGAGCTCCTCGGCGTACCGGTCGGGGTCGGCCGAGGGGAGGTCGATCTTGTTGAGCACCGGGATGATCGTGAGGTCGTTGTTCATCGCGAGGTACAGGTTCGCGAGGGTCTGCGCCTCGATGCCCTGCGCGGCGTCGACCAGGAGGATCGCGCCCTCGCAGGCGGCGAGCGAGCGGGAGACCTCGTACGTGAAGTCGACGTGCCCGGGGGTGTCGATCATGTTGAGGACGAAGCCCTGGCCCTCGGCCGCGCCGGAGCGGGCCGTCCAGGGCATGCGCACGGCCTGGGACTTCACCGTGATGCCGCGCTCGCGCTCGATGTCCATGCGGTCGAGGTACTGCGCGCGCATCTGGCGGGCGTCGACGACCTCGGTGATCTGCAGCATGCGGTCGGCCAGGGTGGATTTACCGTGGTCGATATGCGCGATGATGCAGAAGTTCCGGATCGACTCCGGCGCGGTCGAACCTGGCGCGTTGGTCACGTTGACCTTCCCTCTCGGATGTGCGGAAAACGGCTCGCAAGCTTCGCCGACCCCGCCGACCGGCCGATCGTGGTCGCGGCTCGGTTTCAGGGCGGGCTTGACAATTCTGCCTTACGGGCCCGGGTGTCCCCGCCCACCCGGAGGGAAAGGCCCG
>NZ_QFRW01000085.1:0-10564 GCF_003265355.1 Glycomyces dulcitolivorans | reverse complement strand
ACGGCCCCGGCCCGCAGCGATGCGGGCCGGGGCCGTGGCGTTCCCCGGAGGCGGCCGCTAGGCGGCCACGGGGGCGGTTTCCTGGTCCGGGACCTCGACGGCCTTGACCCGGGCCCGCACCGCGCCGATCGTGAAGAGCAGCACTCCGGCCGCGAACCAGGCGGCGAGGACCCAGACCGCGGCCTGGCCGCCGCTCCCGTCGAAGTAGGCCGTCGAGCGCAGCAGGGTCGCGCCCGCGCCCGGCGTCAGGTACTGGCCGACCTCGCCCCACGGCGCCGGCAGCAGCTCGGGGGCGCTGGTCAGGCCCGAGATCGGGTTGCCCAGGAGCATCACGACCACGGCGCCGACCGCGATGCCGGCCGAGCCGATGAGCTTGCGCAGGCCGAGGATGAACCACGAGGTCGCGGCCGCCGCGAGGGTGATCGCCGCGGCCACGGACAGGTAGTCGCCGTCGATCGATTCGAGGACGTACAGCAGGATCGCCGCGACGCCGGCGCCGACCGCGATCGGCGCGAGGACCCCGGCGGCGACCTGGCGGCCCGAGCCGCGCACGGCCGAACCGATGAGCACGGCGATGATGATGCCGCCGGCCGCGAGCGGCAGGCCCGAGGCGGCGAGCCCGGCCCCGTTCGGGTCGTCGGCCGGGAGCGCGACGAGGTCCTCGACGGTGACCTGGACGGTCTGGCCGCCGGCCTGGCCCATCTGGGCCGCGATCTGGTCGGCGATGCCGGTGACGAGGCGCGCGACCGTCGGCGAGGCGGCCGAGGCGGTGTAGACGGTGATCCCGTCGGAGGCGATCTGGAGGGCGGCGTAGACCTCGCGGTCCTCGATGAGCGCCTCGGCCTCGTCGGCGTCGGCCGCGGCCGTGACGTCGAAGCCGTCCGGCTCGGCCGCGTCGAGCTGCTCCTGGACCTGCGCGGCGGCCTCGTCGGGGCCGATGACGGCGATCGGGACCTCGTTGGGGCCCATGCCGGCCGAGGGCCAGGCGAAGGCGAGGGTGATGGCGCCGACGATGAGGGCGAGACCGGCGCTCAACCCGATCACCCGCCCGATCGGGGTGCGCTCGGGGGTGGTTTCCATGATGGTTTCCAATCATCCGTAAGATACGGGCCGTATCTTGACAGTCCCAAGCCAACATAAGAAACCATCGGTATCTAGGGGGGTCGCGTTGCAGCGCAAAGGTGCGTCCAGACGTCGCGGCGAGGCGCTTGAGCTGGCGATCCTCGAAGCCGTGTGGGCGGAGTTCAGCGAGTTGGGCTACCTGGGGCTCACCATGGAGGGCGTCGCGAAGCGGGCCGGCACGAGCAAGCCCGTGCTGTATCGGCGCTGGTCGACGAAGGTGGAGATGCTCATCGCGTGCATCGCGAACCGCATCCCGCAGGCCGAGTCGGTACCGGACACCGGGTCCCTGCGCGGCGACATGGTCGCGTTGCTCACAGTCGCGCGCGAACGCATGTCCGTGATCGGCCAGACCGCGATGCTCGGCATGCTCACCGAGGTCAGCAAGGACCCGGAGGCGCGCGAGGTCCTGCTCGGCGGGCTCGCGAACGAGCTGGTGAACATGGTCTACCAGGTCATCTACCGGCGCTCGATCGAGCGCGGCGAACTCACTGAGGAGCAGCTCACGCCGCGCCTGCTCAGGCTCCCGACCGACTTGGCGCGCAACGAGTTCCTCCTGTTCGGCACGATCTCCGACGAGGCGGTCACGAGCATCGTCGACGAAGTGATCCTGCCCGCGCTCCGGGCCCGCGGCGCCTCCGTGTAGGGAAACCGGCGTAACGTGGGCGACAGCCGGGGACCGGGACGCGAGCGGGGGCCGCCACCTGGTGTAACCTGGCTCGCGGTCATGCTCCCAGGGCGTGCGTACTGCTCGGGTCCTGGTAACGTTGACAGGCGCTCGGAGTGCCCTCTGCCTCTGATGCGATCAATGAAGGAACCAAGCAATCACGAAACTGAGGGTTCACGCGTGGCGAACATCAAGTCCAAGGAAAAGCGCATTCTCACGAACGAGAAGCGCCGCATCCGCAACAAGTCGGTGAAGTCGTCGCTGAAGACTTCCGTCCGGAAGTTCCGCGAGGCCTCCGCCACCGGTGACGTCGCCGCCGCAGAGACCCACCTGCGCGCCGCCAGCCGCGAGCTCGACAAGGCCGCGACCAAGGGCGTCATCCACAAGAACCAGGCCGCGCAGCGCAAGTCGAAGCTCGCCGCCTCCTTCAACAAGCTCTCCGCCGCCGCCTAACCGCGAGCCAGGCGAAGACCACAAAGCTTCAGAAGGCCCGGGGCCAACGGCCCCGGGCCTTCGGCATACCCCGATCCCCCAAGCCCGGCACGGCCCCACAGCCACCGCGCCCTGTCACACCCCTCGGGCACTATCGATTCGGGGGCGGCTCGATCCGGCCGCGCCCGGCTCTCGCCGTGCCCGTCAACCGTGCCGGTTCAGCGCGCCCGCGACGACGTCGTTCAGCTTCACCATGGCCGCCACCGCGAGCGGCAGGATCAGCACGACCCACCACGACACCAGCTCCGTCAGCGCCATCAGCACCGCCAGCGCGACCGACCCCTCGAACAGCAGCACGCACATCAGGTTCGACAGGTAGAGGTGCTTGAGCCCGAGCGCCCGCGCGTACCAGGACCTGCGGGGGCGGCTCACCCGCCCGTGCCGGTACTCAGACACGGCTCCTCCCCGCCGCGCTCAACCGCGTGATCTGGAGGATCGCGTGCTCCAGGGCCCAGCCCCGGTCATCGGAGCCGCCCTTCACCTCGCCGTTGAGCCGCGCGCACACCTGCATCGCCTCCGCGAGCGCGTCGGCGGTCCAGTTGCGGGCCTGCTTGCGGGCCTTCTCGATCTGCCACGGCGCCATGCCGAGCTGCCCGGCCAGCTGCGCCGCCCCGCCCCGCTCCGAGGCGACGCGCGACAGGTTCCGCACCGCCATCGCCAGCGCGTCGGCGATCGGCACCGCGTCGACGCCGACCTGCATCGCCCAGCGCAGCGCGCCGAGCGCCTCGGCCGCGTCGCCGGCGATCGTCGCGTCGGCGACGGCGAACCCGGAGACCTCCGCGCGCCCAGAGTAGTACTGCGCGACGCTCTCCTGGGTGATCTTCCCGTCCGTGTCGGCCACTAGCTGCTTGCACGCCGAGGCGAGCTCGCGCAGGTCCGAGCCGACCGCTTGGATGATCGTGTCGGCGATCTCGGCCGAGGCCGACCGCGGCGACGCCCCGGCGTCGCGCAGTTCCCCGCGCACGAACGCGACCCGGTCGGGCTGCCGCTTGATCTTCGAGACCCGCACGGGGTCGAGCCCGAGCTTCTTGAGGCCCTCCGACAGCGCCTTGCCCTTGTTGCCGCCGTTGTGGCACACGGCGAGGTAGATGTCCGGCGCGGGCTGCTTCGCGTACGCGAGGACTGCCGCGATGGTGTCCTTGTCGACGTCCTGGCCCGACTCGATGACGCCGACGACCGCGCCGCCGAACAGGGTCGGGCTGGTCAGCTCGTTCAGCGCCCCCGCGTTCAGGTCGACGCCGGCGATGCGGTTGACGGCCGGCGCGGGGTCGTCCCCGGGCATCTCGGCGCGCACCGCCTTGACGTACTCGGCGGCGGCCCGCTCGGCGAGGAATTCGTCGTCGCCCAGGATCAGGCGGATGGGTTCAGGTGCAGCCACGGCACCATCCTCCCATGCCGCGCGGGTCGCTCAGGGCCGCGACCGGTCCGGCGCTTTCCTTACAGTGCCCGCCTCCTGACGATGTGTACCGACTCGCCCCGGCGCATCCGTCTCCCAATCACCCGAACGGCGTCGTCTGGTAGTCGTTCGCTCACATCAGTCCTCGGTTCTCACCTCGATTCGTCCTCCGTTCTGCGACAGGGTGATCCGTCCGTCCTCGTCCGTCCGGAACACCAGCGCGCCGCCGTCCTCCAGGAGGCCGAGCGGCCCCGGGTCCGGGTGGCCGTACTCGTTGCCGGCCCCGACGCCGACCAGCACCACCGCCGGGTCCGCGGCCTCCAGGAACTCGCGCACCTGGAACGAGGACCCGTGGTGCGGTACCTTCAGCACGTCGACGTCGAGCGCCGCCGCGCGGTCCAGCAGCGCCCATTGGCCCTCCAGTTCCACGTCCCCCGAGAGCAGGACGCTCGTCCCGGCGACCTCGGCCCGCAGCGCGACCGAGTTGTTGTTCGGGTCCGACCGGGTGCCGCTCAACAAGTCCGGCGGCGGCCCCAGCACCTCCAATCGCGTCTCGCCGAACTCGAACACCTCTCCCGGCACCGCTTCGAGCAGCGGCACGGCCCCGGCCCGCTCTTCCACGAGCTTGAAGCCGTACTGCGCCTCGCCCGGTGGCGGCGCGAGGATCGCGGCGACCTCACGACCCTCCATGACGCCGCCGATCCCGGCGGTGTGGTCGATGTGGAAGTGCGACAACACGAGCAGCGCCACCCGCTCCACACCAAGCGAATCCAGGCACGCGTCGATGAGCGCCGGGTCGGGCCCGACGTCGACGACCACCGCCGCATCGCCCGCGGGCAGCACCAGCGCGTCCCCTTGGCCCACATCGCACATCGTCACGACCCACCCGGTCGGAGCGCCGCCGGAGAAGAGGCACGCCGGGACCGTCCCCAGGCCCGCTGCGAGGAGCAGCGCCAGCACTGCGCGTCGCAGCCGCCTCACCTGGAGCAGCCCGATCACGAGCGCGAGCACCACGGCCGCACCGATCCCCCACCAGACGCCGCCGGGAACCGGCAGCAGCGCCCCGGGGATCTCGGCGCCGGTGCGCGCCAGCCAGATCAGCCAGCGCGCGGGCAGCGCGGCCAGCTGCGACACGAACTCCCCCGCCGGGACCCAGACCGCCGCGGCGGCTGCGGCGCCGACCGACAGGACCACCACCGGCGCGGCCACCAGCGCCGCCAGCAGGTTCACCGGCACCGACACCAGGCTCACGCCGCTGCCGAGGCCCACCAGGAGCGGCGTCACCGCCACCTGCGTCGCCAGCGGAATCGTCACCGCCAGCGCCACGCTCTGCGGCCAGCCCCGGTGCTCCAGCGGCTTCGCCCACCGGAACGCCAACAGCAGCAACCCGACGCACGCCGCCACAGACAGCGCGAACCCCGCCTGCGCGGCCATGTCCGGGTCGACGAGGACCACCAGCAGCACCGCGGTGGCCAAGGCGGGCATCGCCGCCCGCGGCCGCCCGGCCGCGAGCGCCAGGAGCGTCATCCCGGCCATCACCGCCGCCCGCAGCACGCTCGGCTGCGGCCCCGCGACGACCACGATCACCCCGGCGGCCACCGCACCCGCGACCACCCGGGCCCGTGGCCCGGCCCGGCACGCGACGGCCACCGCGAGCACTGCCCCGACCAGCAGGCTCAGGTGGTACCCGGAGACGACCACCAGGTGCACCAGCCCGGTCGTGCGGAAGTCCGCCGCGAGCTCGGGGTCCATCATCGACGTGTCGCCCACCGCGAGCGCCGGGATCAGCCCCGCCTCCGGCTGCGGCACCGCCTCGACGGCCTCCGCGAGCCGCTCGCGCACATGGGCGGCGAACCGGTGCTGAAGCGCGAGCTCGCCTACGGGTTCGGGAGGCCCGCGGGCGCTGACGACCGCGGCCGTGAGCCGCCCGGGCTCCGCTTCCCGAAGCACCGCAGGCGCAATGACCCGCTGACCGGCATCGAGCTCCACCCACTCGCCGCCGTTCGCGACGAGCAGGACCTGCCAGTTCCCTTCGACGACGGCGTCATCGGTCTTGAACGAGCGCAGCCGCGCGGTCGCCGTGACCATGTCCGGCCAGCGCGTGGACTGCTTCGGTACGGTGTGCAGCACCAGCTCCGCCTCACCGTGCGCCTCTGCTGCGGTCAGCGAGGCGAGCCCGGCATGGTCGCGGGCGGCGACGTGCGCGGTCGTGACCCCGGAGCCGAGCAGGGCACCGAACGCGACCGTCGCCACGGCGGCCGCGATCCCCCGGTTGCGCTTGAGTCCCAAGACGACCAGCAACAGGCAGATCGCCGTCGTGGCCAGCCCACTGACGACCCCGCCGTACAGGCCCGCGAGCGCCGCCGCCCACACCCCGGCGGCCACCAGCGGCAGCCGCCAGTCCCGCCGCACCACCTCGGAAGGCGCGGGCCGCAGCATGAACTCGGCGCTCATGACGGAGCCACGTGCAGGAAGAAGCAGTCCCGGCATCGGTTGACGAAGCGCCGCAAGCCGTTCACAGGGTCACCTGCTCGCGGAGCTGCTCCAGCAAGGCGGACCCGATGCCGGAGACCTCGGACAGCTCGTCCACGGACTGGAAGCTGCCGTTGGACTCCCGGTACTCGATGATCCGCTCGGCGAGGACCGGCCCGATCCCGTTGAGGGCGTCGAGTTCCTGCGCACTGGCGACGTTGATGTTCACGAGCCCGCCCGAACCACCGCCGCTGGAACCACCGGCTCCGGGAACAGGCGCGCCCGACGCCGCAGCATCGGGCACCGCCACGAGGTCGCCGTCGGCCACGACCCGGGCGAGGTTGAGGTACCCGGGGTCGGCGCCTTCGGCGAGACCGCCCGCGGCCTCGATGGCGTCGGCGACGCGCGCACCGGTCTCCAGTTCGACGATTCCCGGCTTGTTCACCGCCCCCGCGACGGAGACGACGATCATCGCGGGCGCCTGCTCCGACGCCTCGGGAACCGTCACCGGAGCGGTGGCGGCCGGCTGGGATTCGGGCCAGGACAGGATCGTCACCGAGAGACCGACGATCGCGACCAGGACGCCGACGATCGCCAGCACCCACCGGTTCAGGTGCGAGAGTCCGAAGCGGTTCTGAAGGCGTTCGATGCGGTCCTCGAACCGCCGCGCTGGCGGCGCTTTCGGGACGGGTTCGGGCTGGGTCTCACCGCTGTCGGCGTCGACCGTCTCCTTGCAGACCTCGCCCTCGGCCGAGTGGAGTTTCAGTCGCAGTCGGGCGGTGAGGGCCTCTGATTCGGGTGGCTGTTCGCGTTCCATACCCGGGTCAACGAGCGAAGGTTACGGGCGTGACTGAGATTTTTCCGGCCTGTGGATAACTCAGGGCGACCTGTGGATAACCCGAGTCCGTGCAGGCGCCGCCTCAAAACGCGAACGGAGGTTCGCGGCATATCGGACACCCGGGGACCCCCCATTTCAAATCTACGCGGCACCACCGACAACCGTCGTAAGTCAAGACCGCCGACGCGTAATGACCCCGACCAGGCCCGGGCCGCAGTGCGCGCCCACGGCGGCGCCGACCTCGGTGACGTCCATGCGCCGCAGCCGGCCCTCGAAGCGCTCCTGGAGCCACCCCGCGAGGGCCTCGGCGCGCCGCTCGGTGCCCAAGTGGTGCACCGTCATCTCGACCTCGGCTTCGCCTGCATCGGCCACGGCCAATGCCGCCAGCCGCTGCAAACCGCGCGTCGGCGTCCGGACCTTCTCGATCACGTCGATGCGCCCGTCCTCAACGCCCAGAATCGGTTTCACCGACAGCGCGGTCCCGACGATCGCCCGAGCGGCGCTGATGCGGCCGCCGCGGCGCAGGTACTCCAAGGTGTCCAGGTAGAAGTACGTCGTGGTCCGCCCGATCGCCTCCTGCGCGGCCGCGGCCGCGGCCAGCAGATCGCAGCCCTTCTCGGCCGCCTCCGCGGCGGCGATCGCCGGGTAGCCGACGCCCATGCCGGCCCCGAGCGAGTCCACGACCGCGACCCGGCCGCCGAACCCGGCGGCGGCCGCCTCAGCGGCCGCCACGGTCCCGGAGAGCCTGCCCGACAGGTGCACCGAGACGATCCCGGTGGCGCCCTCGTCGAGCAGCCGCGTGTACGTGGCCCGCAGCTCCTCGGGCGGCAGGCCCGAAGTGGTCACCGTCTGGCCCTCGCGCATCGCGCGCAGGATGGCCTCGCCGCCGACGTCCTCGCCCTCGCGGTGCTCGACGCCGCCGATCAGGACCGGGATGCCGAGCACCGTCAGGCCCTGGTGCGAAGCGCGCAGCGCCTCGGGCAGGGCCGAAGTGGAATCGGTTACGACGACGACGGTCACCCGGCCACAGTACCTAACTCGCGGTCTCGGCCTCCGAGACCACGAACGGGGTCCCCTGCTGGCAGGTGGTCATCATGCCGGAGTCGACGGCGCCGTGCAGCGTGACCTCGGCGCCCGCGTAGACGATCGACGAGTCGTAGCTGCCGTAGATCCCGTACACAGTGCCGTCGTACTCCAGGATCAGGCAGCCGGACTCGACGCCTGAAGCGATCGTCCCGGTGATGGTCGTCTGCGAAGCCGACCCGGGTTTCGAGGAGTCCTCGAACGACGGCTCCAGGGAAGGGCTGATGTCGGGCACGGTGGTCTCCTCGCCGGTCGGGGTGGACGACTCGCTCGGGACGGCGGTCGTGGGGGTCGCCGAGGGGTCGTCCTCGGAGCCGCTCCCCCCGGCACCGCACGCGGTGAGGGAGGCCAGCATGAGTCCGCCGGTCAGCAGCCCCACGGCATTCGCGATTCGCCTGATTCGGGATGTATGCGTGTCCATGACGGTTTGACGTCTCCGGTCCCGGCGCGGTTGCACCACGACCGAAGCCTAAATCCCGGGGAGGGACCGGGTCCAGCACTCGGCGGCGAAAACCCGCTACCGGGCCAGCTGGCCCTTCGCGAGCGGGCTCGCCCCGATCGTGTGCGGAGCCGGAACGCCCAGGTTGTAGCCGAACATGCGCCACTTCCCCGACCGCATCCGGCGCAGGTCGGCCCAGTGCGCGTTGTCCAGCCCCGAGAGGCTGCTCGTCGGCGTCTGGTCCCAGCCGAGGATCCCGCCGACGATCTGCCGGGCGGAACCGCCGTGGCAGACGATGATCGCGGTCCCGTCGACGTCCGACTCGATGATGTCCCGCACGGCCTCGGCGGTCCGCCGGTGCAGTTCGTTCCACGTCTCGATCTCGGGGTGCTGCAACGGCTCTCCGCCGCGCCAACGCCGGTGGTCGTCGGGGAACTGGTCGGCGATCTCCGCGCCCGTCAGGCCCTCCCAGGGGCCGTAACCGCGCTCCTGGAGCCGCTTGTCCAGCTCGATGTCGATTCCGGTGAGCTCCGACACCGGCTTCGCCGTGTCGACGGCGCGCCGAAGGTCGGACGAGATGATCCGCGCCGGCTCGTACCGGGCAAGCTCAGGACCGGCCTCGACGGCCTGCGCACGGCCGGTCTCATCGAGGTCGATGTCCGAAGAGCCCTGGATGCGCCCGGCGATGTTCCACTCGGTCTGCCCGTGGCGGACGACGAGGAGCCGGTTCACCGCTCGTCCTCGACTTCGTCCCCGCCGACCTCGGCACGACGCGCGCGCTCGACTTCGGCCTGGTCGACGAACTCGATCTCGGGGCAGTCCTTCCAGAGCCCGTCGAGACCGTAGAACACGCGCGCCTCCTGGTGGAAGACGTGCACCACGATCTCGTTGTAGTCCAGGAGCACCCACTGCTCGCCGCCCTTGCCCTCACGGCGCAGGGGACGCGTGTCGTGCTCCTTGATGAGACGCTCCTCGACCGCGTCGACGACCGCGTGAACCTGCCGCTCGTTCGAGGCCGAGACGATCACGAACACATCGGTGAGCGCGATCTTCGAGGTGACGTCCCGGAGGTTGATGGCAAAGGCCTTCTTGTCGGCCGCCGCCTGGGCTGCTGAGAAGGCCAGGGTCTTGGCGGTTTCGCTTGCGGTCACGAACGCTCCTGTCGACGAGTCTCCACCGGCGCTCCGCCGGTTCAGCTCTAGTTTTACACGTGCGGTCCGACGCCGACCTCCCTGTTTCGCGCCGGTCGCTGTGCGACTCGTCCCAGCCGTCAGCCGCGGTACAGCCCGCGGTCCGCGATGAACTCCGCAACCGCCTCCGGCACCAGATAACGCACCGGCTGCCCGTCCCGCACTCGCTGCCGGCATTCGGTCGACGACAGGTCCACCGCCGGCATGTCGATGAACTCGACCTCGATCCCGAACGAGGTGTCGACCTCGCTCCGCGAATGCCCCGGCCGGTTCAACGCGATGAACTTCACGGCCTTCACCAGTTCCTCGACTCGGTGCCAGGTGTGCAGGTTCTCCAACGAGTCGGCGCCGATGATGAAGAACAGCTCGACCTCGCCGTCGTACTCCCCGCGCACATCGGCGACCGTGTCCACCGCGTACGTGGCGCCCTTGCGATCGATGTCGCAGGTGCTCACCCGGAACAGCGGATCAGATCCGATCGCGAGCCGCGTCATCTCAAGGCGCGCAGCGGCATCGGTGACCTTGATGTGGGCCTTCTGCCAGGGGTCGCCGGCCGGAACGAAGACCACCTCGTCCAACCGGCGCTCGAACGCCGCCTCGCTGGCAGCCACCAGATGCCCGAGGTGCGGAGGATCGAACGTCCCGCCGAACACCCCGATACGTCGGGCACCCTGGTCAACCACAGGCCGAATACTATCGCGCAATTCTGAATCAGGGCATGAGGAAAGGCCCAGTGCTTTCGCACTGGGCCTTTCCTCATATGTGTAATGTTTGGCGGTGTCCTGCTCTCCCACACCCCCTCGGGTGCAGTACCATCGGCGCTGGAAGCCGTAACGACCGGGTTCGGAATGGGACCGGGTGTGTCACT
>NZ_QFRW01000084.1:9985-33473 GCF_003265355.1 Glycomyces dulcitolivorans | reverse complement strand
CGGACGGCGGCGGCCTGCTCGCGGTTGAGCGGCAGCGCGGAGCGGATCTCGCCGTCGCCGGGCGCGGGGGCGTCGGCGGCGCCGTACATCGCGGCGAGCGCGGTGGCGTCGAGGTCGGGGCGGTCGGCCCAGTCGTGGAGGCTCTGGCCGATGGGGCCGGACTCGGTGCGGGGCCCGGCGATGTAGACGACGGAGCGGGCGAGCACGACCGGTTGGGAGCCTTGGGTGTCGGGCCGGTGGGTGACGGCGGTGACGGCGTACCCGGCGGCGGTCGCGGCGGCGAGGAGCCAGGCGGGGTCGGCGAGGTCGCCGCCGGTGCGCTCGGGGGCGAGGACGGCGGCGAGGCGCGCCGCGTGCGGGGTGCCGACGAGCTCGGGGTGGAAGACGAGGTCGCCGGCGGGGACGATCTTGTGGTCGAACGGCTCGGTCCGGGCGACTTCGAGGCGCACGGGCCGGGTGACGAGGGGGACGGCGAGGCGGCGGCGCTTGCCGTCGACGCGGTGCACGCCGGTGACGATGCCCCAGCCCTGGCGCAGGAGCCGCTCGTCGCGGTGGAGCTCGTCGTGCGCGGCGAGGTCGGCGGCACCGGGGACCGTGGTGAGGCTGCCGGCCCAGGCGGACTTCTGGCCGATCTCGTCGAAGTCCGCGGCGGCCGCGGTCTTGTTGACGGGGGCGAGGTCGGCGAGGGCGGTCAGGATGCGGGCGGGGTCCATGGCGGCAGTGTACGGCCGGGTGACCGGCCCGTCGCACATGAGCGGGGCGGGGTCCGGATCGTCCCGGTCGGACCGTTCCGGGTCGCGCGGCGGGCACGGGGAAGGCCCCGGGGCGGGAGGTGCCCCGGGGCCTGTTCAATCCCGCGCGGAGCGGGAGTGCCGTCGTCCCCCTTGCGGGGGAGCGGATCCTGCTACTCGACGCAGAGGATGCCGCTGGTGCGGCCGAACTGGTCGCTCAGCTCGTAGTAGACGCCGGCGCAGGCCGCCGCGGCGCCCTCGACGTCGGGGGCCGCCCAGTCGGCGGTGTCGAAGGTGACGGCCTCGGTGACGGTGGTGTCGGCGGTGGCGTCGGCGCAGTCGACCTGGTACCACTCGGTGTCGGTGCTGGACATGCAGCTGCCGGTGTCGGGGGTGACGGGGGTCTTGCCCTCGGCGTTGGGCTGGTCGAGCGCCTCGATGCAGAAGAGGTAGTCGACGTTGCCGGTGGTGACGTCGTAGATCATGTTCCAGTCGGTCCACGGCTTGCCGGGCAGGTACGCGCCGACCTCTTCACCGCAGGTGTCGTAGATCGCCTGGGTGTCGGTGAGGTCGCCGCCCGCGGCGGTCAGGCCCGGGTCCGCGACGATGTTCGTGATCGACCAGAACGCGTCGGCGCCGGAGCAGTCGACGTCGAAGACGGCCGGGTCGTCGCTGAGGACCTCGTAGGGCAGGCAGTCGCCGGCGGCGGCGTCGGCCACCGCGTCGACCTGGTCGCCGCTGACGTCGGTGCTGTCAGTGTCCGAGCCGGCGTCCTCGAGGATGCCGCAGCCGGAGAGGGCGATGGCGGCCGCGAGGCCGACGCCGCCGACGGCGAGAAGGCGGCGGATGGATCCGAGTTTCGTGTTCATTGGCTGCTTTCTGTGCGGCACCGCTTGTCGGGTCGGACGGTGCTCCTGAGTTCGTCGTGAAGATATGCGGAGCCGTCGACTACGGACGCGTCAGGCGCCGTCACTTTCAGGTTCGGCAGCTCGTTGACCTGGGGTTTGATCGCGTTCGCGAGAACGTGGGCCAGCGCTCATGAGCAGGATCACGATGGTTGCAATTCGGTCAAGCAGCGGGATCCGCTACAGAATCCCCGGCTGTTCCGTTGCGTCCGTTCGGTTCGCGACGTGGTGGCGATTGGGTGGTGGTCCGGTCGGCGAACCGTTCCGAGAAAAGGAGGGCGCGGGTTCCGCCCAATGGTCTCCGCGCCCTCCGGTCTCGGGGCCCCGGCCGCTCGGGCCGAGGGTTCGGCACTAGCCGATCTCGACGAAGTACTTGGTGCCGTCGAGCGACCAGAGGTCCTCGACGTAGAGGAGGTAGGACTCGGCGCCGGTGGGGATCTCGACGCAGGAGGAGCCGCTGGCGGACGAGCCGGGGGAGACCTCGGCGACGTCCAGGAGGTCGTTCTCGACCATGTTCAGGCAGTCGACGCTGTCGTAGAAGGTGCCGTCGGCCCAGATGCCGAAGGTCGCGTCGACCCACAGGGTGCCGGTCGCGTCGCCGTTGTAGGTGCCTTCGAGGGTGACGAGCGCGAACTGGTTGCCGGCGGCCGGCTCGGTGTTGTACTCGTTGGCGCCCATGACGGCCTCGGTCCCGTCGATCTCGACGGAGCCGGTGACTGACCAGTCGGTGATCTCGACCGTGGAGCCGGCGGGGAGCGGGGCCTCGGGGGTGGTGCCGTCGCCGGTCGCGGCCTCTTCCTCTTCGACGACCTCTTCGGCCGCGGAGTCGTCGGAGCCGGTGTCGCCGCCGGAGGTGTCTTCCCCGGCGCTGCAAGCCGACAGGGCCGCGAGGGCGATGAGGGCGGCACCGCTGGCGGCGAGGAGGCGCTTCGAGATCTCGGGGAATTCGATGTTCATGGGAAACCTTCCGTGGGGTGATGTTCGTTGATGGAAGCTTGTGAAGTTACTTCACGAGAATAGTAGACTGTGTCGAGCCCGCGCAACGCGGGGTGGGTTACGATTCGATAAATCAAGACAGGAGCCCGCATGACCACCCGTGACGCCGGCCCAGGCGAGACCATCACGCTGACCGACCTGGCCCGCCTCGCCGCGGTCGGACGCAACGCCGTCAGCAACTGGCGGCGCCGAGAGCCCGACTTCCCCGCCCCCGTCGACGATTCCGCCCGCCGCCCCCGCTTCTCCTTGCCCGCCTTGGAAGCCTGGGCCGAGACCCACGGCCGGTCCCTGACCGTCACCGGCGCCGACCGCCTCTGGTTCCGCCTGTCGAGCGCCCACTCGACCGCCGAGGCCGCACTGGAAGCAGTGGTCGAGGCGTTCGGAGGCAAGGGGGACGAACAACTAGTGGCCGAAGTTCGGACCCTCGCTGAGGAGACCCTGGCCTTCGACCTGCTGGAGTTCTTCATCCAGCGCGCCCGCGAGGCGGCCGGAACCGGTGTCCCGCCGGGGATCGCGCCGCTCGCCGACATCGCGGCCGCGGTGAGCGCCGAGCACACCGCGAGCCAGGTGCCGATGACGGTGTACGACCCGGCCTGCGACGAAGGCGACCTCCTCGCCGCGGTCGCCGCGAAGCTCGGCCCGTGCTCGGCACTTCACGGACAGGACCTGTCCGGCGCCCGCGCCGCGATCGCCGAGCAGCGCCTGCGGTTCCTCGACGTGATCCAGCGCGGCGGCGGACCGGTGGACAACAGGTCGGTCGGCAAGGCCGATGTGGCCGCGCGCGTGGGAGACTCGCTCCTCGCCTCCCTACCCGCGGACCGCTACGACCTGGTCGTCTGCGACCCGCCGTTCAACGTCAAGGACTGGGGCTACGACCGCCTCCCGGACGGCGACGACCCCCGCCTGGCCTACGGGACCCCGCCGCGCACCGAGCCCGAGCTGGCGTGGGCGCTGCACTGCGTGGCGCTCCTCGCGCCCGGCGGGCACGCGGTGGTGCGCATGCCCGCGCAGGTCGCGCACCGACGCTCGGGCCGGCGCATCCGCTCCGAGCTGCTGCGCTGGGGGGCGCTGCGCGCGGTCGTGGACCACCCGGAGGCCAAGGCGCACATCTGGATCCTGGCCCCGCGCGGCGAGACGACCCAGCTCCTCGTCTCCAACGGCCGCGACTTCACCGAAGCGTGGCTGAACTTCACCGCGGCCCCCGACGCCCCGATCGCCACCCCCGACTCGGTGACGGTGCCGCTCATGCGGCTGTGGGACGAGGACGTCGACATCTCCCCCGCGGTCTACCTCGCAAGCACCACCGGCACCACCGAGGACCTCGCCGACGCGGTCGCGCACCTGGGCATCCGCCTGGGCGAGATCGCCGAGCAGCCGCTGCCGCGCTTCGGCAGCGGCCCGGAGCTGTCGGCCCCGGAGACGAGCCTCGGCGACCTCGAACGAGACGGCCACCTGATGGTGGTCGCAGGAGGCGAGACGGGAAGCGGAGCAGGCGAACCGAGCGGGGTCCGCTGCGTGATCGTCGACCCGGTCGGCGAGCCGCCGGTGCGGATCGGGCTCAGCGGGGAGGAGACCGAGACCCAGTGGACGATCCGCTGCGAACCCACGGTCGACCTCGGCTGGATCGCCGCGGCCCTGTCCGCCCGGCTCCCTGCGGCCTCGAAGCGGACTGCGACGGGGGCCAAGCGCCGCATCCTGTCGGTGAAGATCCCGCGGCTCACCCTGGCCGACCAGCAGCGGCGGGGCGCGGCCTTCGCCCAGATCGAAGAACTGCGCTCAGCCCTGACGGCGGCCGGCCGCCAAGCCGAGGCCCTGGCCGCGGAAGCGGCGGCCGGCCTGGTGTCGGGAGCGGCGACGGTCCAGGACTGAAGACGGAACGGAAACGGCCGGGCGTGAGCCCGGCCGTTTCCATGTGCGATGAATGCGCAACGGCCGGGCCCGAGGCCCGGCCGTTTCATTGTCCGATGGTCTTGCGACCTGCGGCGATGCCGCGATCTGGAGCCGCTGACAGGATTCGAACCCGCAACCTACTGTTTACAAGACAGTTGCTCTACCGTTAAAGCTACAGCGGCTGGTCAGCGCCGTATTCCCAGCGAGACGCATCGATTCTAGCCGACCGGTGCACCGCCCCGAGACCCCCGGGATCGAGGGCCCCGGGCGGGTCTTCCAGGTCCCGGCCGATTCGCGGGCGGGCCCTTCGGCGTTACCCCCACTCGGCCGAACGGCGGTAGCATCCGGACTTATGGAGCACTCCTCTGGCGGGCCCCGGTATCCCGAGCAGGACCCGGTGTCGTTGCGGCGGGCCGTCGTTCCGCTGACGATCGCCGTGTGGCTGTTCGGGTCGGGGCTGCTCTGGGTCGCGGCCATGGGAGCCGGGTCCGAGTCGCACCACGACACCGTCCTCGAAACGGACCTGCGGACCCTGGCGGCCCAGTTCGCGGTGGTGCTGTTCGTGCTCGGGCCCGCGGCGGTCGGGATGTTCCAGCTCGGATTCGGGAACCGGATCGCGGGGTATTCCTGGCTCGCGCTCACGATCGTGCTGGGCGCGCTGATGCTCTCCTCTGAGAACGTCGTCGGATTGATGAGCCTGTGATGGACGGCCCGGAGACTCCCGCCGAACCGGCCGCGAAGCCGCGCGTGCCCGTCTCGGTCGTCGGCTCGGTCGTGCTGCTGTGGCTGATGGCCGCGGCCCTGGTGTGGTTGACCGCGGTGTCGGCGGTCCTGACCGGTTTCGAGGTGTCGACGAGGTACCACGATTCCTTGGGGGCCTTGGCGTTCGTCGAGCCGCTGCTGTTCCTGGCCGTCGCGGCCGCGACGGGTCTGGTCGCGGTGAAGGTGTGGACCGGGCGGGACTGGGCCAGGCGGTCGGTGGTCCTCGTGGCCGCGGTGATGCTGGTGGTCGCGCTGTTCACCAGGGCGGGCTTGACGTTCGGGACCGGGCTCGCGGGCACGCTCCTGTTCCTCCTGCTGCTGGTGCTGTCGGCCCTGCCCGCCTCGCAGCGCTGGTGCGACCGCGAGTCGGCGCGGCACAGTCCGCGGATCGGGGACCGGGTCGAGCCGCCGTTCCTGGTCGTGGCCGAACTCGTCCTGCTGTGGGCGGCCGTGGTGTTCTCGGTGCATTTCGGGGTCGTGGCGCTGCTCACGAACGACGGCGGCGAGGACCCCGGGTTCGCGGTGTGGGCGGCGCTGGTGATGGTGCTGCTGGCGGTCGTCCACGGCGCGTTGAACATCGGCCTGACCAGGCGGCGCGACTGGGGGCGGCTCGGAACGGTCGGGCTCGCGCTCCTCTACGGGCTGTGGCTCGTCTGGGGCGCGATCGCGGCGCTGGTCGGCAGCGGGCCGTGGGTGATGTTCCTGGTGCTGTGCCTGGTCCCGGCGGCGTTCGTGTGGGCGCTGCTGAACGCCGAGTCGAAGACCTGGTGCGCGCGAAGTGGGTGAAGCGGCCCGCCGGGTCGATGGCGGCGGGCCGCTCGTCTCTTCAGATCAGTTGGGGCCCTTGGTTTCTTACTTCAGGCCGTAGGAGCGGATCGTGGTGTGGGTGACCTCGGTGCCGCGGTCGTCGACGGCGGTCATGCGGACCGAGACCCATGTGGCGCCGCGCGGGTGGACGAGTTCGGCCGTGGCGGTGTCGCCGTCACGGTCGATGTCCACGGACTTCCAGGTCGCGCCGTCGTCGTAGGAGACCTCGAAGGTCATGTCGACGGCGTCCACGTCCGGCCCGTACTCGTAGGTGCGCAGGTCGAGGGTGATCTCCTGGCAGCCGCGCTTGGGCGCGTAGCCGCCCTCGATGGCGTCGGAGGTCAACTGCACGACCGGGAGCGGGATGTTGACGAACTCGTCCACGGCGCCGCCCTCGGAGTCGAAGGACCATTCGATGGAGGCGTCGGTGCCGAACACGCTCGTGGTCGACGGCTGCGTGAGGTCGGCGGCGAGCGTGTAGCGTCCGGCGTCGGCCGGCAGTTCGGTGAAGAGCCGGTCCCGGTAGAAGTCCATGCCCTCGGCGGAGGCGATGGTCTCGCCGTCGCGGCTGAGGGTCATGTTCCCCTTGGGGCCGATGAGGACCAGGTTCTCGTCGTTGCCGCCGGCGGCGGCGTAGACCACGGCGCCGAAGACCTCGGTTCCGGCGTCGTTGATGCGGAAGGTCTCGCTGGGGGCGGCGGAGAGGCCGCCGCGGGGCATGACCCGTTCGGTGGTGCCGGGTTCGAAGACCGTTCGGTAGTCGACGCCGAAGCCGTCGATCATGCGGCCCGACTCGTCGCGCTCGCCGGCGGAGAGGAGGTTGCCCCAGACGGTCTCGGGGTCGGCGGTGTAGTACATGGTCCGCTCCGAGGGGACGGCGGTGGGGACCAGGCGGCAGAAGCCCATGCCGATCTGGCGGCCGGTGTAGTCGCCGTAGTCGCAGGTCCTGCCGGCGAAGGGGGTGCCGAGGTCGCGGTAGTCGGTCTCGACGGTCGCGAGGTCGTCGTCGGCGACCGTGTAGGCGGGGTCCTCCGGGTAGCCGGAGCCGTCGACGAAGGCGAGGTTGTAGACGTAGGGGTCCGGCGCGCCTTCGGGACTCGTGAGGACCGTCTGGTAGTTGAACCCGAGCTCGAACTCGGGGAGGTCGGGTTCGGGGAGCAGGAACGCGTCGGTCTGGGTGCTGAGGAAGTTGCCGCTGCCGAGGTTGACGTCCCCGGCCCGGGCGTCGATGGTGACGATGGCGTCGAGGAGCTCGGCGTCGGGCTGCTCGACGCCGACGCTGATCGGGGCGGCGTCGGAGGCGTCGACGACGAGCTCGGCGGGTCCGTCGCCGATGGTCACGGAGATCATGCCGAGGACGTACTCGCCCCGGTTCGCCTCGGTGGGGTCGTCCCAGAAGTCGACGACGATGACGTATTCGCCGGGCGGGAGCGCGGTGGAGCCGTTGCCGTTCTCGTCGATGTCGATGGCGTCGAACCCGGTCCCGCTGCGTTCGGCCCAGTACATGGAGGCGCCGTCGGGCGCCTTGCCGTCGCGGTTGAGGACGGTGACGGCGAGCTTCTGGGCGTCCTCGGCGGCGGTGAGGTCGGCCGCGGAGGTGTCGGGGACGAGCCCGGCATAGGCGCGGTCGTCCAGTTCGGACTCGGGAGCGGCGGCCGCATCGCTTTCGCCGGCGCGCAGGAGTTCGGAGACGTTGTAGCGCCTGGGGTCCTCGTCGCCGCTCTGGATGGCCGCGACGCGGTCGGTCGGGACGACGATGACGTCCCCGGTCGGCGAGGACGGGGTGATGAAGGAGGCGTCCTCGCGGCCCGCTGCGGGCTCGATGGCCTTGGAGCCGTTGGGGAGGACCGTGACGCGGTCGCCGGTCGGGAGGGTGACGGTGGCGGGTGCGGCGGCGCCTTCGGCCGCGGGGGCCGGGTCCTCGGCCTGTGCGGCGGCGGTGCCCGCGAACACGGAACCGGCGATCACCGCCGCGGCGGCGACCGCCGATCCGGTGCGCTTGAGTTGTCGCATAAGGAGATCCTTAGTGCTGGACTCGAACGGGCCGGACGGCCCGTCCGGATCCAAGGCGCTCCAAGATCACGGAATGGTTGCAGGCGCGAGATCGCTTGTGCGCCAAGCGGAATCCTCGTGACGGATTGCGACGGTTCTATGAGTCCCTGAAGGAGTAGATCTGGGAGCCGGCCGGGGTGAGGCACGCCAGGCGCGTCTCGGTGGCGTCGCAGGCGAGGACTTCGAGGTCGATGCGCAGCTCGGTGAGGGAGCCGTCGCGGCCCAGGCCGGTCACGTTGCCGATCGCGGTGCCGAAGGTGGAGCGGGCGGGCCAGTCGAGGGCGCTGCCGCCGTCGATCGGGTCGAAGGTGTCGTCGAGGCCGTTGTTGACGGTCTTGAAGCCCTTGCTGTAGATCTGGGTGCGCACTTCGTCGCCCGCGTAGTACTCGGCGAGGATGCGGTTGCCGAGCGGTTCGATCCAGCCGTACTCGCGGTCGGTGAACTCGTGGACGATCTCTTCTTTGTCCGAGTCGTAGACGCGCCAGTGGTAGACGTCCGTCTGGGCCTCGACGAGTTCGCCGACGCAGACGAGCTTCTCGCCGCAGACGGTGATCGCGGCGGGCGCGACCTCATCCGACTTGACCTCGACGCTCTTGACCTGGGAGAGGTCTTCGACGTCGTAGACGTTCAGGTCGTAGCCGGTCTCCTTGTCGACCGCGACGTACAGCAGGCCGTTCCAGGAGTAGTAGATGTCGTCGACGGTCTCGATCTCCTTGGAGGACACCAGTTCACCCGACTCGGTGTCGTAGACGTGCGCGACGTTGTTGCTCGTGACGACCCACACGCGGCCGTCGCCGTTGTCGAGCTCGGTCGGGTGGGCGATGTCGTCGGGGGTGCCGACGAGGTTCCACTGGGCGGTCGTGACGCCCTCGTCGAACTGCCACGCGGACTTCCGCTCGCCCGCGGCGTCGAGGACCTCGAAGGAGGAGCCGCCGACCGGGCCGAGGACGAGGAGGTCGCCCGAGCGGGCGGCGTCGCGGGTGGTGCTGGTGATGGTGTTGCGGATCTGGCCGTCGTCCCAGTCGAGGAAGATGAACCGGAACTCGTCGGCGGCCTCCTCCTGGGAGAACGCGATGAGGTCCTCGGACACGAAGTAGGCGTTGTTCCAGCCGGTGCCGGGGAGGACCTGCTCGGCGTCCCACAGGAGTTCGCCGGTCTCGTTGTCGACCGCGCGGACGTGCAGCTCCTGGCCGGACTCGTCGTCGGAGGCGGTGGTGTAGAACATCGCGGACCTGTCGCCGACGGAGCGGATCTCGTAGACCTGGTCGTCGACCTCGCCGCCGAGGGCCTGGACGTCGCCGACCTCGGTCAGCTCCTCGGCGAACGGGCGCTGCTTGTAGGGGTTGGCGAACCACCAGACGCCGACCGCGACGGCGGCGATGAGCACGACCGCGGTCACGCCGATCGCGATCCACTTCGGAGGGATGCGGTGGGCCTTGTACTCGGTGCCGCGCTTCGGCGGGCCCAGCGGGTCCTTCGGGATCTCGCTGCGGCGCAACTGAACCGTCTGGTCCGAGCCCGGCGTCACGGGCGGCAGGCCGAGCGAGGGGGCCGTCAGCTGCGGCGGCGGGGAGGGCATCGGGGCCGGGGGCGTCACCGGCACGGCCGAGGTGAGGGCGATGGCGGCGCCCTCGGAGACGGGGAGCTCGGGCTGCTCCAGGACCGTCGGCGCGATGCCGAGCCCTTCGTGGAGCATCTTGGACACCATGGGCATCCGCGAGGAGCCGCCGACGAGGAACAGCCCGGCGAGCTGATCGGGGCGGCGCCCGGTCAGGCCGAGGACCCGCTGGGTCTCGGCGATCGCGCGGGCCAGCAGCGGGCGCGAGATCTGGTCGAGCTCACCGCGGGTCAGGTGCAGCGACTGGGCCATGTCGGGGACGGTGACGGGCGCGACCGAGGAGCGCGACAGCATCTCCTTCGCGCCGCGCACCTCTTCCCACAGTTCGCGGCGGTTGCGCAGCTCGCTTGCGCCGCTGGGGTTCTCAAGGCGCTTCCAAATGCCCGGCTCGCGCTGCTTCACCGTCTCGCCGATGTGGGCGACCAGGGCCGCGTCGAAGTCGAGGCCGCCGAGGTCGGGCAGGCCGCCGTCGGCGAGGACCCCGAACGAGCCGTCGGGGCGCCGCTCCAGGACCGCGATGTCGAGCGTGCCGCCGCCGAAGTCGAACACCGCCAGGGGCTGGCCGGCGCCGACCTGGTGGGACAGGCGCGACGTGTAGTAGTGCGCGGCCGCAACGGGTTCGGTGATGATCTTGACCGGCCGGTACCCGGCCTGCGCGGCCGCGTCGTGCAGGGCCGCGCGCCGCTGCTCCGACCACGCCGCCGGGCACGTCAGGACCGCGTTCGGCAGGTGCCCGACCGACTCGATCGCGGTGCGCGCCACCCGGGAGAGGATCGCCGCGAACGCCGCCGTCACCGGGATCTCCCTGTCCCCCAGCAGGATCGTGCGGTCCGAGATGCGCTGCTTCGGGTTCGGCTCGAACCGCTCGGGGGCGGTGAGCGCGAGGCGCTCGGCGTCCTTGCCGGTGTGGAGCGTCCCGGCGGGGTCGAGGAACACGGCCGAGGGCATCACCGGTGAGCCGTCGAACAGGAGCGGGCGCGTGCGGCCGTCGGGCCACACCACCACGGCCACGGTGTGCGAGGTACCGAGGTCGACGCTGAGCAGGTAATCGGCCGGCATACGGGTGCAGCTCCGGGGGGCTAGGGCGTGCGGGATCGTTTCAGATTAGTGCGGCGGCGCGAATCGCGTCGGCACGGGATCACCCGTTGTGGGCCCGGCGTCCGGGCCGGAATCGTGCATTCTGTTTCCTATAGGATGCACGATTCGGTGGCGGGTCAGCGGCGCTGGCGCTGGACCTCGGCGAGCGCGATGGAGGCCGCGACGGAGGCGTTCAGCGACTCGACCTCGCCGGAGATCGGGATGCCGGCGCGGTGGTCGCAGGTCTCGGACACGAGCCGGGAGACGCCCTTGCCCTCGTCGCCGACGACGATGAGGAGCGGGTCGGTCGCGATCGGCAGGTCGAACACGTCGACGTCGCCGCCGCCGTCGAGGGCCATGGTCATGAACCCGGCCTTCTGGCAGGCCTGGATGGTGCGCGTGAGGTTGACGACCTTCGCGACCGGCAGGCGCGCGGCGGCGCCCGCGGAGGTGCGCCAGGCGACGGCCGTCACGGAGGCGGCGCGCTTGGACGGGATGATGAGGCCGTGGCCGCCGAACGCGGCGGTGGAGCGGATGATCGCGCCGAGGTTGCGCGGGTCGGTGACGCCGTCGAGGGCGACCAGGAGCGGCGCGGTCCCGGAGGTCTGCGAGATGTGGAGGAGGTCCTCGAACTCGCTGTACTCGTAGGGCTCGATCTGGAGGCCGATGCCCTGGTGGAGGGCGTTGTTGGTGCGGCGGTCGAGGTCGCGGCGGGCGAGCTCCTTGATGGGGAGGTCGCGGTTGCCGGCGAGGCGCACGGACTCGGCGACGCGGTCGTCGAGGTCGGTGCCGAACGCCACGTAGAGGGCGGTCGCGGGGACCTTCGCGCGGAGCGCTTCGAGGACGGGGTTGCGGCCGAGGATGAGCTCGGGCTCGTCGTCGCGGCGGCGGCGCACCTGCTGGACGTTCGGGCGGACCTTGCCGATGTTGGTGGTGCGGCCCTCGGAGGCGGCCTTGGCGCGCTCGGTGGCCTGCTTGCGCTGGGTCTTCTGGGGCTTGTCGTCCCCGGTGTACTCCTTGTGCCAGGGGCGGTCGGCGGCCTTGAGGGTGCGGCCCTTGCCGGCCAGGCCCTTCTTGCCCCCGCCGGAGCCGATCTTCGGGCCGGCCTTGCTGGTCTTGCGACGGTTCGGGTGCCCGCCCTTGGTGCTCATCGGTTCAAGTTCCCCAGTGGTGTCGGTCGTCGTCTGCGGACAGGCGATCGCCTAGTCCACGGTCCACACGGGACCGCGAGGGGTGTCCTTGACGGTGATGCCGGCGTGCGCGAGGTCGTCGCGGATGCGGTCGGCAGCCGCGTAGTCCTTGCGGGCCCTGGCTTCGGCGCGCTGTTCGAGTGCGAGCTTCACGAGCGCGTCGACCGCGCCGGTGAGCTTCGCGTCCCCCAGGTCGTCCCAGTGCGGGTCGAGCGGGTCGAGGCCGAGCTGATCGAGCATAGCTCGGACTCCGGCCCCGGCGCGGGCCGCGGCGGCGTCGTCACCCGCATCGAGTGCGGCGTTGCCCTCGCGGGCGGCGTCGTGGATCACTGCGACGGCGGCGGGTGTGTTCAGGTCGTCGTCCATCGCGGCGGTGAAGTCGGGGGCGAGGGAGCCGCCGATGACGGCCTCGGTGCCGAGCGCTTCGGCCGTACGGTGTACGAAGTTGCTGAGGCGCTCCCAGGCGGACTGGGCCTCGGCGAGGGCGTCCTCGGAGAAGTCGACGGCCGACCGGTACTGGACGCCCGAGAGGTAGTAGCGGATCGCGGCGGCGCTGAAGCCCTTCTCACCGAGGGCCGCGACGGAGAGGGTGTTGCCGAGGGACTTCGACATCTTCGTGCCCGAGAGGTTGAGCATCCCGTTGTGCACCCAGTACTTCGCGAACCCGAGGCCGGCCGCGCGCGACTGCGCGAGCTCGTTCTCGTGGTGGGGGAACATGATGTCGGTGCCGCCGCCGTGGATGTCGAAGGCGTCGCCGAGGTAGCGGCGGGCCATCGCGGAGCACTCGATGTGCCAGCCGGGGCGGCCCGGGCCCCACGGGGAGGTCCAGGCGGCGTCCTCGGGCTCGCCGGCCTTGTGGGCCTTCCACAGGCCGAAGTCGCGGGAGTCGCGCTTGGCGCCGGACTCGGGGCTGGAGAGCATGTCGTCGGGGCGGCGGTGCGAGAGCTGGCCGTAGTCGGCCCAGGAGGACACGGAGAACCAGACGTCGCCGGCGTCGGTGGCGTAGGCGTGGCCGCGCTCGACGAGGGACTCGATGAGGTCGATCATCTGGGTGATGTGGCCGGTCGCGCGGGGCTCGTACGTGGGGGGCGCGACGTTCAGGGAGTGGTAGGCCTCGGCGAGCTTCTGCTCGTTCTCGTAGGCGATGGCCCACCAGGGGCGGCCCTGCTCCTCGCCGCGGACGAGGATCTTGTCGTCGACGTCGGTGACGTTGCGCACGTAGGTGACGTCGTAGCCGCTGCGGCGCAGCCAGCGGATGAGGACGTCGTACGAGACGCCCGAGCGCAGGTGCCCGATGTGCGGGGGCCCCTGGACGGTGAGCCCGCACAGGTATACGCCGACGCGGCCGGGATTCCGGGGCTGGAATTCGCGGATCGAACGGGTGCCGGTGTCGTACAGTCGCAGGCTCACGCGTCAAGTCTAGACAACGCGGGCCTCCGCCTAGCGGCCCGCGCCCCGCGTGTCAAGGGCTCGAACGGAACGGGCCCCCGGCGGTGCCGGGGGCCCGTCGCCGTGCCGTTCCCTATGCCGCGCGGCGCCTGGCGATCACCAGGACGCCGCCGCCGATCGCGAGGACCGCGGCGAGGGCCACCAGGAGGCCGGTCGCGTTGGTGCCGGTCTTGGGGAGCTCGCCCGAGCCGGCGTCCTCGGTGGGCGTCTCGCTAGGGCCGCCCGGAACGCCTTCACCGGCGATGTCCCACAGGGTCGTGGTGCCGGAGACCTCGTTGCCGACCGCGAGCATCGGGCGCCCGGTCGGGGAGTCCGCGGCCGCGACGAACGCGATCGACTCCGGGCCGGAGTCCCCGCCCCCGTCGCCACTGGGCTCGACCGCGAAGTCGCGGTTGCTCACGTAGTCGACGAACGTCGCGTCCGCGGGGTCGGTGACGTCGTAGACCATGACGTCGCCCTGGCGCTCCAGGCCGATGAACGCGTACGTGCGGTCCCCGACCTGCCCGATCGCGACGGCCTCGGGCTCGGGGCCCTTGTCGTCGGAGCGGTCGTCGAAGTCGTTGGCCTCGTTGTCGGCGTTGAAGTTCTCGCCTTCGAGCGCCGCCACGGTCTCCTCGAACTCGGCGCCGGAGTCGAAGACCAGTTCACCGTCGGCCGACCAGATCGAGAAGGACCGGCCGCCGAAGGAGTACAGCCCGTCGTAGCAGCCGTCCGCGGTCTCGCCGAGGGTGCTGGTGACCTTGAGGCGGCCCAGGTTCTCGTCGGCCTGGAGCTCGGCGAGGTCGGCGCCGCCGAACGCGCCCTCGCACAGTTCGAGGTCCTTGACGCGGGCCTCCTCGGAGTAGTCGCCCCACTCGCGCACGTCGCCCTCGTTCGCGGTGACCAGGTAGGTCTCCCCGCCCGCGGCGTACGTGTCGATCCCGTCGGGCAGGTACAGGCCCTGCACCGGCCACGCGGCGACGTTCACGGCGTCGTCCTTGTCGGAGGCGTCGAGCCCGTTGCCTTGGGCTGCATGGTCCTTCGTGCCGAGCGGCAGGAGGTCGGTGATCTCACCGGCGGCGAGGTCGACGACGGCGATCGCGTTGTTCTCCTGGAGCGTGACGTACGCGGTCGCGTCATCCGCGATCGACACGTACTCGGGCTCGATGGCGCGCTGCACGGCGTCGCCGCCGGTGAGGTCGGGACCGAAGACCCGGAAGCCCTCGGGGAGGGACGTCTCGTCCCAGGCGGTGAAGTCCGCGGTGGTCACGTCGAAGGTGGCGGCGTCGACGATCGAGACGGTGCCGACCGGGTCGACCGTGTAGCCGTCGTCCGGCTCGCCCTCGTCGGCCGTGACCGCCTTGGAACCGTCCGGAGTGAACGCGATCGAGTCCGGCTGGGCGCCGACCTGCGCCGAGCCGAGGAAGGCGCCCTCGGTGTCGAAGAACGCGACGAAACCGGGGTCGGTCTTCTCGGGGGCCTCGACCGCGACGGCCACGCGGCCGCCGCTGACGGCCACGGAGTTGACCGTCGCACCGTCCTGGCCAAGGGCCGCCGCGGCGTCGATCACGGCGTGCTTCACCGGGTTCGCCGGGTCGGACACGTCCAGGACGTCGACCACGCCGGCCTCCGCGTTCACGGCGAACACGCGCTTCGTCGCGGGGTCGTAGGCGACGATCTCGGCGGCGCCCTCCGCGAACACGCCGGTCGAGTACGTGCCGAGGACCGACAGGTCGAGGGCGGGGTCGTCCTGCGCGAGCGCGGGCACGGGAACGGCGAGCGCCGCCAGCCCGACCGCGAGCGCGGGTACGAGCAGTCGCTTCTGCACAGCTGGATCCTGACTTCTCAAGGGAACGGGGGTGACGGGCCAAGTCCACCGAGGCAAGCGGTACCCCCAACGAGCGCCGAGGAAACGGCGGGTGAACAGCCAGTCGCGAATCGGGCCCGCGAGTAGTACCCCGGTACCGCTCGGCCGTCCTATCTCATCCCTGGGAACGAGCGGGAAATCGGTCTCCGCGCCCATGTGCGCAGGGCCTCGCCCCTCATAGACTGACCCGGTCCCTCATTCGCGATCCCCGATGGGAGCCCCATGATCACCGCGAAGGGTCTGTACAAGCGGTACCGCAAGACGGTCGCCGTAGACCACCTCTCCTTCGACGTGCGCCCCGGCGTCGTCACCGGATTCCTCGGCCCCAACGGGTCCGGGAAGTCCACGACCATGCGCCTCATGCTCGGCCTCGACCACGGCGAGGGCGAGACCCTCTTCGACGGCAAGCAGTTCGGCACCATCCGCCGCCCCATGAACGAGGTCGGCGCCCTGCTGGAGGCCAAGCCGTTCCACCCGACCCGGTCGGCGCGCAACCACCTGCGGATGCTCGCGGCCGGAAACCGCATCGCCGACAAGCGCGTCGACGAGGTCATGGAGTTCGTCGGCCTCGGCGACGTCAGGCGCAAGAAGCCGAAGGGCTACTCGCTCGGCATGGCGCAGCGGCTCGGCCTCGCGCAGGCACTGCTCGGCGACCCGCAGACGCTCCTGCTCGACGAACCCACCAACGGCCTCGACCCGCACGGCATCCACTGGATGCGCGACGTCCTGAAGACGCTCGCCTCAGAAGGCCGCACGATCTTCGTCTCCAGCCACCTCCTGTCGGAGATGCAGCTGATGGCCGACGAACTCGTCGTCATCGGCCGCGGCACCATGATCTTCAACGGCGACGTCGACACGTTCGTCCGCGAGTTCACGCAGTCCCAGGTGGTCGTGCGCGGCCCCGAGACCGCCGGCCTGACCGAGGCGCTCAAGGCCGAAGGGGCCGAAGTGGTCTCGGAGGACGACGCGCTGGTCGTGTCGGGCCTGGAGATCGGGAAGGTCGGGCACGTCGCGTTCACGGTCGGAGCCGAACTGCACGAGCTGTCGACCCGCCGGGCCTCCCTGGAGGAGGCGTTCATGTCCGCCACGGGCTCCTCCGAGGAGTTCGTCGCCAAGGAACCGGTCCGCGCCGCCGAACCGGCCACCGCCGCCGCCGAAGGGGAGGCCCTCTGATACTTGACGCACTGCGCTTCGAGTGGACGCGGATCGCCACCCTCCGCTCCACGTACTGGCTCATCGGCATGGGCCTGCTCGTCACCACCGGCGTCGCGGTCCTGCTCGGGGTCGCGGCCCGCAACGAACCGCTGGACGCCGAGATCCTCACGACCGCCGTCAACGGGGGCGCGTCGTTCGGGCTGCCGTTCCTCGCGGTGTTCATGGCGATCATCGGCATCTTCGCGTGCGGCCACGAGTACCGGCACGGCACGATCCAGCCGACGCTCACTTCGCTGCCGCAGCGCTCGCGGCTGATCCTCGCGAAGCTGATCGTCGTGACCGTGACGACCGTGGTCGTCACGGCCCTGTCGATGGCGATCAACACGGCGGTCGTCTACATCGTGTGGGGCGAGGCCCCGGGCCTGTTCGAGGACCCGATCGGGACCGCGCTGGCCGGGTACGCGATCTACACGCTCATCTACGTGCTGGTCGGTTTCGGGTTGGGCCTGCTGTTCCGGGGCGTGCCCTCGGCGCTGGTCGTGATCTTCCTGATGCCGCTCATCATCGAGTCGATCATCATGGGCCTGGCGTTCATCCCGGCCCTGGACTGGCTGGTCCCGGTCGTGAAGTTCCTGCCGTTCACGGCCGGCTCGCGCCTGATGGAGATCGTCCCGCCCGACTTCGGCCCCGGCAGCCCCGACTTCGACCTGTTCTCCCGCTGGACCTCCGGGGGCATCTTCGCCCTCTTCGCCGCCGTCATCCTCACGACGGCCTGGATCCTCTTCAAAAAGCGCGACGCCTAACACCCACCGCGCGACGACAGCGGCCCGTGGCGGAAGCCACGGGCCGCTGTTGTTCGCTCTTGAATTGTCGGACCCGCGAGGCAGGGTTGTTGCCCGGGGGCCCGAAATTCCCGATTCGGGCGATGCTTGGGGTGCCCTTTTACTGGGCGGCTTCAAGCTCCCGGCGGACCAGGTCCGCGGTCTCGATCGAGTTGAGGGCGGCGCCCTTCATGAGGTTGTCGGCGACGACGAAGAACTCCAGGGAGTTCGGGAAGTCGATCGACTGCCGGATGCGCCCGACCTGGGTGCCGCTCTTGCCGACCGAGTCGATCGGCATCGGGAAGACGCCGTTCGCCGGGTCGTCGACCAGCGTCACGCCGTCGGCCGCACCGAGCACCCGGTGCGCGTCCGCGACGGTCACTTCACGTTCGAAGGTCGCGTGCACGACCTGCGAGTGCCCGACCGCGACCGGCACGCGCACACAGGTCGAGGCGACCTTGAGGTCGGGCAGGCCGAGGATCTTGCGGGACTCGTTGCGGACCTTGAGCTCCTCGCTCGTCCAGCCGTCGTCCTTCCAGCCGCCGACCTTCGGCACGACGTTGAGCGCCAGCGGCGCCCCGAACGGCGCGTTGAACGCGTCGCCGAGCACCAGGCGCAGGTCGGAGCCCATGGTCCCGACCCCCTCGATACCCGCGATCTTCTCGATCTGCGCGTACAGGGCCTCCAGACCCTCCTTGCCCGAGCCCGAAGCGGCCTGGTACGAGGCCACCGACATCGACACGAGCCCGAACTCCGCGTTCAGGGCCGCGAGCGTCGGGATGAGCGCGAGCGTCGTGCAGTTCGCGTTCGCGATGATGCCCTTGGGCCGGTTCGCGGCGTCCTGCGGGTTCGCCTCGCGGCACACCAGCGGCACCTCGGGGTCCATCCGGAAGTACCCGGACTTGTCGATGACGACGACGCCCTTCGCGGCCGCCACCGGCACCCACTCGGCGCTGACCTCGTCGGGCAGGTCGAAGTGCGCGATGTCGATCCCGTCGAAGACCTCATCGCCGATGGCCTGGACGGTGAGGACCTCGTCCCCGACGTCGAGCTGCTTCCCGGCCGAGCGGGCCGAGGCGATCAGGCGCACCTCGCCCCAGTTGTCGCGCTCGGCGGCGATGAGCCGGCGCATGATCGACCCGACGACGCCCGTGGCGCCGACGATCGCGACGTTCAGCTTGCGCGCCATGGCTACCGCCCCGTCCCGGCGTAGACGACGGCCTCTTCGGTGCCGCCGAGTTCGAACTTGTCGTGGACCGCGCGCACCGCCGCGTCGAGGTCGGTGTCGCGGCACACCACCGAGATGCGGATCTCCGAGGTGGAGATGATCTCGATGTTGACGCCCGCGTCGGCCAGCGCCTGGCAGAAGTTCGCCGTCACGCCCGGGTGCGAGCGCATCCCGGCGCCGATGAGGGAGACCTTGCCGATGTTCTCGTCGTAGATGAGCTTCTCGAAGCCGATCGCGCCCTGGTGCTTCTTGAGCGCCTCGGTGCCCTTGGGGCCCGACTCCTTGGGGAGCGTGAACGAGATGTCGGTGTGGCCGTTGCCGGCGGTCGACACGTTCTGGACGATCATGTCGATGTCGATCTCGGCGTCGGCGATCACCTGGAAGATCGAGGCCGCGGCGCCCGGCTTGTCGGGGACGCGGGTGACGGTGATCTTCGCTTCGGAGCGGTCGTGCGCGACGCCGCTGATGAGTGCTTGCTCCACTGGCAGCTCCTCCATGTAACCCGACACCATCGTGCCGGTCTTGGTCGAGTACGACGAACGGACGTGCAGCGGGAGCCCGTAGCGGCGGGCGTACTCCACTGAGCGCAGGTGCAGGATCTTGGCGCCGGAGGCGGCCATCTCCAGCATCTCCTCGAACGTGATGGTGTCGAGCTTCTTCGCGTTCGGGACGATGCGGGGGTCGGCGGTGTAGACGCCGTCGACGTCGGTGTAGATCTCGCACACGTCCGCTTCGAGGGCGGCGGCGAGGGCGACGGCGGTCGTGTCCGAGCCGCCGCGGCCGAGGGTCGTGATGTCCTTGGTGTCCTGGCTGACGCCCTGGAACCCGGCGACGATCGTGATGAAGCCCTCGTCGAGCGAGGAGCGGATGCGGCCGGGCGTGACGTCGATGATGCGGGCCACGCCGTGCGCGGCCGTGGTGATCATGCCGGCCTGGGAGCCGGTGAAGGACCGGGCCTGGAAGCCGAGGTTGTTGATCGCCATCGCCAAGAGCGCCATGGAGATCCGCTCGCCCGCGGTGAGCAGCATGTCGAGCTCGCGCGGCTCGGGGACCGGGGAGACCTGGGCGGCGAGGTCGAGGAGCTCGTCCGTGGTGTCGCCCATGGCGGAGACGACGACGACCACGTCGTCGCCCCGCTTTCGCGTGGCTACTACTCGTTCAGCGACGCGCTTGACGCGTTCGGCATTCTCGACCGATGAACCGCCGTACTTCTGCACGACTAGCGCCACGGGTTTCACCTCACTCGCTCATGTCTCGCGTGACATTCAGGTCGCCCTCCGGAGGGCGGCCATGTCACCTTAGCTGCGCGCCGCGGTGTGTCGCCAGGTCGTTCCGGGTGCCGGGACAGAGAATCGGCCGGTGGGAACGAGATGGACGAGACGGGCAGTGGCGGCGCTCACGGCGGCGGCGCTGCTGGGCCTGGCTGGGTGCGGGACCGCGACGGCCGAGGACGAGCTTGAGGAGGCGCCGCGGCGGCACAGTGCACAGGCGACGCTGATCGGGCGCGTCACCAGGGCCCTCGATACGAGTTTCACCGCGGAGTACGCGTGGTCGGAGGGCGGCACGGTCACGGTGTGGGCGGCGAAGGACGGGACGTGGCGCGTCGACGTCCCGGACTGGGCGCTCGGGGGCACGGTGGACGTGTCGGTGGCGTGGACGACCGGCGGGTTCTTCCAGTGCGCGGCGGGCCGGTGCGTGAAGATCGCCGGGATCACCGGGGAGGTCCCGCGCGAGCTGGACCCGCAGGTGCAGCGGCCGTTCACGGAGTGGCTGCCGCAGCTGCTGGACCGGCACATCCCGTTCTCGGTGGCGCAGGACGGCGACTGCTTCACGCTCACGCCGAACACGGTCGTCGTGGAGGCGCCGATGCCGCCCGGCGAATGGTGCCTGGACCAGGCGGGCACGATCCTGTCGGTGGAGAGCGGCGCGTTCGGGACGCTCGAACTGGAGGGCGAGCCCGCGGAGGCGGCCGACACGGTGGAGCTGCCGGGCGAGGTCGTCGACGAGGAACCGTTGGGCGCCAAGGCGCCACCGGAGCCGACGCCGACGGCGACGCCCTCCGGGGCCCCATCGCCGTCGCCGAGCCCGTCCCCCGACCAGGCGACGGGACAGTAAGGAATGCGACAGGACGTGCGGTTTCGACTGCTGAGCGTGGCACCATGAACGGTGGCGACGACGCCGACCGGCCCGGACCGGCGGCCCTCCCGGGGCGCCGGCGGCGGGCTCCGCTGCCACTGAAGGAGCGCGCATGAACGCACCCATCAACCGCCACGCGACGACCGCGGTCCCCATCCATCCGCTGCTGGCCTCGCGCCACTCGACGCGGGCGTTCACCCCCGACGTCGACTTGAGCGACGCGCAGGTCGCAGCGCTGTTGGAGGCGGCCCGGTGGGCGCCGAGCGCGGGCAACACGCAGCCGTGGCGGTTCCTGCTCGCCAGGCGCGAGACCGGCGAGTTCAAGCGGGTCCTCGACTGCCTCAACCCCGGCAACCGCGACTGGGCGTCGCACGCCTCGGCGCTGCTGGTGGCCGTGCGGACCGACGCGAACGCGAAGGGCCCGCTGTCGCACGCGATGTACGACCTCGGGCAGGCCATGGCGCACCTCACGTTCCAGGCCGCGGCCGAGGGTCTGACGGTCCGGCAGATGGGCGGCTTCGACGCCGCGGCGCTCGCCGCGGAGTTCGACCTGGAGGCGCCGCTGGTGCCGACGACGGTGGCCGCGATCGGCGTCGCCGGGGACCCGGCCGCACTGGCCGAGTCGGTGGCGGGGCCGGACCGCAACGTGCGGGTGCGCCTCGACGTCGACGACCTGCTCATCCGCCCGTAGGCGGCCGAGCGGATTCGGGGCTGTCGGATTCTGGACGGCGGCGGGTTCGCGGGACGCGCCGTCCCACGATCCGGGCGTCGGGATCGACCGGTGCGGGTTCCGCGGTGTACGCTCGCGGGGTCATGCGGTGTTCGATGCTCCTTATCTGCCGCGGCGGGGCCAACTAGGTCGGCTCCCTCGCCGCGGGTTTTCGCATGCCGGCTGGATCAGTCAAAGGCCAGACAACCAGCGTCATCACAGGAGCATCCGTGACTTCCCAATCCTCCACGCCCTTCGCCGAGCGCGCGAAACGCTACCAGCCGTACCGCGCCCAGTTCAAGGTCGAACTCCCCGACCGCACGTGGCCCGACAAGACGATCGACGCGACCCCGATCTGGTGCGCGGTGGACCTGCGCGACGGCAACCAGGCCCTCATCGACCCGATGACGCCCGACCGCAAGAAGAAGATGTTCCAGCTGCTGGTCGCCATGGGGTACAAGGAGATCGAGGTCGGGTTCCCGTCGGCTTCGCAGACCGACTTCGACTTCGTGCGGATGCTGATCGAGCAGGACCTCATCCCCGACGACGTCACGATCCAGGTCCTGACCCAGTGCCGCGAGCACCTGATCGACCGGACCTTCGAGAGCCTGCGCGGCGCGAAGCAGGCCATCGTCCACTTCTATAACTCGACGTCGGTGCTCCAGCGCCGCGTCGTGTTCGGCCTGGACAAGGACGGCATCACCGACATCGCCACGCAGGGCGCGCGGATGTGCCTGAAGTACAAGGACATCCACACCCCGGACACGGCGATCCGCTACGAGTACTCGCCCGAGTCGTACACGGGCACCGAGCTGGACTACGCGGTCGAGGTGTGCGCCAAGGTCGCCGAGGTCATCCAGCCCACCCCGGACTGGCCGCTGATCGTGAACCTGCCTGCGACCGTTGAGATGGCGACCCCCAACGTGTACGCGGACTCCATCGAGTGGATGCACCGCAACCTCCCGAACCGCGAATCGCTGATCCTGTCGGTGCACCCCCACAACGACCGCGGCACCGGCGTCGCCGCCGCCGAACTGGCCGTGCAGGCCGGCGCGGACCGCGTCGAGGGCTGCCTGTTCGGCAACGGCGAGCGGACCGGCAACGTATGCCTGGTGACGCTGGGCATGAACCTGTTCAGCCAGGGCGTCGACCCCGAGATCGACTTCTCCAACATCGACGAGATCAAGCGCGCCGTCGAGTACTGCAACCAGCTGCCGGTCCACGAGCGGCACCCGTACGCGGGCGACCTGGTGTACACCGCGTTCTCCGGCTCGCACCAGGACGCGATCAAGAAGGGCTTCACCCACCTGGAGGCCGACGCGACCGCCGCGGGCGTCGTGGTCGACGACTTCACTTGGGGCGTCCCGTACCTGCCGATCGACCCGAAGGACGTCGGCCGCAACTACGAGGCGGTCATCCGCGTCAACTCGCAGTCGGGCAAGGGCGGGGTCGCGTACCTCATGCAGAGCGAGTACGGCTTCGACCTGCCGCGGCGCATGCAGATCGAGTTCAGCCAGGCGATCCAGCGGCGCACCGACGCCTCCGGCAAGGAGATCTCGACCGAGGAGATCCACGAGGTCTTCCGCTCGGAGTACCACCCGGAGTACCAGCCGCGCACCCGCCTGATCGTGGAGGACCACGACACGACCTACGCCGACGAGAAGCTCAACCTGGACGCCACGATCGTCCTGGACGGGGTCGAGCAGAAGGTCTCCGGCACCGGCAACGGCCCCCTGTCGGCGTTCACCGACGCCCTGGCGTCGGTCGGCGTCCACGTCGAGGTCCTCGACTACGCCGAGCACGCCCTGTCCGCCGGCCAGCACGCCCAGGCCGCGTCCTATGTGGAGTGCGCGATCGACGGCCGCACCGTCTGGGGCGCCGGCGTCCACCCGAACATCGTCCTCGCAACGATGCGCGCGGTGGCCAGCGCGTACAACCGGGCCTGACCAGGTCGTAGCGGGTGCGGCGGAACCGCCGCCGCACCCTGCAACCAATCGTCGCCGGGACCTTCCGATCCCGGCGAGGTCGCCAAGCCGAGTCGAAGAACCGACCGCCACGCTGCCCGAACCGCGACCGCCCACAAGGTGACCGCCGAGCCCGGGCCCCGACATCCGGG
>NZ_QFRW01000084.1:0-9792 GCF_003265355.1 Glycomyces dulcitolivorans | reverse complement strand
ATTTCGCGAACGTCGCCATACCGAGGCCCGAGCACGGGAAGCCACCCGCGCACCGGGTCCCCGCCGACAGCACCCGCTCCGCGCGGAGCACGCGGGCGGCCAGCCTGACGAGGCCGGCCGCCCGCAACAACACACAGGCCCGGGCCGCATCCGCCCGGCTCAGACCTCGACCGACAGCCGGACCGTGACCGTGTCGCCCTCGTCGACGCCCCCGGCGCGCTTTCGGATGTCGGCCTTCAGCGGGACGATGTAGGCGCCGTCCTTGGGCCACAAAGAGGTCTCCCACTCGACCCGGCCGATGCGGGCGGACACCGGGACCATGCCCCAGCCGTAGCTGACCACGGCGGAGGCGGCCGCGAGTTCCTTGCAGCCGTCCTCGGGAACGGTCACGAAATACCAGGGGGCGGGGCCGCGCCAGTGCCAGACTTCGGCGGTGAACTCCAGTTCCATGCCCCGAGCATACGAAGCACAGGTGACAAGACGGTCCGTTCAGTCGGGGAGGCTGATGCCGAGGAGCCGGGCCCCGGTCGAGGTGTGGGGGCGGAACGGATCGCCGGGGGTGAGGACGAGGTAGCTGCCGGGGCCGAAGTGGTGGTCGTCGTCGGTGATCTCGCCGAACAGCACGTAGTAGGAGCGGGCCAGGCCCGGGTGGAGGTCTGATTCGGGCCATTCGACCCCGGGGACGAGGTCGTAGAGCCAGCCGTTCGAGGGGCCGGCGCCGGGGAGGTGGCGGCGGATGACTCCCGGGGCGACCTCGACGGGCTTGACCGCGTCGACTTGGACGCTTTGGATGTCGTTGCGCGCCTTGTGCATGGTCCCGTTCATGATTCGATCCTCCCGCGCGGGGCGGGACTTCACCAGTGACAGGATCGACATCTTGGGGTACTTTCATGCCATGGGACTTCACCGGGTCGTCGCGCTCGTGCAACCGCCGCAGGCCGAGTTCGAGCTGGCCAGCGCCGCCGAGGTGTTCGGGCTTGACCGGCCGAATCTGCCGAGCCGGTATTCGTTCAAGGTGTGCACGGAGCGGCCGGGGATCGTGCCGACCAAGACCGGGTGCGCGCTGTCGGTGACCGAGGGGCTGGGGTTGCTGGAGTCGGCCGACACGGTGATGGTCCCGGCGTGGTCGCAGAAGGATTCGCCCGCGAGCGGGGCGGTGCTGGAGGCGGTGCGGGCGGCCCATGCGCGCGGGGCGCGCATGGTCGCGATCTGCACGGGGGCGTTCCTGCTGGCCGAGGCGGGGCTGCTGGAGGGGCGGCGGGCGACCACGCACTGGCGGTACGCGGCGGAACTCGCGGCCCGGTATCCGGGGGTGGAGGTCGATGCCGATGCGCTGTACGTGGATCAGGGCGACATCGCGACGAGCGCCGGGACCGCGGCGGGGATCGACCTGTGCCTGCATCTGGTCCGGTCGGATCACGGTGCGGCGCTGGCGTCGCGGATCGCGCGGCACATGGTGATGCCGCCGCATCGGGAGGGCGGGCAGCGGCAGTACGCGGTCGAGCCGGTCGAGGAGCCGTCGGAGTCGCTCGGGGCGGTGCTGGAGTGGGCCGCGGAGCATCTCAGCGACGCTTTGACCATTGAGGACTTGGCGGAGCGGGGTCGGGTGTCGATCCGGACGCTGGCGAGAAGGTTCGACGACCAGCTCGGGACGAGTCCGGGGCAGTGGCTGCTGGCGCAAAGGATCTCGGCGGCGCAGGCGCTGCTGGAGGACACGGACCTGCCGATCGAGGCCATCGCGGGGCGGGTCGGATTGTCGTCGGCCCTCAACCTGCGCAGGCGGTTCCGGGACCGGCTGGGGACGACGCCGGCGGCGTACCGGCGGGCGTTCGGGCGGGACGTCGTCGGGGCGGGGTGAGTTCCGCTCGGCGGTGAAATGTCGCATGCGTCTGGTACAACCGAACGGTGTCGAGCCCTCGTGAACCCCTGAGCGCCTTCCGGACCGTGCTGAAGCGCGGTGGCGGCGAGCGCCCCACCTTCCCGCTGTCGGTGCACGTCCTGGTCATGGTCGCCGTCGCGCTCGTGCTCCTGTCGGGGCTGCTGTGGCTGCTCACCAGCGACCAGACGTCGCCGCTCAGCCCCTCCCCCGACGACCGCACCACCCTTGAGGTCATTCGGTTGTGCCTCTACTCGATCGCGGGCATCGGCGGCGTCATCGCCCTCACCGTCTCCTACCGGAAGCAGCGGGTCACCGAGGCGACCGAGATCCGCGAGGCCACCAAGCTGTTCAACGAGCGCTTCGCCTCCGCGGCCGAGCAGCTCTCCTCGCAGCGCGCCGCGAACCGCCTCGCCGGGGTCTACGCGATGGCGGCCCTCGCCGACGACTGGGACGCCGGGCGCCAGACCTGCATCAACGTCCTCTGCGCGTACGTGCGCATGCCGTACGAGACGCCGCCGTTCCGCCACGAGCGCGAGGCCGCCAACAACCCGCGCCGGTTCCGGCCGGTCCTGGAGGAGCGCCTCATCCGCCACTCGGTCCTCAACGTGGTCGGCGGCCGCCTGCGCCGCGCCCCGGTCCCGGGCCGGACCTGGCACGAGCACGACTTCGACTTCACCGGCGTGAACCTCGACGGCGGCAACCTCAACGACGCCCTGTTCCTCGGCCGAGTCTCGTTCGCCTTCGGGCGCTTCACGGCCGGCACGATCGACTTCTCGCGGGTCCGCTTCGAGGGCCCGGTGGACTTCAACCGGGCGCGGTTCCTGGGGGCGCGGCTCCGGTTTGCGGAGACGCGGTTCGCCGGGCCGGTGCTGTTCACGGAGACGACGGTGGCGGCGGGCCTGCTCGACTTCAGCTCCGCGCACTTCACGCGGGACGTCGGCTTCGACGGCACGGTGTTCGCGGGCGGCCAGGTGCACTTCGCGAAGACCGTCTGCTCCTCGCCCGTCCTGGGCGCCAAGCCCCTCCTGGACTTCAGCGGCGCCAGCTTCACCGGCACCTCGGTCGTCTTCGACTACCCCGACATCAGCACCGCGACCCTGGACTTCTCCCGCGTCGCCGACTGGTCCCACCCGCCGGTCTTCAACCTGACGGAGGAGCTCGACACCGTCAAACTCCCTGAGAGAGAAGCGGACTGATGGCCAGGACGACTCCCCCGCGGCCGTACGACCTGCTCGCGCTCTTCCCCGAGCTGGCGGCGTACGGGAAACCTGCGGTCCGTCTGCACCCGCGGCGGGGCGAGCCGACCGCCGATGAGAGTTCGATCGGCGGCCCGCTGCTGTGGCCCGTTGATGAGCCTTGGCCCGTATGCGAATTCGACCATGAGGACAACATGGACGAGCCCTACGCGTACACACTCGCTTGGCGCGCATATCTGGAGGACCGCAACCGCCGCGAGAAGGAGGGCGCGCTGGACTGGGATGTGGAGCGCCGCCGCGCCGAGGAGCTGGAAGCGCAGTTCACCGCCGAAGACGACGGAGCTGCTCCACCGCTGATCCCGGTGGCGCAGTTGTACTACCGGGAGGTGCCGCACCTGCCCTGGCCCGACCGGTACGACCTGCTCCAGGTCCTCTGGTGCCCGCGCGACCACCCCGAGGCGGAGACGCCGTACAACCCGGCCTTCCAGTTGCGTTGGCGCCGAGCTGAAACCATTGAGAAGGTGCTCGACCAGGTCCCGGTCCCTCTGATCTGCAACGGCGAATATGTGCCGAACCGCTGCGTGCTCCACCCCGAGACGATCACCGAGTACCCGCTGACCGCCGACCTTCCGGTCGAGCTCGCCGAGGCGGTCCGCACCTGGGCCGACCGCATCGACAACAGCACCGCCTACAACTGGGACACCGCCTCGGCACCTGGTTGGAAGACCTCGGGCTACGGCGGTGCCTGGGGCATCATCGACCCGTACCCGATCCTCTGCGAGTGCGGCGAACGCCAGCTCCCCCTGTTCACGGCGGCCTCAGGCGAGTTCGACGGCGGTACCGGGAGCTGGCGGCCGGTCGAGGAGGCCGGCACGGAGTGGGAGTTCGCCGATCCGGTCGAGGTGGTCATCGGCCGCGGATACACCTTGCAGCTCTACTACTGCCCCGCTTCCGAAGACCACCCCAACCGGACCGAGATGTTCTGAGGCCCAGTTGGTTCACTCCGTTTCGGAAGCAGCCGGGACCGGGTTGCGCCGCTTCGCCATGACGGGCAGCTCGGCGGGCAGCGACCGGCATGCGGCCCGGCCCGGGAGCGTGAACATGGCGATGACGAGGTCGACTGCCCGGTACGCGGCGAGGATCGCGACCGGCCAGCTGTACGCCGCTCCGTAGAGCGCGGCCTCGCCCGTGAGCAGGATCGTGATCGCATAGCCGAGGAAGCTCATGGTGAACACGGCTCGGGTCGGCCGGTGGAGCCGCTTCGCCCGGTTGTGGCTTTCGCGCAGCCCCACGAGGTTGAGCGGCAGCAGAACGGTTGCGAAACCTACGACGTCGGTGACCAACCGCCCGTTGTCGGACACGTCGATGAGATAGAGCGCGATCCCTGCGAAGTAGGCCAGAATGAGCGTGGGGTTCAGCGCCGCGGCGACCCGGTACCGGGTTCGGAGGTCCTTCACCGGCACGAAGTGCGGGCAGTCCTCGATCCGGGAAGAGGCTTTCGGATCCGGGGTGGCCCAGACGGGCTCGCGCGCGAGCAGCTCGCGGAACTCGGGCGAGAAGCCGGGGTCTGTCCGGCAGGTGCTCCGGTCGTGCAGCAGGCCGCGGAGGATCCACAGGATCCAGGGAGCCGGCAGCGCGAGGATCACGAAGGCGACGGTCCAGTACCAGCCCGTCCGGTGGCCGAAGTGCAGGAAACCTGCGGTCAAGGCCAGGATTCCGAGCCCGTGGGCCCAGAGGGCGCCGAGCGGGGGCCGGTGCAGGAATCTCCGGACCTGGAGGAGGGCAGCGCCGCCGATGATGGTCAGGATCGCACCGCCCAACAGGAGTGCCGCCGCTGTGAACTCGGCGGTCCCCTCGGTGTCGGCCGCGCCGAGGGCGAATTCAAGCACGGCGGCGCCCGCCCCCACGGGCTGGACCACGGTGTTCGCCCAGAAGGCGATCACCGCGGCAGCGAAGAGGAGCCGCCCGGCGGGCTTCAGGTCGCGGGCGCGGATGCGGTGTGGGCATGCGCGGGCGCGGCCGAAGGGGTGTGGCCGCCGGTCGGCGTGCCGCCGGGCTCGACCGTGATGGGCGGGTCGGCGAGCCGGGACAAGCCGGATTCGTCATCCATTTCGGGGCTTTCAGTTGTGTGAAGGGCGAGGTCCCGGCCTCGGACCGGGCGGGGTGCAGCGAATTCTAGGGTTCGCGGCTCGGAGGCGTCAAGGGGCGGTGTTGAGCCAGGCGCGGGCTCGGGTGGGGAGTTCGGGGGTGGTGTCGCAGGTTTCTCGGGGGGTGAGGAGGGTGCGGAGGTGGATGAGGTGGGCGGTGACGGCGGCGGAGGGGAGGGTGGCGAGGGCGGTGAGGGGGAGGGCGGTCCACTGTCCGATGAGGAGGGTGGCGGCGAGGGTGAGGAGGGTGCCGGCGGCGGTGAGCCAGGGGATGGGGCCTTCGGGGCGGTGGAGGCGGCGCCAGGTGCCGACGAGGGCGAAGACGCCGATCATGCCGAGCATGGAGCCGAGGACGAGGAGGACGCCGTCGATGAGGGCGGTGCCGCTGAACTCGGCGCCGATGGAGAGCAGGAAGCCGCCGGCGAAGAGGGCGAGGAGCTGGACGAGGCCGGCGAGGACGGCGGCGAGGAGGCCGGTGGTGAAGAGGAGCTTCCCGGCGGGGGTGAGGTCGCGGAGGCGGACGCGGTGGGGGCAGCCTTCGAAGGTCTCCTGCGGGGCCTCGTCGTCGGGGTCGACGGGGCGGGGGACGGCCGGCTCGACGGTGATCCTCAGGTCGTCGCTCTGCTCGTCGGTGTTCTCTTGTTCCATTGGGGCGCTTCCGGTTTCGGAGAGGTGTGAGGGTCCCGGCCGGGTGGGGCCGGGACCCTCGGCATTCTATGGCCCCGCGGTGCGGCGGCTCAGCGGTAGGCGGAGGACTGGAGCGTGTACAGCTCGGCGTAGGCGCCGCCGCGGGCCATGAGCTCGTCGTGGGTGCCGGATTCGGCGACGCGGCCGTTGTCGAGGACGACGATCATGTCGGCCATGGAGACGGTGGAGAAGCGGTGGGAGACCAGGACGGTGACGGTGCCGCGGGCGCGGCCGGCGTGGACCTCCTCGGCGAAGCGCTCGAACAGGGCGTGCTCGGTCTGCGGGTCGAGGGCGGCGGTCGGCTCGTCGAAGACGACGAGGAGCGGGTCGGGGCGCATGCGGCCGCGGCCGATGGCGAGTTTCTGCCACTGGCCGCCGGAGAGGTCGGTGCCGTCGTCCCAGCGGGTGCCCAGGCGGGTGTCGAGGCCGCGCGGGAGGTCGTCGACGACGTCCTCGGCGCCGGCGCGGGTCATGGCGGCGCGGACGGTGGTGTCGTCGTAGCCGGTGCGCAGGTCGCCGATGCCGACGGTCTCGCGGGCGGTGAACTCGAAGCGGGTGAAGTCCTGGTAGGTCGCGCCGATGCGCTCCCTCCAGTCGTCGACTTCGAAGTCGGCGAGGTCGGTGCCGTCGACCGCGATCGCGCCGGAGGTCGGCTGGTAGAAACCGGACAGGAGCTTGACGAGGGTGGTCTTGCCCGCGCCGTTCTCGCCGACGAGCGCGACCACCTTGCCGGCGGGGAGGGTGAGGGTGACGTCGTCGAGGGAGGCGCGCTCGGACTCGGGGTAGGCGAAGGAGACGCCGTCGAGGCGGATGCCTTCGGCGAGTCGGTCGGGGACGGCGAGGGGGACTGCGGGGCCGCTGGACTGCTTCGCATAGGCGCGCAGCCACATCAGGCGGGTGCCGAGCTTGCCGGTGCGGACCAGGAGCGCCGACTGCATCGCGATGCCGCCCGCGGCGCCGGCGACCATGCCGATGAGGGAGACGAGGAGGACCACGTCCCCGGCGGTGGCCTGGCCGCGGATCGCCAGGTAGAGGACGATGCCGATCCCGGCGGCCATGCCGACCGCGGAGAGGACGCCCTCGCCGGTGGCGATGCGCGCGGCCTTCCACTGGCCGCGGTTGCGTTCGGCGACGACCGCGGCGCCGGTCTCGTGGTGGCGGCGGCCGATCTCGGCGGCGGAGCCGAAGACGCGCAGCTCCTTCCCGGATTCGGCGAGGGTCGCGACCTCGAAGAGGTGGCGGCGGCGGCGTTCGGGCTCGCTCGTGGCCTCCTGGACCTTGATCTCGACGTCGCCGGCGCGCTTGGCGATCGCCATGGCGCCGAGGGCGACGAGCGGGAACACGAGGAGCAGCGGGTGGACGGCTGCCAGGAGCGCGCCGCCGACACAGATGGTCACGAAGGCGCGCAGGCACTGCGCGAGCCAGTTGACGGCGCCGGAGAGGAGCCAGCGGTCCTCGCGGATGCGCTGCACCTGGTCGAGGTGCTCGGGGCGCTCGTGGTGGTCCAGGCCCGGCGGGGTGCCCATGAGCTCCATGACCTCGCGGTCGGAGGCGCGGGCGGTGTGGTCGAGGACGAGGAACACGAGCTTGACGTAGGCGAAGACGACGCCCCAGATGAGGGCGACGCCGACGCCGAGCCCGGCCCCGGCCAGCCACGCCTCGCGGGTGTGCCCGGCCTGGACGGCGTCGATGATGACCTTGGTGAGGTACACCGTGGTCGGCATCAGGATCGCCTGGACGACGCCCAGGACCACTTGGGCGACAGTGGCTTTGGGGTTGGCGCGGAAGCCGACGGCGAGGGCGTACTTGAGGCCGCGCAGGCCCCGCGTGAGGCGGTGGGTCACGACTGCTCCTGGGAGGATCGGGCGAGGCGGTTGGCCTGCAACGTGAACGCTTCGGCGTAGCGGCCGCCGAGGGCCATGAGGTCGTCGTGGGAGCCGTCCTCGACGACGCGGCCGCCGTCGAGGACGACGATGCGGTCGGCGCGGCGCACCGTCGAGAACCGGTGGGAGATGACGATCGTGGTCAGTCCCGCGGTGATGTCGAGGAACTGCTCGTACAGCTCGGCCTCGGCGCGGACGTCGAGGGCCGCGGCGGGCTCGTCGAGGATGAGGACCTTCGCGCCCGCCTGGACGGCGAACAGCGCGCGGGCCAGCGCGATGCGCTGCCACTGGCCGCCGGAGAGGTCGGTGCCGCCGCCGTACTCGCTCGACAGGACCGTGTCGAGTCCATTGGGGAGGGACTCGATGAGGGCGCGGATGCCCATGGGCTCGCACGCCTTCCAGATCAGGTCGGTGTCCCCGGCGAGGTGCGGGGCGCCGAACGCGATGTTGTCGCGGACGGTGAGCTGGTAGCGGGTGAAGTCCTGGAACAGGGCCGACAGGCGGGTGCGCCACGCGGCCGGGTCGACTCCGGCGAGGTCGGTGCCGTCGGCGGTGATCCGCCCGCCCGTGGGCTCGTAGAGGCCCGCGAGGAGCTTCACGAGGCTGGTCTTCCCGGCCCCGTTGTGGCCGACGATGGCGAGGGAGGTGCCGGCCTCGATCTCCAGGTCGAGCCCGGCGATGACGGCCCGGTCGGCGCCGGGGTAGGCGAAGTCGACGCCCTCGAAGCGGATCGCGTGCGCGGGGGCGGCCGCGGGGAGTTCGGCGGTGACGGGGCGTTCGCCTTCGGCGAGTCGGTCTTCGAGGGCGAGGACCTTCGGGACGGGGAGCGCGCCGAGGCTGAGGAACGCGGCCGTGTCGTCGAACGCGGAGAAGTTGAACATGGTCGTCAGCGCGACGAGGTAGACGGCGAGGGCCGCGAAGCCGACCGCGCCGGTGAGGCCGGCGTCGGCGAGCGCGAGCGAGGTGACGACGGTGAGGGCCAGGAGGGTGCCGATGACGCCGACCGCGGTGGCGGGGCGCAGGCGCTGGAAGCGGGCGGAGTAGTCCATGCGCTCGTTCCACTGGCGGTCGTAGCGGTCCAGGAGCCAGCCCATGAGGCCCCAGACGCGGATCTCCTTGGCGGGGGCCGAGGTGATGGCGAGGTCGCGGAGGTACTCGGTCTCGCGCATCTCGGTGGAGCGGAGGTAGGCGGTCTTGCCGACGCGGGTGTAGTCGATCTGCATGGCGATGAAGATGGCGGGCCAGGCGACGAGCCAGGCGAGGCCGATCCAGATGTTGAAGAACGCGAGGACAACGGAGGCGCCTGCGGCCGAGAGGAACTCGGGGGCGATGGCGGCGAGGCCGCGGATGGCGCGCTCGGGGCGGATGAAGTCGGCGCCGAGCTGGCGGGCGATGCGCAGGAGCGCGAGGACCTCGTCGTCTTCGAGGTGGGAGATCCCGACGGGGCGGGCGACGGCGGCGAGGAGCCGGTCCTGGAGGAGCAGTTCGAGGTCGCGGCCGAGGTTGTAGGCGACGGCTTCGTGGAGGTTGGCGACGAGGCGGCCGAGGAGGAGCGCGGCGACGCCGGCGGCGAGGAGGAGGTAGGCGCCGCGGGCCTCGGGGGAGCCGGGGCCGGCTGCGGCGGCGGCGGGGACGGCGCCGATGAGGAGGCCGGTGGCGATGGTCATCGCGAGTGGGAGGGCGGCGGTGAGGACGGTGGTGGCGGCGAAGAGCGCGGTCCTGGGGCGGCTGATGCGGGGCAGGAGCCGGACCACGGCGAGGACGGCGCGGCCGGATTCGAACCGGCTGGTTTCCGGGGGTGCCATATGAATCCATTCATGATGTCATGATGACTGTGCGATGACACCATATCAAAGTCGCAGTGCGGGCGCATCCCGGTCGGCCGTCCGCATCCCCCACCCACCCGAGGGGAAGAATATGGTGCGATCCTCCGGCCCGGGTCCGACAGAAACCGGGTCCGGCGGCCGCCTTGTCACCCGATCGGGTGCGGCGCCGGGCGG
>NZ_QFRW01000083.1 GCF_003265355.1 Glycomyces dulcitolivorans | reverse complement strand
GTCCTGGGCCTGCGCCGCGGGCGCGGCCGCGGCCGCGGCGGCGCCCAGGGCGAAGGCGGTCGCGGCGGCCAGTGCCAGGTGTCGGCGCCGTGAGCGGAGGGGTCGTACGGGTCGCGGCATCGAGTGCTCTCCTCGCAAAGGGTTGGGAGCGATTCCACGCACATCCTGTCATTGATAGACGTGAATGTCAAGAAAGGCCGTCCCGAACCCCCGCCCACCCAGGGGAACGATAGGCGCCATCCTCCGTCGCGGGTCCGACAGGATTCGGCCCGCCGCGACCCCGTGTCACCCGATCGGGCGACCGCCCGGTCCGGCTACCGCTGGGTCGGCGGCCCGCTCGTCCCGCGCACCACCAGCTTCGACTCCAGCTTGAGCACCGCGCCCGGCTCCCGCACGCCGCGCAGCTGCTCGTCGGCCGCCCCCACCGCGAGCCGCGCGAGCCGCGGCACGTCCTGGCGCACCGTGGTCAGGTCGATGTGGCTGAGCCCGGCGATGTGCGAGTCGTCGTAGCCGACGATCGAGACCTGCTCGGGGATCTTCACGCCGGCCCGCGTGAACACGTCGAGCAGGCCGATCGCGCACTGGTCGTTCGAGGCGAACACCGCCGTGGGCAGGCCGTCGTCGCTCGCGAGCATCCCGCGCGCGGCGTCCTGGCCGCCCTCCTCGGTGTGGTTGCCGGGGATGATCCGGATGCGGTCGGCCAGTCCGTGGGAGCGCATCGCGTCCCGGTAGGCGCGCCGCCGCTCGGGTGCGCCGGGGCGCGATCCGCCGTCGACGTGCGCGATGTCGCGGTGTCCGAGTCCGACCAGGTGGTCCACGACCTCGCGGGCGCCGGGCCGGTCGTAGGAGGTCACGATGTCGACCGAGGTGCTCTTGAGGTGGCGTCCGAGGACGACCACCGGCAGCCGCGCTCCCAGATCGGCGATGTCCTCCTCGCTGATCGTCGGGCCGCACAGCAGCAGCGCCTCGCTTCGGTGGCCCACGAGCGCCTCGATCGCCTTGTGCTCGTCGCGGCTGGGGACGGCCGCCGAGAGCACCAGGTCGTAGCCGAGCTCCTCGGCGGTGGGGTAGATGGCCTCGACGAGGTCCACGTGGTGGGGGTTGCGCGCGGTGAAGAGCACGCCGAGCACCTTGCTGCGGCCGCGGGCGAGGAGCCGCGCGGCCATGTCGGGCTTGTATCCCAGGCGGGCGGCGGCCTCGAAGACGCGCTCGCGCGTCTCCGGGCTCGCGCCGGGCTGGTCCCTGAAGACCAGGGAGACGAGCGCCCGTGAGACGCCCAGCTCCGCGGCGACGTCCGCCATGGTGGGCTTGCGCGACCGCGGTGCCGGGGTGCGGTCAGATCCTTGTCTCGGGTTCGGGGGGGTCATCGGGTCGTGGTCCTTCCGATTCAAATGCGTAATGAAGTTTTTCATACGCGACCACTTGACTGCGCGACGTGGCGCATGCCATTCTAGCTTGACTAGCGCGCTCTAGTAGCGCGCGCTAACCAGACATATCCCATGCAATTGGCGACCGCCGGTCCCCGGCGGGCGCCGCACCACGTCCCCCCGAGGAGGCAACGTTGGCTCCGCAGCGGCGAACCGGCCCCGGCACCGGCCCCTACGAGGTCGTCACGATGGGCCGCATCGGCGTCGACCTGTACCCGGCCCAGACCGGCGTCCCCATCCCCGAGGTCGCCTCGTTCAACAAGTACCTGGGCGGGTCCCCGACGAACGTCGCCGTCGCGGCGGCCAGGTACGGGCGGCGGGCCGCGGTGGTCACCAAGGTCGGCGACGACCCCTTCGGGACCTACGTGCGCAAAGCGCTGGGGGAGTTCGGGGTCGACGACCGCTTCGTCGGCACCGACCCGCACAACCCCACCCCGATCACGTTCTGCGAGGTCTTCCCGCCCGACGACTTCCCCCTCTACTTCTACCGCTTCCCCAAGGCCCCCGACCTGAACGTCGCGGCCGACGAGCTCGACACCGACGCGATCGCCGCCGCGCAGGTCTTCTGGGCCACCGTCACCGGCCTGTGCGCCGAACCGAGCCGCACCGCCACCCTCGCCGCGCTCGAAGCGAGCCGCCCCTGCCCCTTCACCGTCCTCGACCTCGACTGGCGCCCCATGTTCTGGGACAGTCCGGACGAGGGCCGCCGCTGGGTCCAGGAGGCCCTCGCCTTCGCCGACGTCGCGGTCGGCAACCTCGACGAGGTCGAAGTCGCCGTCGGTACCCGCGACCCCCGCGGGGCCGCGAAGCGCCTGCGCGACAAGGGCGTCAAGCTCGCCGTCGTCAAGCAGGGCCCCAAGGGCGTGCTCGCCGTGGACGACTCCGGCGAGGTCGAACTCCCGCCCGTCCCGGTCGACGTGGTGAACGGCCTCGGCGCCGGGGACGCCTTCGGCGGCGCCCTCGTCGACGGACTCCTCTCCGGACTCCCGCTGACCACGGTCATCGCCCGCGCCAACGCCGCCGGCGCCATCGTCGCGGGCCGCCTCGCCTGCTCCTCCGCCATGCCCACCGCGGCCGAGGTCGACGCCAAGCTCAAGGAGGCCGCGGATGCGCGCTGACCGGCTCGCACTCCTCACCGAGGCCCGCCTGCGCCGCCCCGAGGCGATCACCGAAGCGGCCGCCGTCCGCCAGCGCGCCGACAGCCCCGTCGGACCCTCCGGCAAGTGCTTCGTCATCGCCGCCGACCATCCCGCGCGCGGCGCCCTCGGCACCGGCGGCGACCCCTTCGCCATGGCGAACCGGGCCGACCTCCTCGACCGCCTGGTCATCGCCCTGGAGAACCCCGGCTGCACCGGCGTCCTCGGCACCGCCGACATCCTCGAAGACCTGCTCCTACTGGGCGCGCTCGACGGCAAGAGCGTCTTCGGCTCCATGAACCGCGGCGGCCTCGCCGGAGCCTCGTGGGAGATCGACGACCGGTTCACCGGCATGACCGCCGCCGGCATCGCCCGGCTCGGCTTCGACGGCGGGAAGACCCTCACCCGCATCGACTACGACGACCCCACCACGCCCTCGGTCCTTGAGCACACCGCCCGCGCGATCGACGACCTCGCCGACCGCGGCCTGATCGCCATGGTCGAACCGTTCATCTCCACTCGCAAGGGCGGCAAGGTCGTCAACGACCTCTCCACCGAGGCCGTGGTCAAATCCGTGGCCATCGCCTCCGGGCTCGGCACCACCTCCGCCTACACCTGGCTCAAACTCCCGACCGCCCCCGACCCGGTCCGAGTCGCCGCCGCGACCACCCTCCCGGTCGTCCTCCTCGGCGGCGAGGTCGCCGACCTCGACGCCCAGCGCGACAAGTGGGCCCAGGCCCTCGAAGCACCCAATGCCGTCGGCCTGACCGTGGGACGATCCCTCCTCTACCCGGCCGACGGCAATGTGGCCAAGGCCGTCCAGAAAGTGGTGGACCTGCTGTGAACCGATACCACCTGCCCGCCCGCTCCACCGAGGACGGCCTCTACGACACGGTCGTCACCCCCGAGTCCGCCGGCTGGACCCACTCCGGCCTCAAGATCCTCGAACTCGAACCCGGTGCCCTCCACACCTTCGCCACCGGGACCGCAGAGCACCTCATTCTTCCGCTCTCCGGTTCCTGCGAAGTCGCCGTCGACGGTCTGGCCTTCACCGTGAGCGGCCGGCCCGACGTGTTCAGCCAGGCGAGCGACTTCGTCTACGCGCCAAGGGACGCCGAGGTAACCGTCACGAGCCTGACCGGCGGCCGGTTCGCGCTCACCTCCGCCGAGTGCGACCACCGGCTCCCGGCCCGGTACGGCTCGGCCGAGGCCGTCCCGATCGAGGCCCGCGGCGCGGGCACCTGCGCGCGGCAGGTCCGCAACTACTGCCTGCCCGGCACCTTCGAGGCCGACAAGCTCCTGGTGTGCGAGGTGATCACCCCCGGCGGGAACTGGTCGTCGTACCCGCCGCACAAGCACGACGAGGAGAAAGACGGCGAGAGCGTGCTCGAAGAGATCTACTACTTCGAGATCGACCGGCCCGAAGGCTTCGCGTTCCACCGCGTCTACGGCACGCCCGAGCGCCCGATCGACGTGTCCGCCGAGGTCCGCTCCGGCGACGTCGTCCTGGTCCCGCACGGGTGGCACGGCCCCAGCGCCGCCGCACCGGGCTACGACCTGTTCTACCTCAATGTGATGGCCGGTCCCGGCGAGCGGGCGTGGCTGATCAGCGACGACCCCGCCCACGCCTGGATCCGCACCACCTGGGAGACCGCCCGATGAGCACCGTCCGACTCACCACCGCCCAAGCGCTCGTGCGCTTCCTCGCCGCCCAGCACACCGAACGCGACGGCGAGCGCCGCCGACTCATCAACGGCACCTTCGGGATCTTCGGCCACGGCAACGTCGCCGGACTCGGCCAGGCCCTCCTCCAGGCCGCCCGCACCGGCGAAGCGGACATGCCCTACCTGCTGGCGCGCAACGAGCAGGCCATGGTCCACGCCGCCACCGCCTACGCCAAGCTCACCGACCGGCTCTCCACGTACGCCTGCACCGCCTCCATCGGCCCAGGGTCCACGAACATGGTCACCGGCGCCGCCCTCGCGACGATCAACCGGCTCCCAGTCCTACTCCTGCCCTCCGACATTTTCGCCACCCGCGCCCCCGACCCGGTGCTCCAGCAGCTGGAGGACACCCGCGGCGGCGACGTCTCGGTCAACGACGCGTTCCGGCCCGTCTCCAAGTACTTCGACCGCGTCTCCCGCCCCGAGCAGTTGATCCCGGCCGCGCTGGCGGCGATGCGAGTGCTGACCGACCCGGTCGAGACCGGCGCGGTCACGCTCTGCCTGCCGCAGGACGTCCAGGCCGAGGCCCACGACTGGCCCGTCGAGTTCTTCCGCGAGCGGGTGTGGACCGTCCGCCGCCCCGAGCCCGACGCCGCCGAACTCGAAGCGGCCCTGAGGGTCCTGCGCTCGGCGCAGCGCCCGCTCATCGTCGCGGGCGGCGGGGTCGTCTACTCGCGGGCGACCGAGGAGCTGCGCGCCTTCGCGGCTGAGCGCGGCATCCCCGTCGCCGAGACCCACGCCGGGCGCGGCTCGGTCCAGTGGGACCACCCGCAGTCGGTCGGCGCGCTCGGCTCCACCGGTTCGCGCGCCGCGAACCTCCTTGCGGCCGAGGCGGATGTGGTGCTCGGCATCGGGACCCGCTACTCGGACTTCACCACCGCCAGCCACACAGTGTTCGGCGACGCGAGGTTCGTGAACCTGAACGTGGCGGTCCTCGACGCGGCCAAGCACGCCGCCTCGACGCTCGTCGCCGACGCCCGCGCCGGGATCGCCGCCCTCGACTCCGGCCTGGGGGAGTGGCGGGCCGACCGGGGCTGGACCGCCCGCGCCCAGAGCCTCGCCGGCGAATGGCAGGCCGTCATCGACCAGGCCAAGCACCTCGGGCACGGGCCGCTCCCCGCCCAGACCGAGATCCTCGGGGCCCTCAACGACGCCGTGGGCGAGCGCGACATCGTCATCAACGCCGCCGGGTCGATGCCCGGCGACCTCCAGATGATGTGGCGCTCAAGGGATCCGAAGCAGTACCACGTCGAGTACGGCTACTCGTGCATGGGATACGAGATCGCCGCCGGGCTCGGCTGCAAGCTCGCCGACCCCGACCGCGGCGTGTTCGTCCTGGTCGGCGACGGCTCCTACCTGATGCTCGCCTCCGAGATCCCCACCCTCATCTCGGAGGGGCTCAAGGTCGTGATCGTCATCGTCCAGAACCACGGCTTCGCCTCCATCGGCGCGCTCTCCGAATCGCTCGGGTCGCAGCGCTTCGGCACCTCGTACCGCTACCGCGACCCCGAGACGGGCCTGCTCGACGGCGGTACGCTGCCGGTCGACTTGGCCGCCAACGCCGCCAGCCTCGGCGCGAACGTGCTCACCGCGACCACCGTCGCCGAATTCAATCAGGCGATCGAAACCGCCAAGGCCGCCGAGACGACCACCGTCGTCCACGTCGAGACCGACCTCCACTCGCCCGGCCTGCCGCAGAGCGCCTGGTGGGACGTGCCCGTCAGCGAGACGTCCGAACTCGACTCCACCCGGGCGGCCTACGACGCCTACACCGACTCAAGGCGCGCCCAGCGCCACTACCTCTGAGGGACAAGCGATGACGACCATCGAACACTGGATCGGCGGGGCGTACGCCCGCGGCGCCTCCACCCGCACCTCCACGGTCTTCAACCCCGCCACCGGCGAGGCCGCCCGCGAGGTCCTCCTCGCCGAGACCGCCGACGTCGACGCGGCCGTCGCCGCGGCCGCGAAGGCGTTCGAGGCGTGGGGCGACTCGTCGCTGTCGCAGCGCACCAAGGTCATGTTCCGGTTCCGGGAGCTGATCGTCGCGCACGAGGACGAGCTCGCGCGGCTCATCTCGGCCGAGCACGGCAAGGTGGTCGAGGACGCGCGCGGGGAGATCATCCGCGGCCGCGAGGTCGTCGAGTACGCCTGCGGGATCGCCGACGCGCTCAAGGGCTCCTACTCCGACCAGGTCTCCGGCGGCGTGGACGTCTTCAACTTCCGCCAGCCCCTCGGGGTGTGCGCGGGGATCACGCCGTTCAACTTCCCGATCATGGTCCCGATGTGGATGCACCCGGTCGCCATCGCCACCGGGAACACGTTCATCCTCAAGCCCTCCGAGCGCGACCCGTCCGTCTCCAACCTCGTCGCCGAGCTGTACGCCGAAGCGGGACTTCCGGACGGCGTCTTCAACGTCGTCCACGGCGACAAGACCGCCGTCGACGCGATCCTGGACCACCCCGACATCGCCGCGGTCTCCTTCGTCGGCTCCACCCCGATTGCCAAGTACGTGCACGAGAAGGCGACCGCCTCCGGCAAAAGGGTCCAGGCCCTCGGCGGCGCCAAGAACCACGCCGTGGTCCTGCCCGACGCCGACATCGAGTTCGCCGCCGACCACCTGACGGCCGCCGCGTTCGGCTCGGCCGGGCAGCGGTGCATGGCGATCTCGGTCGGGGTCGCGGTCGGCGAGGCCGGCGACGCCCTCGTCGAGGTCCTCAAGCGCAAGGCCGAAGCCGTCAAGGTCGGCCCCGGCGACGACCCGTCCTCCGAGATGGGCCCGGTCGTCACGGCCGCCTCCCGCGACCGGATCACGGGGCTGGTCGCGGGAGGCATCGACCAGGGCGCGGTCCCGGTGGTCGACGGCCGCGGGCTCACCGTGCCCGGCCACGAGGGCGGGTTCTTCGTGGGCCCCACCCTCCTCGACAAGGTCACGCCCGAGATGGACGCCTACCGCGAGGAGATCTTCGGACCCGTGCTCGCCGTCGCCCGAGCGGCTACTGTGGACGAGGCGATCGCGCTCATCAACGCCAACCCCTACGGCAACGGCACCGCGATCTTCACCTCCTCCGGCGCAGCGGCGCGCCGCTTCCAGCGCGAGGTCAAGGTCGGCATGATCGGCGTCAACGTCCCCATCCCCGTCCCGATGTCCTACTACTCCTTCGGCGGCTGGAAGGACTCCCTCATCGGCGACTCCCCGATCCACGGCCCCGAAGGCGTCCGCTTCTACACCCGCGTCAAGACCGTCACCTCCCGCTGGCCCGAAGTCCGCCAGACCGTCGAAGCCGCCTTCCACTTCCCTACAAGCAGTTGAGTCCCACGAGCAACTGACGACCCCCAGCTGAACGGACAGGAGCATGTCAATGCCGACACCCACCGCCCCGAACCTGCGCCTCGGCTCGGCCCCCGACTCGTGGGGGGTCTGGTTCGCCGAGGACGACCGCCAGCTCCCTTATTCGCAGTTCCTGGACGAGCTGGCCGAGTCCGGTTACGAGTGGCTCGAACTGGGCCCCTACGGCTACCTGCCGACCGACCCGGCCGTCCTGTCCGCCGAGGTCGCCAAGCGCGGCCTGAAGGTCTCCGGCGGGACCGTCTTCGGGAACCTCCACCGCCCCGACAAGTTCGACGAGACCGTCGACATCGTCGGCAGGGTCGCGGCGCTCACCGCCTCCCAGGGCGCCAAGCACGTCGTGTTCATCCCGCCGCTGTTCCGCGACGAGAAGACCGACGCCGTCAACGACGTCGTGGAGTGGGACGCCGAGCAGTGGAAGACCGTGCACGCCACCGCGAACCGCATCGGGAAGCGGATGTTCGAGGAGCACGGCGTCACCATCGCGGTCCATCCGCACGCGGACACGCAGATCTGCACGCAGGCGCAGATCGAGACGTTCCTGGACGGCACCGACGGCGACTACGTCTCGTTGTGCCTGGACACCGGGCACGTCGCCTACGGCGGCGGCGACAACCTCGACCTGATCCGCCGCTACGCGGAGCGCATCGGCTACGTCCACATCAAGCAGATGGACCCCGAGATCCTGCGGCAGGTCCGCGAGGAGGACCTCGGCTTCGGCGAGGCCGTCAAGCGCGGCGTGTGCGTCGAGCCGCCCGCGGGCGTCCCGAACCCCGCCGACATCGTGACCGCCCTGTCCGGGCTCGACGCCGAGCTGTTCGTCATCGTCGAGCAGGACCTGTACCCGTGCGAGCCCGACGTGCCGCTGCCCATCGCGGTCCGCACCCGCAACTACCTGAACGGCTGCGGGCTCGGCGCCCGCCGCCAACAGTCCTGACACACCGCAGAGAGAGGCAGAGGCCCATGAAGATCGGCTTGATCGGCACCGGCTGGATCGGCGAGGAGCACGTCAAGCGCCTCTCCGGCACCGTCAGCGGCGCGGAGGTGGTCGCCGTGTCCGACATCGACGCCGAGCGCGCCGCCATGGTGGCCTCCATGGCCGGAGCCCGGGTCGTGGAGTCCGCCGAGAAGCTCGTCACCGACCCCGAGGTCGAGGCCGTCGTCGTGGCCTCGTGGGGCCCGGTCCACGCCGAGCAGGTGCTCGCCTGCATCGCCGCCGGCAAGCCGGTGTTCTGCGAGAAGCCGCTGACGACCGACGCCGCCGACGGGCTGCGCATCCTCGAAGCCGAACAGGCCCACGGGAAGCGCCTCGTCCAGGTCGGCTTCATGCGCCGCTACGACGCCGGGTACCGCCAGATGAAGCAGGTCCTCGACACCGGCGGCATCGGCGTCCCGCTCATGGCCCACTGCGTCCACCGCAACCCCGACTCGCCCGAGTCGTACCACTCCGACAAGCCCATGGTCGACACCGCCGTCCACGAGATCGACGCGCTCCGCTGGCTCCTCGGCGAGGAGTTCGCCGCCGTCCAGGTCGTCGTGCCGCGCTCGACCTCGAAGCGGTTCCCGCACCTGGTCGACCCGCAGATCCTGCTCCTGGAGACCGCCTCGGGCGCGCGCATCGACGTCGAGGTCTTCGTCAACTGCCGGTACGGGTACGACATCCAGTGCGAGATCGTCGGCGAGACCGGCACCGTGCGCCTCCCCGACCCCGCCGCGCCCCTGGTGCGCAGCGAGGGCCGTGCCTCGTACGCGGTCGCCCAGGACTTCCCCAGCCGCTTCGCCGACGCCTTCGACACCGAGCTCCAGGAGTGGGTCGACTCGCTGCGCACCGGCGAGGCGACCGGGCCGAGCGCCTGGGACGGCTACGCCGCCACCGTGGTCACCAACGCCGCCGTCGAGGCCCGCCGCACCGGCGCCGTCGTCCCGGTCGACCTCCCCGAGAAGCCCGCCTTCTACAAATAGCCATGACTTTGCTCTGGGGTTAAAAGACGGGCCCGGCCCTTCGTTCAGGCCGGGCCCGTTCCCTCACCCCGTCGGGATGCCGCCGTTCACCAGCGGTACCGGCTCGGCCTCCACTTCGGTCACCTGCCCGACCTCCACGTGGTAGGTCGTCCCGTTGTAGTCCTGCACGCCGCCCTCGACGGTCATGATGCCGACCGTGCCGTACCCGGCGTGGTTGACGTCGCTGTACGACAGCGGCACGATCCCGTTGCCCTGCAAGGAACCCGATTCGACCGCCGCGATCAGCGACTCGCGCGTCGGGTCCTGCCCGGCCGCCGCGAGCGCCTCCGCGAACAGGTAGCCCACGCTCATCCCGATCACCGTGTTCGCCGTGAACGGCGCGCCCTCGTTGTACTCGTCGTTGATCTGCCGGAACAGGGAGATCCACTCGCTGTCGGGCCCGAACGGCAGGTAGTTCACGCACACCATGCCCTCCAGCAGCTGCGCGGCGGTCTCCTCGCCGAGGATCCCGACCAGCGACGGGTAGTCCGCGCCCGACGAGGACACGTACCACTGCGGGAACCAGTCCATCTGCGCCGCCGTGGCCACCGTCAGCGCCGTGAACCCGTTGATCGTCCCCAGGATGTTCACCTCGCAGCCGGCCGCCTTGAGCTTGCCCAGCTGCACCGACACGTCGGTCTCCGAGGTCGTGTACGTCTGGATCTCGGTGATCTCGTTGCCGCCCATGACCGCCTCGACGCCTTCGAGGAGGCCCTCGCCGTAGTCGTCGGCCTGCCCGAACACGCACACCTTCGCGCCCGGCGCCTGCTCGACCGCGTACTGCGCCAGCGCCGCGCCCTCGGTCGTGTACTCGGCGACGTACCCGAACGCGTTGGGGTACAGGGAGGGCTGGTTCCACACCCGCGAGCCGGACGCGATGAACAGGTCCGGGACGCCCTCGTCGTTCAGGTAGTCGAGGACCACCGAGTGCGTGGGCGTGCCCAGGCCGTTGACGATCGCCAGGACCTCGTCGTCCTCGACGAGCTCGGTCACGACCTCGTTCGTCTGCTGCGGCTGGTAGGCGTCGTCCTTGACGAGGTACTCGATGCTCCGCCCGTTCACGCCGCCGTTGTCGTTGACGTACGCGAAGTACGCCGACGTCGCCGCCGACACCGCCGAGTACCCGGCCGCGGCCGGGCCCGTCAGCGGCTGGTGCGTCCCGATGGTCACCGTGTCGGCCGTGACGCCCGGGACCGGCGCCGCCTCCTCCTCGTCCGAGCCCGTGCAGCCGGTCAAGCCGAGCGCCGCGGCGACCGCTATGGCCGCCGCGCTCCTCGACGTCTTCGCGGGGGTCCGCATGTCGATCACCTCTTCGTGGTCGTCCCGGGCGCCGCGTATCGAAGGACATTGATGGGGAGCGGCACCCGCGTGCACGCAAAATACTATTCGGTAACTTGTGTTTCCGCAGCCCTCAAGGCGCGCCGACCGGACACAACCCCCTCCACCGTCCGGCCGAGTCCCTGCACCGAAAGCGAATACCGCACGCGAATCGGTCATAGACTCGACTCGGGGGTGAACACCATGAACCAATTGACGGTCAAGAACTTCGGGCGACCCGACGAATCGGTCGACCTCAGCGGACACGGCCACCGGAACATGGTCATGCTCGACGGCATGCCCATCGAACTCGGCGAGTTCGACCGGGGCTGGCGCTGGTCCAACGACGTCAAGCCGATGGCGGGGACCGACACCTGCCAGGTCCACCATCTCGGCTACTGCGTCGAAGGACACCTGCTGGTCCACATGGACGACGGCACCGACCAGGACATCAACGCGGGCGACGCGTTCGAGATCCCGCCGGGGCACGACGCCGAGGTCGTCGGCGACCACAAGGTCGTACTCGTCGACTTCGGCAAGGCCTTCGACAACCGCTGACAGGGCCGCGACGGGCCGCCTCCGGAACGGGGGCGGCCCCGAACCGTCCAGCCGCTGGGACGCGATTCCCACCAGGGGCGGGATCACACCGGCCCGGATGGCAGACTTGACGCGTGTTGCGATGGATGACAGCTGGAGAGTCCCACGGCCCCGAACTCGTGGTCACGATCGACGGCCTGCCCGCGGGGGTCGAACTGACCACCGAGGCGGTCGCCGCCGAACTGGCGCGCCGCCGCCTCGGTTACGGCCGCGGCGCCCGCATGAAGTTCGAGGCCGACGCCGTCAGCTTCATCGGCGGCCTCCGCCACGGCCGCACCCTCGGCTCGCCCGTCGCCATCCGCGTCGGCAACTCCGAGTGGCCCAAGTGGGAGACCGTCATGGCCGCCGACCCGGTCGACCCCGCCGAACTCGACGGGATCGCCCGCAACGCCCCCCTGACGCGCCCGCGCCCCGGCCACGCCGACCTCGCCGGCATGCAGAAGTACGACCACGACGACGCCCGCCCGATCCTGGAGCGCGCCTCCGCCCGCGAGACCGCCGCCCGCGTCGCCGGCGGCACCGCCGCCAAGGCCTTCCTCAAGCAGGCCTTCGGCATCGACATCGTCTCCCACGTCAAGGCCCTCGGCCCCGTCCGCGCCAAGGAGGGCCTCGTGCCCACCCCGGACGACTTCGCGGCCGTCGACGCCGACCCGCTGCGCTGCATGGACTCCGAAGCGTCCGCCCGCATGGTCGCCGAAGTCGACGCCGCCAAGAAGGACGCCGACACCCTCGGCGGCGTCGTCGAGGTCCTCGCCTACAACGTCCCGCCCGGGCTCGGCTCCCACGTCCAGTGGGACCGCAAACTCGACGCGCGCCTGGCGACCGCCCTCATGTCGATCCAGTCGGTCAAGGCCGTCGAGATCGGCGACGGCCTCATGCAGTCCGCCGTCCGCGGCTCCTCCGCCCACGACGAGATCGTCCCCGGCCCCGACGGCGTTCAGCGCCTCACCGACCGCGCCGGCGGCCTCGAAGGCGGCATCACCACCGGCCAGCCGCTCCGCGTCTCGGCCATGCTCAAGCCCATCTCGTCGCTGACGCGCCCCCTGCGCACCATCGACACCGTCACCGGCGAGGCCGCCGAGGCCATCAACCAGCGCTCCGACGTCTGCGCGGTCCCCGCCGGGGCCGTCGTCGCCGAGCACATGGTCGCCTACGTCCTCGCCGAGGCCGCCCTGGAGAAGTTCGGCGGCGACTCTGTGGGCGAATCGCGCCGCAACTTCGAGAACTACCTCGAGAACCTGCGGGTGAAATAAATGGCGCTCGTCGTGATCGTCGGCCCGCCCGGCTCCGGCAAGACCACCATCGGCACGGCGCTGGCCGAGGCGCTCGGCGCGCCCTTCCGCGACGCCGACGCCGACATCGTCGCCGTCGCGGGCAAGCCGATCGCGGACATCTTCGTCGACGACGGCGAGGACCACTTCCGCGCGCTCGAACGCGAGGCGGTCCGCCGGGCCGTGGCCGAGCACGACGGCGTCCTCGCCCTCGGCGGCGGCGCGGTCCTGGCCGCGGAGACCCGCAAGCTCCTGGCCGACGTCACCGTCGTCCACCTCCGCGTCGACCTCGGCGAAGCCGTGCGCCGCAACGAGATCGACAAGGGCCGCCCGCTGCTCCAGGTCAACCCGCGCGCCACGCTGCGCCGGCTCCTGGAGGAGCGCCTGCCGCTCTACCGCGAGGTCGCCGACATCGAGATCGACACCACCGGAAGGGACGTGGCCGACCTGACCGCCGAGATCCGGGGCCGCCTCGCGGTCCGCACCGTGGTCGTGGGCGACGCCGAGACGCCCTATCCGGTCCTCATCGGACGCGGCACCGTCGACCGCCTGCCGGAGTTCCTCGGCAAGGCCGCGCGGGTCGCCGTGCTCCACACCGAGAGCACCGCTCTCCTCGCGGAGCGGGTCGGCTCGCTCCTGCCCGAAGGCGTCGAGGCGACGCTCATGGAACTGCCCGACGCCGAGGACGGCAAGACCGTCGCCGTCGCCGAGCAGGTCTGGGAGGCGCTCGGCTCCGAGGGCTTCACCCGCACCGACCTCGTCGTCGGCGTCGGCGGAGGCGCGGTCACCGACCTCGCCGGATTCGTCGCCGCCTGCTGGCTCCGCGGCGTCGCCGTCGTCCACGTCCCGACCTCGCTGCTCGGCGCGGTCGACGCGGCCGTCGGCGGCAAGACCGGCGTCAACACCGCCGCCGGGAAGAACCTCGTCGGCGCCTTCCACCCGCCGCGCGCGGTCCTGGTCGACCTCGACAACTTCGCGACCCTGCCCCGCCGCGACCTCGCCGCGGGCCTCGCCGAGGTCGTCAAGGCCGGCTTCATCGCCGACCCGGTCATCCTCGACCTGGTCGAGGCCGACCCCGAGGCCGCCCTGGACGCCACCGGCCCGGTCGTCGCCGAACTCGTCGAGCGCGCCATCGCCGTCAAGGCCGAGGTCGTCGCCTCGGACCTCAAGGAGGGCGGCCTGCGCGCCATCCTCAACTACGGGCACACCTTCGCCCACGCCATCGAGAAGCTGGAGCACTACCGCTGGCGCCACGGCGACGCCGTCGCCGTCGGCATGGTCTACGCCGCGCACCTGAACGCGATCACCGGCCGCGCCGACCTCGTCGAGCGCACCAAGGCCGTGCTCGAATCCCTCGGCCTGCCGACCACGTACGAGGCCGGTCGCTGGGACGACCTGCTGAAGGCCATGTTGATCGACAAGAAGAACGTCGGCGCCACCCAGCGCTTCGTCCTCCTCGACGCGCTCGCCGCGCCGGTGGTGGTCGACGACGTGACCGCCGCCCAGCAGCGCGAAGCCTATGAGAGGCTGACGGCATGAGCGACGACAAGTTGGTCCTGGTGCTCAACGGCCCCAACCTCAACCGGCTCGGCAAGCGCGAACCGGCGATCTACGGCTCCCAGACCCTCGCCGACCTGGAGGCGCTCTGCGTCAAGACCGGCGAGGAGCTGGGCCTGGAGGTGTCCTTCCGCCAGACCAACCACGAGGGCGAGATGCTGGAGTGGCTCCACGAGGCCGCCGACAACGGCTACCCCGTGGTCCTCAACTCGGCCGCCTGGACCCACTACTCGATCGCCGTCGGCGACGCGTGCGCCCAGCTCACGGCCCCGCTCATCGAGGTCCACCTCTCCAACGTGCACCAGCGAGAGGCCTTCCGGCACCACTCGTTCGTGTCGGCCCACGCCAAGGCCGTCATCGCCGGCCTGGGCCCCTACGGATACGTGGCCGCGCTCGAATTCATCGCCGCCGCCTAGTTTCCGGATCGATCGGGCAATGTGGCTTCGGCCACGGGGCCGTTTCGGCTTGGCGGTGTCGTCGTTGAACAGGTGTGCTACTTCGATACCGGTATCGGCTGTATCCGACGGCGCCGCAGCGAGATGCGCTTGCGCGGGCGTTCGGGTGTGCCCGGGTTGTCTACAACGATGCTGTGGCCGCCCGGAAACACGCGCATCGTGAGGGGCTCCGGTATCCCAGCGCGGGGGCCTTGTCGAAAGCACTGATCACCGAGGCGAAGCGCCACCCCGATCGGGCCTGGCTCGCCGAGGTCTCCTTCACCGTGCTGCAACAGTCGTTGCGCGACGTGGATCGGGCATACAACAACTTCTTCGCCTCCCTCTCCGGGAAACGGCAAGGTGCGCGGGTGGGCCCGCCCCGGTTCAAACGACGCTCAGGCACGCAGTCGATCCGCTTCACCCGCGGCGCCGCTTTCCGCATCTTGGACAACGGGCGGCTGCGCCTGCCCAAGATCGGCGCGTTGAAGGTCGCCTGGTCGAGAGATATGCCCTCCGACCCCTCCTCAGTGACGGTGCTCAAGACCCCGACCGGCAAGTACTACGCGAGTTTCGTCATCGCAGTCGCCGATGGTGCTCAGAAACTGGAACCGCTCGACGACTCTGACACCGAGACCGGAGTCGACCATGGTCTGGCGCACTTCGCGGTGCTGCGCGGCGGGAGGGTGGTCGAGTCTCCGAGGTTTCTCCGGACGCTTGAGCGGAAACTGAAACGGGCCCAGCGGGCACTAGCGGGGAAGACGAAGGGTTCAGCGAATCGGGTCAAGGCCCGAGTGAAGGTCGCGAAGATCCATGAGGACATCAAGTACGCGCGTTCGGACTGGATCAACAAGCAGGTGATCGGCATCCTTCGCGAGAACCAAGCGGTGTATGTCGAAGACTTGCATGTCAAGGGCCTTGCCCGCGGACGGTCCGCCAAGAGCGTTCATGATGCGTCGTTCGGGATGTTCCTTGCCCGGCTCGAATCGAAGGCGCAGCGCACCGGCCGCACCTTTGCTCGCGTGGACCGATGCTTCCCCTCCACGCGGCTGTGCTCCGAGTGCGGGGCCCTCACCGGGCCCCGAGGGCTAGAGGGGCTGAATATCCGAATGTGGGAATGCGAGTGCGGCGCCGTACACGACCGCGACCGAAATGCCGAAATCAACATCAGACGCGAAGGCCAGCGTTTGGTGGCCGCCGGGCAGGCGGACACCTAAAACGCCTGCGGATGGCAGGTAAGACCCGGGAAACCTCGGGCGCAGCCAGTTGAAACAGGAACCCACCCGTGGACGGGCGATGCAAGCGGCCCGCAAGCCGGGAACCTCCGACCCTCCAGGTCGGGGAGGATGCCAACGAAAGAGACGAGCGCCCGAGTTCTCGTGGGGCTCCAGCCACAGTTGAACGGCCTTGAAACGCGACGACCAGTGAGTGGGCGCTAGGATGGGCGGTCGGCCCGCATAAAACCTTTACTAGGAGAGACGAACGCCCGTGGCATCCACGAACGACCTCAAGAACGGCCTGGTGCTCAACCTGGAGGGCCAGCTCTGGCAGGTGCAGGAATTCCAGCACGTCAAGCCCGGCAAGGGCCCCGCGTTCGTGCGCACCACCCTCAAGCAGATCCCCTCGGGCAAGATCGTCGACAAGACGTTCAACGCCGGCACCAAGGTCGAGACCGCGAACGTCGACCGCCGCACCATGAGCTACCTCTACAAGGAGGGCGAGGACTTCGTGTTCATGGACATGGAGTCCTACGAGCAGTTCCCGCTCGGCCCGAACCTCGTCGGCGACGCCGCGAAGTTCATGCTGGAGAACTCCGAGGTCACCATCGCCTGGCACGACGGCAAGGCCCTCTACGTCGAGCTCCCGGCCTCGGTCGAGCTCGTCATCACCTACACCGAGCCGGGCCTCCAGGGCGACCGCTCCTCCGGCGGCACCAAGCCCGCCACCGTCGAGACGGGCGCCCAGGTCCTCGTGCCGCTGTTCATCGACAACGGCGAGAAGATCAAGGTCGACACCCGCGACGGCAAGTACCTCTCGCGAGCCTAGGGGTGGGGAACCAGCAGAGCGGACCCGACCGGCTCACCGCCCGCACCAAGTGGCGGATGCGGGCCGTCGAGATCCTGTACGAGGCCGAGTCCCGCGGCGAGAGCGCCAAGCGCGTCCTCGCCGAGCGGGCCGACCGCGCCTTCACCGACCCCGAGGCCCCGCGGCTCCCGAAGTACTCCGAGGAGCTCGTGCGCGGCGTCGACGAGTACCGGTTCGAGCTGGACGAGGCCATCGGCCGCGCCGCCTCCGGCTGGTCGGTCGAGCGGATGCCCGCGGTCGACCGGAACGTCCTCCGGGTGGCGCTGTACGAGATCATCTACGTCGAGGACGTCGACACGCCCGTGGCCATCAAGGAGGCCATGCGCGTGGCGGAGCAGATCGGCTCCTCCGACGACACCTCGTTCGTGAACGCGGTCCTCGACGCGGCGGCGAAAGCCGAAGAGTAGGTTTCAGATACGAAGAACGGCCGAGCCCTCCGATCCTGGGCCCGGCCGTTTTCCGTTGTGTCTTATTCGCCGTCGGACGCGAAGAACGCCTGGAGGTCGTGCACGAGCACGCCGAAGTCCTCAAGCTTCTCGATCAGGCCGGAGGGCGTGGTCGAGTAGACCACCGCGAGCGTGTACAGGTCGTCGGCGCGGATCGAGAGGATCCGGCCGTTGTAGTCGCCGCGGCGCTGCTGGATGGAGCGCGCGAGCTTGGCCACGTGCTCCAGCTCGGGGTCGGGGTGGTCGTAGAGCGCCTCAAGGTTGAGGACGATCTTCTCGGCCTGCTCGACCGGGAGCGGCACGCCCTCGGGAAGCAGTTCCGAGACGGGGATCCGGTAGAAGTCGGCCAACTCCGCGAGGCGGCTGACGGTGATCGACCTGTCGCCCCGCTCGTAGGAACCGATGACGACGGCCTTCCACTTGCCGCCGGACTTGTCCTCGACGCCTTGCAGGGACAGGCCCTGCTGCATCCGAATGTCGCGCAGCCGGTTGCCGAGCGCCTTGGCGTAGTCAGATGTCGCCATGCTGGGATCAACTCCAATTTTCGGTACGAGAGGAATCCTATTGTTGACTACCGTCGGTGACCATCGGCCGTTGGGGTGCCCCCAAACAGTGTTCTTCGTCGCGTGAGGCCCGAAAGACTGACCGGCAAATCATGGCATATCAGTCAAAGATGCAGCTAAAGACGTCATGCTTTTGGGATCCGGGTTTACGCTCCGTCACGAGCGGCGTAGCATCGTCCGCGACGAAACCGTTCTTTAACAGACCGTCCAGTGAGGCGGAGAAGGAGGTTCGCGTGGTTTCCCCTGCCCTCAGGCAGAACGAGGAAGACCCGTCGGGCGAGCACGGTCTTCAAAAGCACATCCTCGCGGCAGAAGACATCGGCCGCATCCTCGACCGCATCGCCCACCAGATCCTGGAGAAGACCAAGGGCGCCCCCGACACGATGCTCCTCGGCATCCCCACCCGCGGTGTCGCGCTCGCCGGCCGGCTGGCCGACCGCATCCGCCGCTTCGCCGACGTCGACGTCCCCGCCGGGACCCTCGACATCACGCTCTACCGGGACGACCTGCGCCGCAACGCCCTCCGGCCCCTCGGCCCGACCGAGCTGCCGCCGGGCGGCGTGGACGACCAGCGGGTCATCCTCGTCGACGACGTGCTCTACTCCGGACGGACCGTCCGCGCCGCGCTCAACGCGGTCCACGACCTCGGCCGCCCCGCCAGCGTCCAGCTCGCCATCCTGGTCGACCGCGGCCACCGCGAGCTGCCCATCCGCGCCGACTACGTCGGCAAGAACATCCCGACCGCCCGCGACGAGAACGTGGCCGTGCGCCTGACGGAGTACGACGGGTTCGACGCGGTGGTCCTGACGGGAGGCCGGGAGCGATGAAGCACCTGCTCACCACCAAGGAACTCACCCGCGACGAGGCCGAGCTCATCCTCGACGTCACGCAGCAGATGGCCGACGCGGTCACCGGCCGCGAGGTCCCCAAGCTCCCCGCGCTGCGCGGGCGCACCGTCGTGAACCTGTTCTTCGAGGACTCGACCCGCACCCGCACCTCGTTCGAGACCGCGGCCAAGCGCCTGAGCGCCGACGTCGTCAACTTCGCCGCCAAGACCTCCAGCGTGAACAAGGGCGAGAGCCTGCGCGACACCGCGCTCACCTTGCAGGCCATGGGCGCCGACGCGGTCGTCATCCGCCACCCCGCCGCGGGCGCCCCGCAGCGGCTCACCGAGTGGATCGACGGCGCGGTCCTCAACGCCGGCGACGGCACCCACGCCCACCCGACGCAGGCCCTCCTCGACGCCTACACGATGAAGCAGCGGCTCGGCTCGATCGAGGGCCGCACTGTCGCGATCGTGGGGGACATCCTCCACTCGCGCGTGGCCCGCTCCAACGTGTGGCTGCTGTCCAAGCTCGGCGCGAACGTGCGCCTGGTCGGCCCGCCCACCCTGCTGCCCAAGGACATCGGCGAGTGGCCCGTCGAGATCGGCTACGACCTCGACGCGAGCCTCAAGGGCGTCGACGCCGTCATGATGCTCCGCGTCCAGCGCGAGCGCATGCACGCCGCGTTCTTCCCGACCGCCAACGAGTACGCCCGCCTCTACGGCCTCGACGAGCGCCGCCTCGCCCTCCTGCCCGACCACGCGATCGTCATGCACCCCGGACCGATGAACCGCGGCATGGAGATCGCCGCGAACGTCGCCGACTCGCCCCGCGCCACCATCACCGAGCAGGTGACCAACGGTGTCTGGGTCCGCATGGCCGTCCTCTACCTGCTGCTGACGAACGGAGAAGCCCGGTGACCGACCTCCTGATCAAGGGTGCCGACCTGATCGGCAAGGGCCGCAAGGACATCCTCGTCCGCGACGGCCGCGTCGCCGAAGTCGGCTCCGTCAGCGCCAAGGACGCCGCGTCGTTCAACGGCACCGTCGTCGACGCCGACGGCCTGGTCCTCCTGCCCGGCCTCGTCGACCTCCACACCCACCTGCGCGAGCCCGGCCGCGAGGACGCCGAGACCGTCTACTCCGGCACCCGCGCCGCCGCCAAGGGCGGCTACACCGCCGTGTGCGCCATGGCGAACTCGTACCCCGTCGCCGACACCGCCGGCGTCGTCGAGCAGGTCGCCGCCCTCGGCAAGGCCGCCGGGTACGCCGACGTGCAGCCCATCGGCGCCGTCTCGGTCGGCCTCGAAGGCAAGCAGCTCGCCGAGATCGGCGCGATGGCCCACTCCGCCGCGGCCGTGCGCATGTTCTCCGACGACGGCCACTGCGTCTCGGACCCGATCATGATGCGCCGCGCCCTCGAATACGTGAAGACCTTCGGCGGGCTCATCGCCCAGCACGCCGAGGAGCCGCGCCTGACCGAAGGCGCCCAGATGAACGAGGGCGCCGTCTCGGCCGAGCTAGGCCTGCCCGGCTGGCCCGCCGTCGCCGAGGAGGCGATCATCGCCCGCGACGTGCTCCTCGCCGAGTACACCGGCGCGCGCGTCCACTTCTGCCACGTCTCCACCGCCCGCAGCGTCGACATCATCCGCGAGGCCAAGGCCCGCGGCGCCAAGGTCACCGCCGAGGTCTGCCCGCACCACCTCCTCCTCACCGACGAGGCCGCGCGCACCTACGACCCCGTCTACAAGGTGAACCCGCCGCTGCGGCGCGAGTCCGACGTCGCGGTCCTGCGCGGCGCGCTCGCCGAGGGCGTCATCGACGCCGTCGCCACCGACCACGCCCCGCACGCCCCGCAGGACAAGGACTGCGAGTGGGCCGCCGCCCGGCCCGGGATGCTCGGCCTGGAGACCGCCCTGTCGATCACCGTCCTCGCCCTCGGTGGTCCGTCCGCAGTGGACTGGGACGTCGTCGCCGAGCGGACCTCGCGCACCCCGGCCCGCATCGCCGGGCTCGAAGCGCACGGGCGCGACCCGCAGCCGGGCACCGAAGCGAACTTCACGCTCGTCGACCCCGCCGCGACATGGACCGTGGTCCCCGCCGACCTCGCGTCCCTGTCGCGGAACACCCCGTACGCCGGGATGGAACTCCCGGTCACCGTCCAGGCGACGTTCCTTCGCGGACGCGCCACCGTGCTGAACGGCAAAATCGCAGAGGAGACGACCGAATGAGCAGCAGAGCACCAGCGATCCTCGTGCTTGAGGACGGCCGCGTCTTCCGCGGCGAGGCCTTCGGCTCGGTCGGCGAGACCTTCGGCGAGGCCGTCTTCAACACCGGCATGACCGGCTACCAGGAGACCCTCACCGACCCGTCCTACTACGGGCAGGTCGTCGCCCAGACCGCCCCGCAGATCGGCAACACCGGCTGGAACGACGAGGACGACGAGTCCCGCCGCATCTGGGTCGCCGGGTACGTCGTCCGCGACGCCTCCCGCACCGCCTCCAACTGGCGCGCCAAGCGCGGCCTCGAAGACGAGCTCGCCGCCCAGGGCGTCGTCGGCATCTGCGAGGTCGACACTCGCGCCCTCACCCGCCACCTGCGCGAGGCCGGCGCGATGCGCGTCGGCATCTCCTCGCGCTCGACCGACGCCGAGGAGCTCCTCGCGAAGGTCCGCAGCGCGCCGCAGATGGCCGGCGCCAACCACGTCGGCGCCGTCACCGCCTCCGAGCCGTACACGTACCAGGCCAAGGGCCCCGCGAAATACACGGTCGCCGCCATCGACCTCGGCATCAAGCGCAACACCCCGCGCCGCCTCGCCGAGCGCGGCATCACCACCACCGTGTTCCCGGCCTACGCCGACGTCGACGCGGTCCTAGCCGACGCCCCCGACGCGGTGTTCCTCTCCAACGGCCCCGGCGACCCTGCCACCGCCGACCACCAGGTCGAGCTCACCCGCGAGCTGCTGCGCCGCGGCGTCCCGGTCTTCGGCATCTGCTTCGGCAACCAGATCCTCGGCCGCGCCCTCGGCCTGGAGACCTACAAGCTGAAGTTCGGCCACCGCGGGATCAACCAGCCCGTCCTCGACCGGCACACGAACAAGATCGAGATCACCGCCCACAACCACGGGTTCGCCTTGAAGGCCCCCGAGACCGGCGAGTACTTCGAGACCGAGTTCGGGCGCGTCCAGGTCAGCCACGTCTGCCTCAACGACGACGTCGTCGAAGGGCTCACCTGCCTCGACGCCCCCGCCTACTCCGTGCAGTACCACCCCGAGGCCGCCGGCGGGCCGCACGACGCCGACTACCTGTTCGACCGGCTCGTCGAACTCATCGAGAGCACCAAGGGGGCCAAGGCAGATGCCTAAGCGCGACGACCTCAAGCACATCCTGGTCATCGGATCGGGTCCCATCCAGATCGGCCAGGCCTGCGAGTTCGACTACTCCGGCACCCAGGCCTGCCGCGTCCTCCGCGAGGAGGGCCTGCGCGTCACGCTCGTCAACTCCAACCCGGCCACGATCATGACCGACCCCGAGTTCGCCGACGCGACCTACGTCGAGCCGATCACCACCGAGGTCATCGAGCAGATCATCGCCAAGGAGAAGCCCGACGCGATCCTGGCGACCCTCGGCGGCCAGACCGCCCTCAACGCCGCCGTCGGCCTCCACGACGCGGGCATCCTCACCAAGTACGGCGTCGAGCTCATCGGCGCCGACATGGACGCCATCCAGCGCGGCGAGGACCGCCAGCAGTTCAAGGAGGTCGTCCTCAAGGTCGGCGGCGAGGTCCCGCGCTCGGCCGTCTGCCACACCATGGACGAGGTCCGCGACACCGTCAAGGACCTCGGCCTCCCCGTCGTCATCCGCCCCTCCTTCACCATGGGCGGCCTCGGCTCCGGCATGGCCCACACGTGGGAGGACGTCGACCGCATCGCCGGCAACGGCCTCGCCGAGTCGCCCACCACCGAGGTCCTCATCGAGGAGTCCGTCCTCGGCTGGAAGGAGTACGAGCTCGAACTCATGCGCGACCGCAACGACAACGTCGTGGTCGTCTGCTCCATCGAGAACGTCGACCCCATGGGCGTCCACACCGGCGACTCCGTCACCGTCGCCCCCTCGATGACCCTCACCGACCGCGAGTACCAGCACATGCGCGACGTCGGCATCGCGATCCTGCGCGAAGTCGGCGTCGACACCGGCGGCTGCAACATCCAGTTCGCGATCGACCCGGCCACCGGCCGCATGATCGTCATCGAGATGAACCCGCGCGTCTCCCGCTCCTCGGCGCTCGCGTCCAAGGCCACCGGCTTCCCGATCGCGAAGATCGCCGCGAAGCTCGCCATCGGCTACACGCTCGACGAGATCCCCAACGACATCACCAAGGCCACCCCGGCCGCGTTCGAGCCCACGCTCGACTACGTCGTCGTCAAGGTCCCGCGCTTCACGTTCGAGAAGTTCCCCGGCGCCGACCCGACCCTCACCACCACCATGAAGTCCGTCGGCGAGGCCATGAGCCTGGGCCGGACCTTCCAGCAGGCCCTCCAGAAGGCCCTGCGCTCCACCGAGACCAAGCAGGCCGGGTTCTGGACCCGCCCCGACCCGGTCGGCGCCACGCTGGAGAACACCCTCGAAGCGCTCAAGACCGCCCACGACGGCACCCTCTACACCGCCGAGCGCGCCCTGCGCCTGGGCGCGTCGATCGCCGAAGTCCACGAGGCCTGCAAGATCGACCCGTGGTTCCTCGACCAGGTCGCCCAGCTCATCGAGCTGCGCGACGAGATCGAAGCGGCCGCTGTCGCCGACGAGGCGCTCCTGCGCCGCGCCAAGCGCGCCGGGTTCTCCGACGCCCAGGTCGCGGCTCTGCGGCCCGAACTCGCCGGCGAGGACGGCGTCCGCCGCCTGCGCCACCGGCTCGGCCTGCGCCCGGTCTTCAAGACCGTCGACACCTGCGCCGCCGAGTTCGAGGCCCACACGCCCTACCACTACTCGACCTACGAGGAGGAGACCGAGGTCGCGCCCTCCAACCGCCCCAAGGTCATGATCCTCGGGTCCGGGCCCAACCGCATCGGCCAGGGCATCGAGTTCGACTACTCGTGCGTCCACGCAGTCCAGGCCCTGCGCGCGGTCGGCTACGAGACCATCATGGTCAACTGCAACCCCGAGACCGTCTCCACCGACTACGACACCGCCGACCGGCTCTACTTCGAGCCGCTCACCTTCGAGGACGTCACCGAGGTCTTCAACGCCGAGCACGAGTCCGGGAAGGCCGCGGGCGGCCCCGGCGTCATCGGCGTCGTCGTCCAGCTCGGCGGCCAGACCCCCCTCGGCCTCGCCGAGCGCCTCCAGAACGCCGGGCTCCCCATCGTCGGCACCAGCCCCAAGGCCATCGACAACGCCGAGGACCGCGGCGTCTTCGGGCGCCTCCTCGGCGACCTCGGCCTAGTCGCCCCCGCCGGCGGCACCGCCACCTCCTACGAGGAGGCCCGCGAGGTCGCCGAGCGCATCGGCTACCCCGTCCTGGTCCGGCCCTCGTACGTCCTCGGCGGCCGCGGCATGGAGATCGTCTACGACGAGGACACCCTTGAGGGCTACATCTCCCGCGCCACCGAGGCCAGCCCCGAGCACCCGGTCCTCATCGACCGGTTCCTCGACGACGCGATCGAGATCGACGTCGACTGCCTGTGCGACGGCGAGGACTTCTACCTCGGCGGCATCATGGAGCACATCGAGGAGGCCGGCGTCCACTCCGGCGACTCCGCGTGCGCCCTCCCGCCGATCAGCCTCGGCGCCGCCGTCATCGAGCAGATCCGCGACTACACCGCGAAGCTCGCCTTCGGCATCGGCGTCCGCGGCCTCATGAACGTCCAGTACGCCCTCAAGGACGAGCAGCTGTACGTCCTCGAAGCGAACCCCCGCGCCTCCCGCACGGTCCCGTTCGTCTCCAAGGCCACCGCCGTCCCGCTCGCCAAGGCCGCCGCCCGCATCGCGCTCGGCGCCAAGATCGGCGAACTGCGCGCCGAAGGCATGCTCCTGCCCGAGGGCGACGGCTCCGACGCCGGACCCGAGGTCCCGATCTCCGTCAAGGAGGTCCTGCTGCCGTTCAAGCGCTTCCGCACCGTCGAAGGCGCCGGGCTCGACGCCGTCCTCGGCCCGGAGATGAAGTCCACCGGCGAGGTCATGGGCATCGACTCGTCCTTCGGCCTCGCCTTCGCCAAGGCCACCCTCGCCGTCTACGGCAAGCTCCCCGTCTCCGGGAAGCTCTTCGTGTCGGTCGCCGACCGCGACAAGCGCGCCATCGTCTTCCCGGTGCGCCGCCTCGTCGACCTCGGCTTCACCGTCTACGCCACCGAAGGCACCGGCCTGGTCCTCAAGCGCCACGGCATCGACTTCACGCCCGTCGCCCGCCACTCTTCCGGCGAGGCCGTCGACGCCGTCAGCCTCATCGCCTCCGGCCAGGTCGACCTCGTCATCACCACGCCCTCGGCCTCCCCGGGCCCGCGCACCGACGGCTGGGAGATCCGCTCCGCCGCCGTCGTCGCCGACGTGAGCTGCGTAACCACCATCCAGGGCGCGGCCGCGGCCGTGCAGGCCATCGAGTCGGCCTCGCGCGGCGAGATCCGCGTCGCCTCGCTCCAGGAGCTCCACCGCCGCCTCCGCGGCGCCGAGAAGGCCGCGGCCTGAAAACCATGGCGAAGCTTGCGAGCCATGCCTGAGCACAGGACCGGGTGAGCGGAACCGGCTGTAGCCGTTCCGCTCACCCGGTGAATTGACGTATACAGGAAAGAACATGCTGTACCAGAATCTCGCCCGCCCCGTCCTGTTCCGGGTCGGCCGCGGCGACGCCGAGCGAGCGCACGACTTCACGATGCGCTGGCTGACGCGCCTGTCCGAGCAGCGGCAGGTGCGCAACGCGCTCATCAAGCTCAACCGGCTGAGCGCGCCCGTCACCGTCTGCGGCATCCCCTTCCCCAACCCGATCGGGCTCGCCGCGGGCCTCGACAAGAACGGCGTCGCCGTCGGCGCCTGGCCCGCCCTCGGCTTCGGCTTCGCCGAGATCGGCACCGTCACCGCGCAGGCCCAGCCCGGCAACCCCAAGCCGCGGATGTTCCGCGCCAGGCAGTCCCAGGCCATCGTCAACCGCATGGGCTTCAACAACGACGGCGCCCAGGCGCTCGCCGCCCGCCTCTCGGCCTCCCCGGCCGTGGACTGCCCGCTGGGGATCAGCATCGGCAAGTCCAAGGCCGTCCCGCTCGAAGGCGCGGTCGAGGACTACCTCCAGTCGCTGCGGTTCCTCTACCCCTTCGCCGACTACTTCGCGGTGAACGTGTCCTCGCCGAACACGCCCGGCCTGCGCCAGTTGCAGGACGCCGGCGCGCTCCGCGCCCTCCTCGGGGCCCTGCACGCCGAGGGCCAGCGCCTGGCCGCCGGGCGGCCCACCCGCCCGATCCTGGTCAAGATCGCGCCCGACCTCACCGAGCCGGCCCTCGCCCAGCTCCTGGAGGTCTGCCTCGACGCCGGGGTCGCCGGGGTCATCGCCACCAACACCACCCTCGGGCGCGACGGGATCATCCCCGCCGAGGACGCCGTCGCCGCCGAACCCGGCGGCATGTCCGGCAGGCCCCTGACGCAGGTCTCGCGCGAGATCGTCCGCTTCGTCCACCGCGAGACGAGCGGGCGCCTGCCGATCATCGGCTCGGGCGGGATCATGACCCCCGACGACGCGCAGGCCATGTTCGACGCCGGGGCCAGCCTCGTCCAGATCTACTCCGGCCTCATCTACAACGGGCCGGGCGTCGTGCGCGCGAGCGCGCGCCGCTACCGCAAGACCGCGAACCGCCACCGATCCAACGCCCACGCCTGATACGAGGAACCATGCCTACCAAGGAATTCGGCGCCCGCGCCTTCCGCCTCTCCCAGGAGCGCGGCCCGCTGTGCGCAGGTGTAGACCCGCACGGGTCGCAGCTCCTCCAGTGGGGCCTCGACGACGACCTGGCCGGCGCGGAGCGCTTCGCCCTCACCCTCACCGAGGCGATCGCCGACAAGTGCGCCTTCGTCAAGCCCCAGTCGGCGTTCTTCGAGCGCTTCGGCTCCGGCGGCGTCGCCCTCCTGGAGCGCGTCATCGCCGAGTGCCGCCGCGCCGGGGCCCTCGTCATTCTGGACGTCAAGCGCGGCGACATCGGCTCGACGATGGCCGCGTACGCGCAGGCGTACCTCGACCCGGCCTCGCCGCTGGCCGCCGACGCGATCACCGTCAGCCCCTACCTCGGGGTCGGATCGCTCCAGCCCGCGTTCGACACCGCGGCCGCGCACGGCAAGGGCCTGTTCGTCCTCGCCCGCACCTCCAACCCCGAGGGCAAGTACCTCCAGATGGCCAAGCGCCGCGACGGGCGCTCGGTGGCGCAGAGCGTCATCGACGAGGTGAACGAGCGCAACGGCGAGTCCGAGCCCATGGGCTCCTTCGGGATCGTCATGGGCGCGACGATCGGCGCGTGCGCCTCCGAGGGGGAGGCGCGCCTGCGTGAGTCGACTTACGGAATCACCCACACCACGGTGAGCCAACGTGACTCCGCTCACGACCTCTCGCAGTTCAACGGCCCCATCCTGGTCCCGGGCATGGGCGCCCAGGGCGGGCGCCCGAGTGATCTTCCGCGCGTCCTCGGCGCCGCAGCGAAGTTCGCAATCCCGTCCTATTCCCGGCAAATCGCACAGCCCGGTCCTGCCGTGGCGAGCATTCGCACCGCCGTCGAGGCGTTGCAGGAGGAATGCCGCGCCGCCATGGGGGAATAAAACCGCCGTTTTCAGTGCGCGGAATTTGCCCCACCCCCGGTCGCAGGCGTGTCGGTAGGTGGGGTTACCGTCTCCGAGCTGGGTATGCTTTGGCGATACCCGCACGTCAAGGTCCACAGGGACGAAACCATCGACTGCAAGGAGACCCCGTGCCGCTCCCTAAACTGACTCCGGAACAGCGCGCCGCCGCCCTTGAGAAGGCGGCTGCGGCCCGCAAGGCCCGCGCCGAGCTCAAGGAGAAGCTGAAGTCGGGCGAGACCACCCTGGAAGCGGTCCTCAAGTCCGCTGCCACCGACGACATCTCCGGGAAGATGAAGGTCTCGGCCGTGCTCAAGGCCCTCCCGGGCATCGGCGACAAGCGCGCCACCCAGATCATGGAGAAGCTCAAGATCGCCGACTCGCGTCGGCTGCGCGGCCTGGGCGAGCACCAGCGCGCCGCGCTTCTGGATGAATTCAAGGGCGACCAGGCCTAAGTTCGGGTAGTAGTAGTCGCGTGAGCATCGATCACCACCACGCCGCCCTCGCCCAGCGACTGACGGTCCTCTCCGGCCCGTCCGGCGTTGGCAAGGGCAGCGTCAAGGCACTCATCCAGGAGTACTACCCGTGGGTCTGGCTCTCCGTGAGCTGCACGACCCGCAAGCCGCGTCCTGGTGAGGTCGACGGCGCCGACTACCACTTCGTGTCGACTGAGCAGTTCGAGTCGATGATCGCCGCGGGGGAGTTCCTTGAATGGGCCTCCTACGCGGGGAACCTCTACGGAACCCCCCGCGGCCCGGTCGAGGAGCGCCTGCGCGCCGGACTCCCGGCGCTGCTGGAGATCGAACTGCAAGGGGCCCGCCAGGTCCGCCGGGCCATGCCCGACGCGCAGCTGGTGTTCCTGGCCCCGCCGTCGTGGGACGAACTCGTCCGCCGCCTCACCGGGCGCGGGACCGAGGACGCCGCGACCATCGCGCGCCGCCTGGACGCCGCGCGCGAAGAGCTCGACGCCGAAGCCGAGTTCGATCACACAGTCACGAACGTGTCGATCGAGCAGGCGGCCTCCGAGCTGGTAGAGTTGCTCAGTTCTCCGGCGGTAGTGAAGACCGGAGCGCGCTAGCAACACCCAAGTCACACGAAGGACAACACGTGTCAGGGACTGTCGCCGACCCCGTCGGCATCACCAACCCGCCGATCGACGACCTGCTCAAGAAGAGCCAGTCGAAGTATCAGCTGGTCATCTACTCGGCCAAGCGGGCGCGTCAGATCAACGCCTACTACTCGCAGCTCGGCGAAGGCCTGCTGGAGTACGTCGGTCCGCTCGTCGAGACCACTCCCGAGGAGAAGCCGCTGTCGATCGCCATGCGCGAGCTCGACAAGGGCCTCCTTGAGACGAAGGCGTTCGACGACAACGAGGCCTAGCCTCTCCGGTCGTCGAAGAGGGGTCAGTTGAACGTCGTCCTGGGCGTGTCGGGCGGCATCGCCGCCTACAAGGCGTGCATCCTGCTCCGCCTCCTCAAGGAGTCCGGTCACGAGGTGACCGTGATACCCACCGAGGCGGCGCTCAAGTTCGTCGGTGAAGCCACCTGGGAGGCCCTGTCGGGCCGCCCGGTGGCTTCCGGCGTGTTCTCGGACGTCTCGCAGGTCAAGCACGTGCGGCTCGGCCGCGAGGCCGACCTCGTCGTCGTCGCCCCGGCCACCGCCGACCTGCTCGCGCGGGCCGCGCACGGCCGCGCCGACGACCTGCTCACCTCGACGCTGCTGACCGCGACCTGCCCGGTGGTGTTCGCTCCGGCGATGCACACCGAGATGTGGGAGCACGCGGCCACGCGCGCCAACGTCGCCACTTTGCGCGAGCGCGGCGTCCACGTCGTCGAGCCCGACTCGGGGCGCCTGACGGGCGCCGACACCGGGCCCGGGCGCCTGCCCGAGCCGGAGTCGATCTTCGCGCTCCTCAAGGGCTTCCTGACTTCCCCGGCACGTGACCTGGTGGGCCGCAAGGTCCTCGTCACCGCCGGCGGCACCCGCGAGCCGATCGACCCGGTCCGCTTCATCGGCAACCACTCCTCGGGCCGCCAGGGCATCGCCATCGCCGCCGCGGCCGCCGCGCGCGGCGCCGACGTCACCCTCATCGCCGCGCACATCGACGCGCCCCTGCCCGCAGGCGTGCGCGTCGAGCGCGTCGGCACCACCGGCGAACTCCACGAGGCCACCGTGAAGACGGCGGTCGAGGCCGACGCGATGGTCCTGGCCGCGGCCCCGGCGGACTTCACGCCGAAGGAGACCTCGGACCGCAAACTCAAGCGCAAGGGCGACCTGGACCTGGCGCTCACGTCGACGCCGGACATCGCGGCGGCCGTGGGCCGGGCCAAGCGGCCCGGGCAGGTCCTCGTCGTCTTCGCGGCCGAGACCCACGACGGCCCCGAGCACGCGAAGGCCAAGCGCGAGGCGAAGGGCGCCGACCTGGTCGTCCTCAACGACGTCTCGGGCGGGGCGGTGTTCGGGCGCCTGGAGAACTCCGTCACTGTGTTCGACGCGACCGGCCCGGTCGCCGCGCTCGACGAGGCATCGAAAGAACTGGTCGCGGACGCCGTGTGGGACGCGGTGGCCTCCCGGCTCCCGCTGAGTGGACCCCACTGACGGGCCGGGTGCGCAGCGCGCCGACTTGGTGGCAAGATCTTGAACGCATAGACTTGTGAGCTGCGAAGGCAGTTGGTAGTGCGCCGCTGGGCGTGAAAATGGTTATGAGGAGTGCCGTGGCACGTCGCCTGTTCACCTCCGAGTCGGTCACCGAAGGCCACCCGGACAAGATCGCGGACCAGATCTCCGACGGGATCCTGGACGCACTGCTGTCCGAGGACCCCGGGAGCCGCGTCGCGGTCGAGACCCTCATCACCACCGGCCAGGTGCACGTCGCGGGCGAGGTGACCACCCACTCGTACGCCGACATCCCGCGGATCGTGCGCGACACGATCCTGCGCATCGGCTACGACTCCTCCAAGAAGGGCTTCGACGGCGCCTCGTGCGGCGTGAACGTCTCGATCGGCGGCCAGAGCCCCGACATCGCGCAGGGCGTCGACAAGGCGTGGGAGTCCCGTGTGGACTCCGGCGACATCGACGAGATGGACCTCCAGGGCGCGGGCGACCAGGGCCTGATGTTCGGCTTCGCGTGCCGCGAGACGCCCGAGCTGATGCCGCTGCCGATCGCCTTGGCCCACCGCCTGTCCCAGCGCCTCACCGAGGTCCGCAAGGACGGCACCGTCCCCTACCTGCGCCCCGACGGCAAGACCCAGGTGACGATCGAGTACCACAAGAACAAGCCGGTCCGGCTCGACACGGTGGTCGTCTCCAGCCAGCACGCGCCCGACATCTCGCTGGACTCGCTGCTGTCCCCCGACATCGCCGAGCACGTGATCGCGCCGGTCGTCTCCGGGCTCGACCTCGACATCGAGGACTACAAGCTCCTGGTCAACCCGACCGGCCGCTTCGAGATCGGCGGCCCCATGGGCGACGCCGGCCTGACCGGCCGCAAGATCATCGTCGACACGTACGGCGGCTACGCCCGCCACGGCGGCGGCGCGTTCTCCGGCAAGGACCCGTCGAAGGTCGACCGCTCCGCGGCGTACGCCGCCCGCTGGGTCGCGAAGAACGTCGTGGCCGCCGGCCTCGCCGAGCGCTGCGAGGTGCAGGTCGCCTACGCGATCGGCAAGGCCAAGCCCGTCAGCGTCGCCGTCGACGCCCAGGGCACCGAGACGGTGGACCCGGCCCTGATCGAGAAGGCCGTCCTGGAGGTCTTCGACCTCCGCCCGGCCGCGATCATCCGCGACCTCAACCTGATCCGCCCGATCTACTCCCAGACCGCCGCGTACGGCCACTTCGGCCGCGAGCTCCCGGAGTTCACCTGGGAGGCGACCGACCGCGCCGCGGCGCTGAAGGAAGCCGTCTCCTAGACGCCGCAATGCTTCGTACCGGGAGCTCTCGATCGTCGGGGGCGCCCGGTACTTTTATCGGATGACGGAGTCGGCGGCGAGATATGCGGCGGTGTGCGTGGACCACCCGCTGCCGCAGCTCAACCAGCTGTTCGACTACCGGATCCCGGTGGAGCTCGCCGACCAGGTGCAGGCGGGCTGCCGGGTGTCGGTGGGGTTCAGCAACCGCAAGCTCAAGGGCACGGTGCTGGCGGTGCGCGACCACGCGGACTTCCCGGGGAAGATCCTGCCGATCCTCGACGTCGTCCCACCGGGGCCGGTGCTGACGGCCGAGGTGGCCGAGCTGGCGCAGCGGATCGCCGACCGGTACGCGGGGAACCTCGCCGACGTGCTGCGGCTGGCGCTGCCGGAGCGGAAGATCCGCGTCGAGAAGGAGGACCCGGCCGAGCGGCTGCCGGTGGCCGCGCCGGACCTCGCTCACTGGGATAGATATAACGCTGGCGAGGCATTCCTGCGCGCGGTGCACGACGGCAAGGCGCCGAGGATCGCCTGGAGCGCCCTCCCCGGCGAGGACTGGGCCCTGCGGCTCGCCGAGGCCGCCGCTGCGGCCGCCGAAGCCGGGAGGGGTGCCCTGCTCGTGGTCCCGGACCAGTACGACCTGGAGCGGCTCGACAGGGCCCTCAACGCGGTGCTCGGCCCCGACCGCCACGTCACGCTCTCGAACGCCATGGGCCCGACCCCGCGGTACCGGTCGTTCCTCAAGGCGCTGCGCGGCGAGGTCCGGGTCGTGGCCGGGACGCAGGTCGCGATGTTCGCGCCCGTCGAGGACCTCGGCCTGGTCGCCGTCTGGGACGACGGCGACAAGAACCTGATCAGCCTCCACGCCCCGCACCCGCACGCCCGCGAGGTCCTGCTCACCCGCGCCGAGCTCGCCGGGGCCGCCTGCATCGTCGGCGGCTTCGCCCGCACCCCGCAGGCGCAGCTGCTGGTCGAGACCGGCTGGGCCGTCTCCGCGGCGGGCCGCCGGGAGGCCCTGCGCGCCTCCGCGCCGCGCGTGGTCCCCATCGGCGACGACGCCGACCTCAAGATCGACCCCTCCAGCTCGACCGCGCGCCTGCCGTCGGTCGCCTGGGAGGCCGCCCGAAAGGCCCTCACCGCCGACCTCCCGGTCCTGCTCCAGGTGCCCCGCCGCGGCTACGTCCCGGCCGTCTCCTGCCAGCGCTGCCGCACCCGCGCGCTGTGCCCCGACTGCACCGGCCCGCTCCGCCTGACCGGGCCCCGGCGGCCTCCGGTGTGCACCTGGTGCGGGCGCGTCGACGACCCGCACCGGTGCGCCGAGTGCGGCTCGAACCGCATCCGCGCGGTGGTCATCGGGGCCGCGCGCACTGCCGAGGAGATCGCGAGCGCGTTCCCCGGCGTCGAGGTGGTCGAGTCGAACGCCTCCGAGCGCCTCGACACCGTCCCCGCGGGCGCGCGGGTCGTCGTCTCCACGCCGGGGGTCGAACCGCGTGCACCGCAAGGCTACGGCGCGGTGCTCCTGGTGGACACGTGGGCGCAACTGACGCGGGCCGAGCTGACCGCTTCCGAAGAGGCCCTGCGGATCTGGATGAACGCAGTGGCCCTGTGCGCCCCCGGCGGCACCGCGGTGGTCACCGCCGACGGCGGCCTCCAGGTGGTCCAGGCCCTCATCCGCTGGGACGCCGCCTGGTTCGCGGGCCAGGAGCTGGCCGACCGCGCCGAGCTCGGCTTCCCCCCGGTCATGAAGTTCGCGGCCCTCACGGGACTGAACGGCGAGGCCGAGAAGCTCGCCGCCGACCTGCCCTCGGACCTCGACGTCGAGATTATCGGCCCCATCCCGGTCGACGAGCACCACGAGCGCCTCCTCCTGCGCGTGCGCCGCCGCGATGGGGCCGCCCTCGCCGCGGTCCTCGCGAAGGCCGTCGCCGAGCGCTCCAGCGCCAAGGCCGAGCAGGTCCGCGTCCAGATCGACCCGCGCGAGATCGCCTAGGCGTTCTGGGGGCCGCTGACGCGGTCGAGGTAGGCGGCGATGGCGTCGCGGTTCTTGAGGACGCATTCGGCCTTGCGGGTCATGCGGTCGCGCTGCTCGGCGAGCTGGGCGAGCATCTCGGGGTCGGGGACCGGGAAGTAGATCTGGCCGGGGCCGTCGAGGCAGGGGAGGATCTGCTTGATGATCTTGACGGGGACGCCGGCGTCGAGGAGGCCGCGGATCTGGCCGACGCGTTCGACGACGGCTTCGGGGAAGTCGCGGTAGCCGTTGGGGGTGCGGTCGGCGGCGATGAGGCCGTGCTGCTCGTAGTAGCGGAGCATCCGGGCGGGGGCGCCGGTGCGCTCCGCCAGTTCGCCGATCCTCATATGGCCCGCCTCACTCCGACTGGACTCTGACATTAGTGTCAAGGTTAGACGCTTCTGGGCATGAGCGAAACGACCCTCTCCGCCCCGCCCGAGGCGGCGCCGCGCGAGCGGCTGCCCCTGTCCGGGCTGCTGGCCCTGTCGACCGCCGTGTTCATCACCGTCATCACCGAGTCGCTGCCCGCGGGGCTGCTGCCGGGGATGCGCGCGAGCCTCGGCGTGAGCGAGGCGGCGATGGGCCAGGCGGTGACGGTGTACGCGATCGGGACGGCGCTGACGGTGATCCCGCTGTCGGCGCTGACCGCCGGGTGGGGCCGCAAGCCGGTGCTGCTCATGGCGATGGCCGGGTTCGTCGCGGCCAACACCGTCACCGCGCTCTCGACGGACTACGCGCTGACGATGGGCGCGAGGTTCGTCGCGGGCATGGCCGCGGGCCTGTCGTGGGCGCTCATGGTCGGGTACGCGCGCCGCCTAGCCCCGAAGGGCATGGAGGGCAAGGCGATCGCGATCGTCATGGCGGGCATTCCGCTGGCGCTGGCGCTGGGGGTCCCGGTCGGGACGTTCATCGGCGGGGTCCTGGGGTGGCGCGAGTCGTTCGGGGTCATGTCGGCGCTCGCGGTGCTGTCGATCGTGTGGATCAGCCTCGTCGTGCCGGACTTCGAAGGGCAGCGGGCGGGGCAGCGGACGCCGGTGCTGCGGGCGGTGGCGATCCCGGGGGTCGCGGCGATCATGGCGGTGATCGCGGTCTACGTGATCGCGTACAACGTGCTGTACACGTACATTGCGGCGTTCCTGGAGCGGTTCGGCATGGGCGGGTCGATCGACCGGGTGCTGCTGGTGTTCGGGCTGGCGTCGATCGCGTCGATCTGGGTCACCGGCGCGCACATCGACCGGCGGCTGCGGCTGCTGACGATCGGCGCGGCGGTTCTCACGGCGGTTGCGGCGGCCGTGCTCGCGGTGTTCGCGGAGGTCCCGGCGCTCGTGTATGTCGCGATCGCCTTGTGGGGATTGGGGCACGGCGGGGTGCCGACGCTGCTCCAGACCGCGGCCGGGCAGGCGGGGGCGAAGGCCGCCGACACGGTGCAGGCGGTGGTGGTGACGCTGTGGAACGCGGCGACGGCCGCGGGCGGGGCGCTCGGCGGGCTGCTGCTGGTCTGGTTCGGGCCGCTGTCACTGGCGTGGACGGTGACCGTGCTGGGCGTGCCGATCCTGCTGATCGCGCTGCTCGCCCGCCGGCACGCGTTCCCGGCGGCTCAGGCGAGCCGTTCGGCGAGTTCGGTCCTGCCGTAGGTGCCGAGCCGTTCGTGGAGGCGCAGCGCGCGGGTCCACTCGGCCCGGGCGGCGGCGTCGTCGCCGCGGGCGGCGTACGCGTCGCCGAGGCCGTGGCGGGCGCGGGCCTCCTCGTAGGGGTCGGGTGCGGATTCGGTGAGTTCGAGCGCTTCGCGGTGGAGGCGTTCGGCCCCTGAGGGGACGCCGATGGCCGCGAACGCGAATCCGGCGGTGTTGAGGACGTCCAGGGCGAGTTCGGGGCTGGAGGTGGCGACGGCCGCCTCGGCAGCCGCGCTCGCGAGCCGCGACGCCGTGTCGCGCTCGCCGAGCTGGGCGTGCGCGAGGGCCTGGAGGCTCTGGACGTAGATCTCCCCGAACGGGTCGCCGACCTGGCGGTAGGCGTCGAGCGCCTCGTCCAGCAGGGCCGCGGCGGCTCCGGCCTCGTGCTCGCGCAGGCGCAGCCGCGCGAGTGCGGCGAGGGCCGAGCCGAGGTTCTGCGTCCAGCCGCGGTCGGCGAAGGTCTTCACGGACCGGTCGAAGCCGGTGCGGGCCTCGCCGTCGTTGCCGCTGAGCATGTCGACGTGTGCGAGCTCGTCGAGGGCGTTGACCTCCCGGTCGGCGTCCCCGAGGTCGCGGAAGAGCCGTGCGGCCTCGGTGGCGCAGGTGCGGGCGTCGTCCAGGCGCCACTGCTGGATGTGGCACTGGGCGAGCGAACCGAGGGTGAGGGCGGCCTCCATGGTGTCGTCGAGTTCGGTCGCGGTCCGCAGCGCCCGGCCGAGGTTCGCCTCGGCCTCGTCGAGGCGCCCGAGGGCCTTCTGGGTGCTGCCGAGGGCGCGCAGGCTCGCGATCTGGTGGTGGCGGTCGCCGGCGGCGCGGTCGGATTCGAGGGCGATCTTCAGGTCCGCTTCGGCTTCGCCGAGGATGCCGCGGATGAACTGGTAGCGCCACAGGGCGCCGGCGAGGCGGCTGGCGTGCCAGTGCCGCTTGCCGGCCGCGGCGTGGCGGATCATCTCGCTCAGCGCGCCGTGGCGCGGGTCGAGCCAGGCGAGGGCCGCCTCGGGGCCGTCGAACCCCGGGACGGGGACTTCGGTCTCGGGGACGGCCTCGGGGTCGAGTCCGAAGATCGCCTGCCAGGTCCCGGCGACGGTCGCCAGGTGCCAGTCGTAGAGCCGCCCGAGTGCGGCTTCGCGGTCGTCGGCGGCGCGCCGGTCGGCGTGCTCCTTCGCGTAGGCGCGCACCAGGTCGTGGACGGTCCAGCGGCCGTCTCCGGTCGCGGAGGCCAGGTGGACGCCCGCGAGGCGCCGCAGCGCTCCGTCGGCTTCGGTGAGGCCGATGCCGGCCAGGGCCGCGATCCCGGTGGCCTCGAACTCGGTCGCCGGGTGGAGGCCGACGGCGTCGAGGACGTCGCGGTCGCCCGCGTCCAGGTGGGCGCGGGTGAGGTCGAGGCAGGCGCGCAGCCCGGCCGCCTCGTCGCCGGGCAGGTCCAGGTTCGCCAAGGGCGCCTGGGCGATCCGGTCGCGCAGTTCGCCGAGGGGCTGCTCGGGGCGGGCGAGGGTCTGGCACGCGGCCAGGCGCAGCGCCAGCGGCAGGTCCCCGCAGGCGGCGGCGAGCCCGCGCGCGGCCTCGGGGTCGGTGGCGACGCGTCCGCGCCCGATCATCGCGTCGAGGAGGTCCATGGACTCCTCGCGGGTGAGCGGCGCCAGGCGCAGGTGCGGGACGCCGTGGGTCGCGGTGAGTCCGAACAGGTCGGTGCGGGAGGTGATGAGCGCGGTCGAGCCGCCGGTGCCGGGGAGGAGGTCCCGCAGCTGCTCGGGGCTGCGGGCGTTGTCGAGGACGACCAGGACGCGCCGGTGGCCCAGGAGCGAGCGGAACATCGCGGCCCGCTCGTCGCCGTCGGCGGGGATCTCCTCGGGCCCGGTGCCGAGCGCGGTCAGGAACCGGTGCAGCACCGGCCCGGGCGCGAGCGGGTCGGTCCCGGAGAACCCGCGCAGGTCCACGTACAGCTGCCCGTCGGGGAACGCGTCGAACGCGCGGTGCGCCCAGTGCAGGGCCAGCGCGGTCTTGCCGATCCCGGCGGGTCCGGCGAGGACGACCGCGCGCGGGGAGGCGGTCTGGAGGTGCTCGTCGATGAGGTGGAGTTCGCGTTCGCGGCCGGTGAAGGCGTGGGGCGCGGAGGGGAGCTGGCGGGGGACCTGCCCGGTGTCGGCGACATCGGCGGCGCTGATGCGCGCGCACTGGGCGAGCCAGGCCTCGACGGCGGGTTCGTCGCCGCCGCAGGCGCGGACGATGGCGGCCACGACCTCGGCGCGGGGGATCGCGTCGCGGTTGAGGACGGCGGCGAGGGTGCTGGTGGGGAGCCAGTCGCCGCGGTCGCGGGCGCGGCGGCTGACTTCGCGGATGCTCAGGCCGGAGGCGGCGCGCAGCTCCCGCAGCAGGGCGACCAGCTGCGGCGCCGAGCCGGCCGCGGAGGGGTCCAGGCCGTCGAGGGGATGACGCACGTCACCGAGTCTAGCGGTGGCCCGTATCGACGGCGGTCCCTGTCCCGGACGGACCGGGACACCCGCACCCCTTGCGCCCCAACCTTCTCGGTGCTGGACTCGGGTGGACCCCCACGGCTTGAGGACGGCGGTGCCCAGTGGCGCAGTACATCGCAGGACCGGACCACTTCGCGCAGAACGTGGTGCCGGCGCTGGACCGGTTCTGGGCGGCGCTGATCCGGCGGTGGCAGAAGGAGGCCGCCGCCTCGTTCCTGGCCGGCAACGACATCAGCACCAGCGTCCAGCACCCCAAGCAGGTCCTGGACTGGCCCTACTTGCGCAAGCCGGTCGTCAACTACCACCGGGACGCCTGCGATTACCGCACCTGGGCCGGTGCCGCCGACAACGCGGCGCCGCCGGTGCGCTGCCAGGGGCGGATCCCGGCGACCCAGGCCGGCAACCCGGTCTTCGACGAGCACGACAACCCCGCCGGCGTGGTGCCCTCCGAGATCACGTGCCCGCTGCCGCAGGTGATGACGGCCGTGCACGCGTGGGCGAAGGCCGAGCGGGACCTGATCGAGGCCAAGGTCCCGCGCTTCGACGGGCACGACCTCGGCGCGCTCGACCGGGCGTTCAACGGCCTGAAGTCGATCCGCGAGCAGACCGCCGTCGCCGGAAGCTCCACGGAAGGCACCCGGAACGCGAGCGGCAGCGCGCTCTCGTCCCTGGTCACCGACCTCTCCGACGGGGACGGCACGTCCCAGCACTGGCTGGCCGACTGGACCGGGCTCGCCGCCGACGCGTTCAAGGGCGGGTTCCTCAAGTCCACGAACCCGACCACGACCAACCACTACATCCTCGCCAACGAGCTCGGGAAGCTCGTGCAGCAGCGGTCGGGGATCGTCCAGGTCGGCCGCAACGACGCGGTCCACCTCATCTCGGAGGCCGCGAAAGGCCTGGGCGCCACCGGGACCGCGGCGATCGCGAACAACTGGGAGGCCCTCGAAGGGCTCGCGAAGGCGGTCGGGTTCCTCCCGGTCGTCGGCGACGCCGTCTCCAAGGTCCTCGACCTCGGCGCGTTCCTCGGCGAGCAGTTCCTCGCCACCCACGACGCCGTCGTCTTCAAAGGCGAGTTCCGGGCCATCGTCACGAACCTCTCGGCCGGCATGGACGCGCTGGTGCAGCAGATCGAGACGTACGAGGGGAAGTACCGGGCCCTCACCGCCGCGCTCCGCTCGGCGCTCGGCGCGGTCGGCAGCTTCGACATCGAGCTGTACGCCCTGGGCGAGAACAAGGCCCAGGGCCTGCCGACCGCCCAGCACAGCGGCTTCAGCGCCGACCCCGCGGCGCTCTTCGAACTCGCCGAGAAGCTCGGGCGCGCCGGCGCCGAGTACGAGGAGATGCTCCCGCTGCTCGACCCCGTCGAGGACGCCGCGGCCCACTTCGCCGACAAGGACGGCAGGGCCACCGGCGCCGACACGGACGCGCTCGCCATGGCCGCGGAGTTCCGGGGCTTCCTGACGACCACCGCCGCCCGCTACTTCATCGCCCGCGACCAGGTCCGCCAGGGCGCCGAGGACTACAAGAAGAGCGACGGCGACGTCGCCGCGTCGTTCACCAAGGCGCTGGCGAGGTTCGACAAGAGCGAGGGCGGCTCCCACAAGCCCGGGTTCGACGCGAAGACCGAGGCCGACGCGACCGGCCGCGGCACCGGCGCCGACCGCAACCCCTACCGCGACCACGAAGGCGACCTGGCCTACAGCACTACGAAGAACCCGGGCGGGAGCGTCGCGAACCCGACCAGGGAACCGGTCTAGGTCAGCAGATCGAGCCGCGCGTGGCCGCGGTGGCGCGGGCGAGGTCGCGCACCAGCTCCACGTCCACTTTCGCGGGGGTGGAGAAGCGCAGGCAGCCCTTGCCCATGTCGTGGCCCGCGAGGCGGTCCTTGAACAGGTCCTTGAGGTCGGGGCGCAGCAGGTAGACCGAGATGTAGCGCTTCTGGGAGGCGAAGCCGACCTCGGTCTCGCCGTCGCGCTCGTAGCAGGGCATCCCGTAGGCCATGACCTCGGTGAACCCGGTCAGCTCGGTGCGCAGGGCCTCCCGGATCGCCGTCACCGCCGCGCGGCGGTCCTCGGGGAGTTCGGCCAGGTAGGCGTCCACGGTCTCGGCGCTGCTGCTCACCATGTGCCAAACCTAGCGCCGGGGGCCGACGAAGCGATGAGTTTCGGCGCGCGGCCTCGTCTCGACTGATGCAATCGGATATTGAGACCCGTTCGGAAGGACGCGACCAATGCAGAAGATCGTCACCAACATCTGGTACGCCGACGGCGCCGCCGAGGCGGCCGCCGAGTTCTACACCACCCTCTTCGAGGACGCCAAGATCACCAGCACCATCCCCTACGTCGAGGACGCGCACGGCGAGGTCGGGACGGCCATGGTCGTCAACTTCGAACTCGCCGGCCAGTCGTTCACCGGCATCAACGGCGACGACTCCGCCAAGCACGACCACGCCATGTCGCTGCTGGTCAACACCGCCGACCAGGCCGAGACCGACCGCCTCTGGGACGCGTTCCTGGCCAACGGCGGCAAGGAGATCCAGTGCGGCTGGATCGCCGACCAGTGGGGCGTCAACTGGCAGGTGTGGCCCGCCGAGGCCGACCGGTACGTCGGCGGCCCCGACAAGGACGGCGCCGTGCGCGCCGTCAAGGCCATGTACGAGATGAAGAAGATCGACCTCCAGGGCCTCAAGGACGCCTACGAGGGCAAATAGACGAATAGGGATGAGACCCGGTCCCCCGCGCGGGGGACCGGGCCCGCCCCCCGGAGGGATTCGGTCGCCCGCGCTCGCCGGGAATGCTGGAGGCGTGAACGTCCGCTGGCACAATGACCCCATGCGCCTCCTCGCCCCGCTCCGGTCCGGGGCCACCTACCGCGGCTGGGTCTGGCTCATCCTCGGCGGCGCCCTCATGATGCCGTTCATGCTCGTCGGCGCCATCGCCTACAACTGGGTCCACCCCGACGCCGGCTTCGAAGGCGCCCTGCACCCGGGCGTGTTCGCCGCCGTCATCCCGCTCGTCGCCGCCGTCTCGCTCCTCCTGCCCGACCGCGAGGTCGAGCGCACCGCCGCCCGCCGCCTCCTCGGCGCCCGGTTCACCCCGCCCGACGACGACGACACCTGGAACTCGCGCTGGCGCACCGCCTGCTGGTTCACCCTTCACGCGGTCGTCGGCGGCGCCCTCTCCGGCGTCACCCTCGCGCTCGTGCCGTTCTGCGCCTACCTGGCGGTCAACGGCGCCCGCGCCGTCCTCGGCCACGAGACCACCGGCGTCTACTCCGGCTGGCTCGCCCGCTGGGGCCTCGTCTCGGGCCCGATCCTGCTGGCCGCGTTGATCTTCCTCGTCGCCGCGGCCGCCGCCGGTATGAAGGCCCTCGCGCCGGGCCTGCTCGGGCAGGGCGCGGCCGACCGGCTCGCGGCCTCGCGCGCCGAGACCATCCGCCTGGCCGCGCGCAACCGCATCGCCCGCGAACTGCACGACTCGGTCGGGCACGCCCTCTCGGTGGTGGTGGTCCAGTCCGAGGCCGCCTCCCGCCTCATCGACAACGACCCCGCCTTCGCCTCCCGCGCCATGGCCGCGGTCGGCGAGACCGCCCGGGAGGCCCTCGCCGAACTCGACGCCGCCATCGGCGCCCTGCGCGAGGACCGCGACGAGACCCGCGGCCCCCAGAAGGACCTCGCCGACCTCGAAGCTCTCGCCGCCGAATCCGGCGTCGACGTCGACCTGCGCATCACCGGCGACCGGAATGCGGTGGGCCGCTTGACCTCCCGCGAGGCCTACCGCATCGTCCAGGAGGCCCTCACCAACGTCCTGCGCCACGCCGACGAGCCCCGCGCCGTGGTCGAACTCGGCATCGGCGAACTCGGCATCGCCGAGGAGGTCACGGTGCGCGTCGCCAGCCCTGCCGCCCGGCGGCCCCGCCCGCGACCGGGCGGGCGCGGCCTCATCGGCACCGCCGAACGGGCCGCCGTCCTCGGCGGCACCGCCGAGACCGACTGGGCCGACGGCACCTGGACCGTCCGCGTCGCACTGCCGAAAGGGACCGCATGACCGCGCCGCTGCGCATCGCCCTCGTCGACGACGAGGCGCTCATCCGCTCCGGGTTCGCCGCCGTCATCGGCGCCGAACCCGACCTCGACGTCGTCGCCGAAGGCGCCGACGGGATCGACGCGCTCGCCATCGCCCGCAAGGGGAACGTGGACGTCATGCTCATGGACGTGCGGATGCCGAAGGTCGACGGCATCGAGGCCACCGCCCGCATCACCGCCGAACTCGCCGCCCCGCCGAAGATCCTCGTCGTCACCACCTTCGACAACGACGACTACGTGTGGCAGGCGCTGCGCGCGGGCGCCGGCGGGTTCCTGCTCAAGCGCACCCGCCTCGAAGACCTCCTCGCCGCCGTCCGCCTCGTCGCCCGCACCGACGCCCTCCTGTTCCCCGAGGCCGTCCGCCGCCTCGCGGGGTCTGCGACGCTGAACCGCAACGCGCAGAACGGGATCGGGAACCTCAGTGAGCGCGAGCGCGAAGTCCTCACCCTCACGGCCCGCGGCCTGTCGAACGCCGAGATCGCCGCCGAGCTGTTCCTCGGCCGCGAGACCGTCAAGACCCACCTGAGCAGCGTCTACACCAAGCTCGGCGTCCGCGACCGCACCCAGGCCGTCATCGCCGCCTACGAAGGCGGCCTCGTCTAACAACCTCTGCCGAACCCGGGGCCACCCGCCCCGGGTTTCTTCGTGCTATGGTTCATTAGTCAAGTAATGAACCCCAGCACCGATGAACCCGTACCCACAAGTTAGGAGGCGAGATGTTCGATGACGGCACGCCGATCTATCGGCAGATCGCCGACCAGATCAAGGCCGAGATCATGAACGGATCGCTCGAACCGGGAGGCAAGGTCATGTCGACCAACCAGTACGCCGCGTTCTACCAGATCAACCCGGCCACGGCGCAGAAGGCGTTCCGGGAGCTGGTCGACGAGGGCGTCCTCTACAAGCAGCGCGGCGTCGGCATGTTCGTCGCCGACGACGCCCGCGACCGGCTCGCGGCCGACTTCCGCGACCGCTTCTTCGAACGCGTCCTGGCCCCCCTGGTCCGCGAGGCCCGCCAGGCCGGCATCCCCCTGACCGACATCATCGACTACCTCAAGGCCCAGGAAGGCGCCCTCCAATGAGCTTCACCGTCAACCTCCGCAACGTCACCCTGAAGTACGGCGCCGAGGCCGCCCTCGCCGACGTCGACCTCGACCTGGAGGCCGGCAAGATCTACGGGCTCCTCGGCCGCAACGGCGCCGGCAAGACCAGCCTGCTCAGCCTCCTCGCCGCCTTCCGCCGACCCACCTCCGGCGAGGTCCGCGTCGGCGGCGAGCCGGTGTGGGAGAACGCCCCGATCGTCTCCCGCGTCGCCCTCATCCGCGAAGGCGGCGACTTCGACGACTCCGAGACCGTCAAGGCCGTCATCGAGACCGGCCAGATCCGGCCCTCCTTCGACACCGACTACGCCTACAAGCTCGCCGACAAGTTCGAAGTGCCCCTGAAGAAGCGCGTCAGCGCCCTCTCCCGCGGCAAGCGCTCGGTCCTGGCCGCCGTCTGCGGCCTCGCCGCCCGCGCCGAGCTCACCATGTTCGACGAGGTCCACCTCGGCATGGACGCCCCCACCCGGGACGCGTTCTACAAGGAGCTCCTCGCCGAGTACATGGAGCGCCCGCACACGGTCGTGCTCTCCACGCACCTGATCGACGAGGTCGCCAACTACCTCGAAGAGGTGATCATCGTCGACAGGGGACGCATCCTGCGCCACGCCGACATCGAGGCCTTCCAGGGCATGGGCGCCACCCTCACCGGCCCGGCCGACGCCGTCGACGCCCTCGGCCTCGCCGCCCTCGCCGAGCAGCGCCTCGGCGGCACGAAGTCCATCACCGTCGCCGACGCCCTGGACAAGTCCGTCCGCGAGCGCGCCGCCGCTGCCGGGATCGAGATCGGCCCGGTCGGCCTCCAGGACCTCTTCATCCACCTCACCGACCCGAACCGGAACGGAGCCTGAGCATGTCCTCCCTCGCCAACCTGCGCCTGCCCACCCGCCGGTACGCCCTCGGCGCCGGCTTCGCCCTGGAGGGCCTGAAGTACTTCAAGTACTGGGTCCTCGCCGCCCTCGTCCTGTCCTTCGCGGTGCCGCTGGTGATCTCCCAGTACAGCGACGTCGCGCTCTCGGCCTGGTACTACACCGCGAACGTCGGCAAGTGGTTCACCGCGTTCGTCGGCGGCGGCTTCGTGTTCACGCTGGTGCCCAACATGATCGCCGCGGGCCTGACCCGCCGCGAGCTCGCCGTCTCCATGGGCGTCTTCGGCGTCCTGTGGTCGCTCGTCCTCGGCGCCGTCGCCTTCGCCGGCATCCTCGGCGAGCGCGCCTACTACGACGCCCTCGGCTGGTCCCAGGGGATCGACGCCAGCGACGCCATCGCCCCCATCGGGTCCCTCGGCGACACCATCGCGTTCGCCTCGTACTACCCGCTGCTGTACCTGGTGTACTTCGCGGCCGGCACCGTCATCGGCATCGCCTCCTACCGCTGGGAGGGCGCGGGCTGGCTGCTGCTCGTCCCGATCATCCCGGTCGTGTTCAGCCTCGACAACGGCCTGTACGACACCGAACCGGTCGGCCCCGGCTGGGCGGGCTTCCTCGGCCTGTTCATGGACGGGTGGGCCCGCGGCGTCGTCATCGCGACCATCGTCGCGGTCACCGCCGTCCTCGCGGCCGCCGCCTACCGCATCCTCATCGACGTCCCGCTCCGATCCAAGAAAGCATGACCATGGCCGACACCACCGCCCTCGCCAAGCGCCGCTACCGGCTCGGCCTCAGCCTCTTCCTCGGCTCCACCCGCTGGCTGCGCTGGGTGATGCTCGCCTGGGTCGTCCTCACCCCGTTCCTGTCGGTGCTGCTCATCAGCGCCATCGAGACCGGACTGTGGACGATCACCGCCACCGTCTTCCAGTGGTTCGTCGCCTGCACCGCCGGCATGCTGCTGTACCAGACCCTGCCCGGGACGCTCGCCAAAGGCGTCACCCGCCGCGAGCTCACCGTCGCCTACTTGGTGTTCGGGGTCCTCGCCTCGATCGGGACGGCCGCGATCGTGACCGCCGGGTTCGCCGCCGAGCACGCCCTGCTCGCCGTCTTCGCCGAACCGCTCGACACCTGGGGCCAGACCCTCGCCGACGGCGCCCGGTACGTGCTCATCGCGCCGATCTACTTCTTCACCGGCGTCCTCATCGGCGCCGCCGCGCTCCGCTTCGGCGGCAACCACTGGTTCACCGCGATCGTCCTGGTCGCGGCCGCCGGACACTACGCGGGCATCCTCGCCCTGGAGTTCGGCTCCTACGACACCGCCGTCGCCGCCTGGGCCGCCGTCGCCCTCGCAGTCACCGCCGTCCTGGTCGCGGGCACCGCGGCCACCCTCAGGTCCATTCCCGTCCGAGCGAAACGAGTCTGACCGTGACCGCGCTGCTCACCCACCGCAAGTACCGCCTCGCCGCCGCACTGTCGGCCGACGCGGCCCGGACCTTCGGCCTCTGGTCCGTCGCCGCCTTCGCCGCCCTGGCCCTCGCCTCGATCGTCGTCCGCGCCGCCACCGGCGAGTACCGGGAGTTCGCCTACTGGGTCGTCTTCTCGGTGCCGCTCATCGTGACCGCGCTCGCCTGGGTGCACCTGACCAAGTCCTACCCGCTCGCTCTCGCCAACGGCCTCACCCGCAAGGAGTTCCTGACCGCGTACGCCCTGTTCGGCGCGGCCACCGTCGTCGCCACGGCGGCCCTGACCCACCTCGGGCTCGCGGTCATCGGACTCTTCTCCACCTTCCGCGGCGCCGAATACCATCAGGGGTTTTACGGGACCGGACTGCTCGAATCGGTCGTCAGGCCCGCGGTGTACTTCGCGGTCGGCGCCGCCGCCGGCGCCGTCGTCATCCGGCTCGGCCGCCGCTGGCTCGGCGCCCTCGCCAGCGCCGTCCTCGTCTCCCTCGTCCTGTACCGCATGCCCGCCTACCTGGCGGCGAGGATGGCCGCCGACGAGCTCCCCATGAAGGACGGGATCAACCTGGAGATCCCGACCCAGCTGTCGCTCGCGCCGCTCGACGCCGTCCTCGCGGTCCTGTTCGCCCTCCTCGCCTGGGCCCTGCTCGCCAAGGCCCCGATGCGCACGAGACCGGCCTGAGCCATGGGACTCCTCCTCGCCGACGTCCCCTTCCCCGCGCTCGTGGTCGCCGCGTGCGTCGCGGCGGGGGTCGTCGCGGGCCTGCTGCTCACCACCGGGACCCCTCCCGGGCCGCCCGAGCCGAGACGCGCCACACGGCCCGCCGACCCGGCACCGCGCAGCACAGGCGAATGGGACACTGGTGAACGGCCAGTACACGCACCGGAAGGTCAGCACATTGTCGATCCAGCCCATCCGCATCTTCGGCGACCCGGTCCTGCGCACCGCGGCCGAGGACGTCGACACCTTTGACAAGGAGCTGCGGAACCTCGTGAAGGACCTGCTCGACACCATGCGCGACGAGGGCGGCGCCGGCCTCGCCGCCCCCCAGCTGGGCGTGAGCAAGCGGGTCTTCTCCTTCGACGTCGACGACGTCATCGGGCACATCGTCAACCCCGTCCTCGAATTCCCCGACGAGGAGGAGCAGGACGGCCCCGAGGGCTGCCTGTCCCTGCCCGGCCTGTACTTCGACACCGTGCGCCGCCAGAACGTCGTCGCCAAGGGCTTCAACGAGTACGGCGACCCCCTCCAGATCGTCGGCACCGGCCTCATGGCCCGCTGCCTCCAGCACGAGACCGACCACCTCGACGGCATCATCTTCATCGACCGCCTCGACTCCGAGCGCCGCAAGGCCGCGCTCACCGAGATCCAGTCCCAGGACTGGTACAACGAAGAGGTCAAGGTCAAAGTCACCCCCCACGACTCCAAGGGTGTGTTCTTCAAGCGATGAGGATCGTCTTCGCCGGGACCCCGGAGGTCGCCCTGCCGACCCTGGAGGCCCTCCACGCGTCCGCGCACGAGGTCGTCGCCGTCCTCACCCGCCCCGACGCCCCCACCGGGCGCGGGCGAAAGCTCCACCGCTCGCCCGTCGCCGAGTGGGCCGACGGGCACGGCGTCGAGGTCCTCGCCCCGGCCAAGCCCCGCGAACCCGAATTCCTCCAGCGCCTGCGCGACCTCGACGCCGACATCGTCCCCGTCGTCGCCTACGGCGCCCTCGTCCCGCCCGCCGCGCTCGACATCCCGCGGCTCGGCTGGATCAACCTCCACTTCTCCCTCCTCCCCGCCTGGCGCGGGGCCGCCCCCGTCCAGTACGCCGTCCTCAACGGCGACCAGATGACCGGCGCGTGCGTCTTCCAGCTCGAAGCCGGGCTCGACACCGGCCCCGTCTACGGCCGCCTCACCGAGCCTGTCGGCCCCCGTGACACCTCCGGCGACCTCCTCGACCGCCTCGCGGCCGCCGGGGCCCGCCTCACCGTCGACGTCGTCGACGGCCTCGAAGCCGGCGCCCTCACCGGCGAACCGCAGCCCGAGGACGGCGTCTCCTACGCCCCCAAGGTCACCGTCGAGGACGCCCGCGTCCGCTGGAGCGACCCCGCGTTCGCCGTCGACCGCCGCGTCCGCGCCGTCACCCCCGCCCCCGGCGCCTGGACCGACCTCGACGGCCAGCGCCTGCGCCTGGGCCCCGTCACGCCCGACCCCGACGGTCCGCCGCTCGCGCCCGGCGAGGTCGCCCTCGCCAAGAAAACGGTGCACGTCGGCACCGCCACCGAACCCGTGCTGCTGGGCCAGGTCCAGCCCGCCGGCAAGAAGCCCATGGACGCCGCATCGTGGGGCCGCGGCCTCCAGACCGCACCGAGGTTCACATGAGCGACAACAGGTCCCGCAATACCGGCCGCAAGCGCGCGCCCCGCCGCGACGACGACGAGCCGCGCCCCACGGTCAACCCGCGGCGCATCGCCTTCGACGCGATCCGCGCCGTCACCGCCGACAACGCCTACGCCAACATCGTGCTGCCGCGCATGATCAACGAGACCGGCCACACCGGCCGCGACGCCGGGCTCATCACCGAGCTCACCTACGGGACCCTGCGCAGCCTCGGCACCCTGGAGAAGATCCTCGCCGCCGCCTCCGGGCGCGACGTGCGCGAACTCCAGCAGGACCTCCTCGACGCGCTCTGCCTGGGCGCCTACCAGCTGCTGTACATGCGCATCCCCGCGCACGCGGCCGTCGCCACCACCGTCAGCCTCGTCAAGGCCGCCGTCAGCCCCCGCGTCTCCGGGCTCGCCAACGCCGTCCTGCGCAAGGTCGCCGCCAAGGACCTCGACCAGTGGTGCGCCGACCTCGCCACCGGCGACCGGCTCCACGACCTGTCCCTGCGCCACGCCCACCCCGAGTGGATCGCCCGCGAGTTCGAGGCCGTCCTCGGCCCCGAGGAACTCGCCCCGGCCCTCGCCGCCGACAACGTCGCGCCCCCGGTCCACCTGTGCGCCAAGCCCGGACGCATCACCAAGGGCGACCTGTCGCGCGAGACGCGCGGGGGCCTGCACGGGCAGTTCTCGCCGTACGCGGTGTACCTGCCCGGCGGCGACCCCGGCCGCATCAAGGCCGTCGCCACCGGGCTCGCCCACGTCCAGGACGAGGGCAGCCAGCTCGTCGCCGTCGCCCTCGCCGAGGCGCCCCTGGAGGGCCGCGACGAGTCCTGGGTCGACCTGTGCGCCGGGCCCGGCGGCAAGACCGGGCTCCTGGGCGCGCTCGCCGCGCAGCGGGGCGCGCACCTGGACGCGGTCGAGGTCCAGCCCCACCGCGCCGAGCTGGTCGCCAAGGCCGCCAGGGGACTGCCGGTCACCGTCCACACCGGCGACGGGCGCCTGTTCGGGGAGCCGAACTCGGCCGACCGGGTGCTGGTGGACGCCCCGTGCTCGGGGCTGGGCGCGCTGCGGCGGCGCCCGGAGGCGCGCTGGCGCAAGCAGCGGTCCGACCTGGACGCCCTGGTGCCGCTCCAGCGCGAGCTGCTGGCGGCGGGACTCCGGTTGGCGCGCAAGGGCGGTCTGGTCGCGTACGTGACGTGCTCGCCGGTGCTCGACGAGACCTCCGAGGCGGTCGAGTCGGTGCTCAAGGCCGGGGGAGCGGAGCTCGTGCGGCCCGAGTGGCTGCTCGACCGCGTCCCGGATTCGGCGCGGGGCGATTTCGTGCAGCTGTGGCCGCACCGGCACGGCACCGACGCGATGTTCATGGCGCTGCTGCGCAAGACCGGAAACCGCTAACACCCCAGTTCGACGGCGGTCGATGTCCCATGCTGCCCTTTTGACGGGTGGGGTCGCTTTAACACCCAGTTTGGAAGCGCTACCATACATTGACATAAGTGAATTTCCTCCGGGCTAACCGGCACCTAGACCCCAAGGAGCACCAGATGAACCGACGGCAGCGCCTCGCAGGCGTGGTCGCGGCGGCGGCCACCGCACTGGCGGCGGCACTCGGCGCGGGATTCCTCCTCAGCCCGAACGCGGGCGCGCAGGACGACGTCTCCGCGCAGGCCCAAGCACTGTGGACGAACCCCAATACGCAGGCGGCCCGCTGGGTCGCCCAGAACCCCAACGACTCCCGGACGGCGATGATCCGCGACCGCATCGCCGAGACCCCCGCGGGCACCTGGTTCACCCAGACCAGCCCCACCGGCGGCATCGCCGCGCAGGTCTCGGCCGTCGTCGACGGCGCGGCGGCCGCCGGGGCGGCCCCGATCATGGTCGTCTACAACATCCCCAACCGCGACTGCGGCGGCGCCTCCGGCGGCGGCGCGTCCAGCCACTCGGTCTACCGCGGCTGGATCGACCAGATCGCGGCCCAGATCGACGGCCCAGCGTACATCGTCCTCGAACCCGACGTCATCGCGCACGACTGCTACGGATCGAGCGAGCGGGCCCAGATCAACGCCTCGCTCGCCTACGCCGCGCAGACCCTCAACGCGGCCGACCCCGGCGTCAAGGTCTACATCGACTCCGGCCACTCCGGCTGGCTCGACGCCCCCGACGCCGCCTCGCGGCTCCAGGCCGCCGGCATCCAGTACGCCGACGGATTCTCGCTGAACACCTCGAACTACCGCACCACCGCGGAGTCCACGGCCTACGCGAACCAGGTCCGCAACATCGTCGGGACCAATAAGGGCGCCGTCATCGACACCTCCCGCAACGGCAACGGGCCCTTGGGGGACCAGTGGTGCGACCCGTCCGGGCGCGCGATCGGCGAGCACCCGACGACCGCGACCGGCGTCGCGGGCATCGACGCCTACCTGTGGGTCAAGCTCCCCGGCGAGGCCGACGGCTGCGCCGGCGCCGCGGGCCAGTTCATCCCCGACATCGCCTACCAGCTCGCCAACAACGCCGGATCGGGCTGGCCCGGCGACGTCGAGCCGACCGACCCGGTCACCACGCCGACCGGCACCGGCCCCACCTCCGAGGACCCGACGACCGGCGGGCCCTCGCAAGGGGACTGCACCGTCCACATCGACGTCGTCTCGTCGTGGGGCTCGGGCTGGCAGGGGAAGGTCTCGATGACGACCGACGACGCGGTCAACGGCTGGACGATCGGATGGACCTGGCCGGGCTCGCAGTCGATCCAGTCGAGCTGGAACGCGCAGGTCACGACCTCGGGCTCCACCGTCACGGCCAAGGACGTCGGATGGAACGCCGCCGTCGGCGCGGGCCAGACGAAGGAGCTGTTCGGCTTCGTCGCCTCCGGCTCTGCGGCCGACTTCGACGTCGACTGCTAGTACCCCGGCCCGGTGGCCAGGTCCGGTAAAGCTGACCTGAGCCACAGAAGGCACCAGGTGTCCGGCCTGCGTCGCGGTTTCGCGACCTACACTGTCCGTGTGGCACAGTTCCAAGCGGCGCAGGCCGACACCGTCATCGCTCCGAGCCTCCTGGCGGCCGACTTCGCCCGCCTCGCCGAGGCGGCCGACGCGGTCGAGGGCGCCGTGGACTGGCTCCACGTCGACGTGATGGACAACCACTTCGTCCCCAACCTCACGCTCGGACCCCCGATCGTCAAGTCCCTCAAGGCCGCCACCGACATCCCGCTCGACTGCCACCTCATGATCGAGGACCCCGCGCGGTGGGCTGTCGGCTACGCCGAACTGGGCGCCTACAACGTCACCTTCCACGCCGAGGCCAGCGACGACCCCGTCGCCCTCGCCAAGGACTTGCGCGCGGCAGGGTCGAAGGCCGGCCTCGCCATCGACCGCGACACCGCGGTCGAGGACTACCTGGACCTCCTCCCCGAGTTCGACACGCTCCTGATCATGACGATCAAGGCCGGGTTCGGCGGCCAGCAGTTCCTCCCCGCCATGCTCGACAAGGTCCGCGCGGCCCGCACCCACGCCGCCGCCGGACACCTCGAACTGCGCATCGAAGTCGACGGCGGCATCGCCGACGACACCATCGCGGCCGCCGCCGAGGCCGGAGCCGACGCGTTCGTCGCCGGCACCGCGGTCTACGGCGCGGCCGACCCAGCCGATGCGGCGAGGCGCCTGCGCGCCCGCGCCGACGCGGCGCGATCATCCTCCCTATGAGCACCCCATGGCCACCCCTGACCTGGTACTCATCGCCGACGCGGACCCCGAGATCGCGGAGTTCCTCGCCTCGCGCCTGAGAGCCGACGGCTTCGACACCGCGCTCGCCCGCGACGGCTACCAAGCCCTCGCCGGGATCGCCCTGCGCCGCCCCGGCATCGTCATGCTCGAAGCCGACCTGCCGTTCATCGACGGCCTCGCCCTCACCCGCCAGCTGCGGGCCGACCCCGCGACCGCGAGCCTGCCGATCATCCTCCTCGGCGCCCAGCCCTCCTCGGCCGACAAGATCGCCGGACTCAAGGCCGGCGCCGACGACTACATCGCCAAGCCCTTCGACCCCGCCGAGGTCTCCGCCCGCATCGACTCCGCGATCCGCCGCCACCGCGAGGTCCGCGAGTCCTCGCCGCTGACCGGCATGCCCGGCAACGACCGCATCCTCCGCGAACTCCAGTCCTGGATCAAGCGCGGCGACCCGTTCGCCTTGTGCTACATCGACATCGACCAGTTCAAAGCGGTCAACGACGTGTACGGGTTCGTGCGCGGCGACGAATTCATCCGGGCCCTCGCCGAATGCGTCTACGCCGCCGCGGGCGACGCCGGCGCCGCCCCGGTCTTCCTCGGCCACGTCGGCGGCGACGACTTCACCATCCTGTGCGTCCCCGACCACGCCGAGGCCGTCACCGGCTTCCTCAACGACCACTTCGCGCGCCGCGTCCGCCAGCTGTGCGACCCCGCCGACGCCGAGCGCGGCTACATCGAGCACGCCGACCGCACCTCCCGGCGCATGACCCGCTCGCGCCTGCCCACGCTCTCCATCGGCGTCGCCCTCTCGACCCAGCGCCGCTTCTCCGACGCCTACGAGGCCGTCGCCGAGGCCACCGCCCTCAAGAGCGTCGCCAAGTCCCACTCCGGCAACTACGTCGCCTACCCCGAGGGCCGTCCCCCCGGAAGGAACGGACGCCGCCCCGTGTTCTGGACGAACGAGCACTGACCTGCCTGCCGGCAAGTAGTCTGCGTCACAGTCGACACCGCGGCGGAATAACCCCGTGGCACAATTCCTTGTAGCAAACGCGCGTCAGCGGGGTCGGTGAAATTCCGAGCCGGCGGTGAGCGGCGAAAGCCGCAAGTCCGCGACCCGTCCGCAACCAGCGGACGGTTGACCTGGTGAGAATCCAGGACCGACGGTTAAAGTCCGGATGGGAGCAGACGCAACGCGGGAGGCCACTGAGGGCCCCTGCGAGCTATTCTTCTGCCCCGCCTGCGTGCCGTACACAAGTTGTTGCAGCAGGTAGGGGGTCCCACCCGTGTTCACCGGAATCGTCGAAGAGCTCGGCGAGGTCGTCAAGGCCAGTGAAGCGTTCCTGGCCGTACGCGGCCCGCTCGTCACCTCGGACGCCGGACTCGGCGACTCGATCAGCGTCAACGGCGTCTGCCTCACGGTCGTGCAGGTCGACGGCGACGTCTTCACCGCCGACGTCATGGCGGAGACCTACCGCCGCACCGCGATCGGCGACCTCCGCGAAGGCGACCGCGTCAACCTCGAACGCGCCGCCACCCTCACCACCCGCCTCGGCGGGCACCTCGTGCAGGGCCACGTCGACGGCGTCGCCCACATCGTCAAGCGCACGCCCGCCGCCGAGTGGGAGGAAGTCACCTTCCGCCTCCCCGCCGGCCTGGCGAAGTACGTCGTCGAGAAGGGGTCCATCACCGTCGACGGCACCTCCCTCACCGTCGCGTGGATCGAAGGCGACGAGTTCAGCGTCGGCCTGATCCCCACCACCCTGGAAGCGACCACCCTGGGCCGCAAGCAGGTCGGCGACCCGGTCCACATCGAGACCGACGTCGTCGCCAAGCACGTCGAAAAACTCCTTCAGAGCACTGGGAGCCAGCTGTGAACGACATCCGCATGAACTCCGTGGACGAGGCCATCGCCGCCATCAAGGCCGGCCGGCCCGTCATCGTCGCCGACGACGAGGGACGCGAGAACGAGGGCGACATCATCTTCGCCGCCGAGGACGCCACCCCCGAACTCGTCGCGTTCACGATCCGCCACACCGGCGGCTACCTGTGCGTCCCGATGCTCCCCGACCGCGCCGACCTCCTCCAACTGCCCCCGCAGGCCGCCGAGAACCAGGACCCGCGCGGCACCGCCTACACCGTGACCGTCGACGCCCGCCGCGGCATCGCCACCGGCATCTCGGCCGCCGACCGCGCGCACACCATCAACGTGCTCGCGAACCAGGCCACCGTCGCCGGCGACCTCAGCCGCCCCGGCCACGTCGTCCCCCTGCGCGCCAAGGAAGGCGGCGTGCTCGTGCGCACCGGCCACACCGAGGCCGCCGTGGACCTCGCGCGCCTCGCCGGCAAGCAGCCGGTCGGCGTCCTCAGCGAGATGATGAACGACGACGGCACCATGATGCGCCTGCCCGAGCTCCGCGAGTTCGCCGACGAGCACGGCCTCGCCCTCATCACCGTCGCCCAGCTCGTCGAATGGCGCCAGCGCAACGAGGTCCACGTCAAGCGCCTCGCCGAGGCCCGCCTCCCGCTCGAAGCGGGCGAGTTCACCGCCGTGGGCTACCGCGCCGTCTTCGACGGCAACGAGCACGTCGCGCTCGTCAAGGGCGACATCGGCGACGGCGAGGACGTCCTCGTCCGCGTCCACTCCGAGTGCCTCACCGGCGACGCCTTCGGCTCCCTGCGCTGCGACTGCGGTCCGCAGCTCCAGGCCGCCCTGCGCGCCGTCGAGGCCGAGGGCCGCGGCGTCGTCCTCTACATGCGCGGCCACGAGGGCCGCGGCATCGGCCTGGTCCACAAGCTCCAGGCGTACCAGCTCCAGGACCAGGGCCGCGACACCGTCGACGCGAACCTCGAACTGGGCCTGCCCGCCGACGCCCGCGACTGGGGCATCGGCGCGCAGATCCTCGAAGACCTCGGCATCAAGTCGATGCGGCTGCTGACCAACAACCCGGACAAGCGCGCCGGGATCGAGGGCCACGGCCTGAAGGTCGTCGACCGCGTGGCGCTGCCGACCTACGCCACGCCCGACAACATCGCCTACCTGACCACCAAGCGCGACCGCATGGGCCACCTGCTGGCCGACCTGCCCGCGCTCGCAGTGAAAGCCGCCTGACCATGTCCGGACACGGAGCACCCGAAGTCAAGGTCCCCGACGCCACCGGGCTCACGCTCGGCGTCGTCGCCACGGACTGGAACGCCCAAGTCGTGGGGCAGCTGCTCAAGCGCGCCCTCGACGCCGCCGAGGACGCGAAGGTCGCGGAGGTGAAGGTCCTGCACGTCGCCGGGGCGGTCGAACTCCCGGTCGCCGCCCAGGCGCTCGCCCGGAAGTACGACGCCGTGGTCGCCCTCGGCACCGTCATCCGCGGCGGCACCGCCCACTTCGACTACGTCTGCAAGTCGGTCACCGAGGGGCTCACCCGGGTGGCGCTCGACGAGTCGACCCCGGTCGCCCACGGTGTGCTCACCGTGGACGACCAGGAGCAGGCCCTCGCCCGAGCCGGGTTCGCCGACTCGACCGAGGACAAGGGCTACGAGGCGGTCGTGGCCGCCCTCGGTGCGGCCCTGGCGATCCGCTCGCTCGACTAACTGAAGTGCCGGAACTCCTCCCAGAGTTCCGTCCAGGGCAGGGCCGGTCCGCGGCACACGACCACGGACCGGCCCTGCTCCTCGTTGTCCACGCCCACACCGTTGTCCAGCTCCCCGGCGACCGCGCAGTCGTCGAAGTGCGCGCCGAGCTCGGCCGCGTCCATCCCCACGGCGAGCACGGTCTCGGCGCCGGCCGGGGGAGGGCCGTACTCGGCGAGGGCGTTGTGCCCGCTGTAGACCGGCGGCAGGTCCTCGCCGTACCGCTCCAGCGCCCCGGCCTCGCCGTAGTTCGACGTGATGATCACGGCGTCCTCCGGCAGGCCCTCGGCCGCGGCCTCGACCTGGTCGGTGTACGCCTGCCAGCCGACCTGGTCGGGCACCGAGTTGTTCATGTCCGGGATCGGCGTGTCCCCAACGGCCGCAACGGGGATCAGCGGCAGCGCCACGACCGCGGAGATCGCGCCGTTGAGTGCGACCCCGGTGACCAGCAGGCTCCGGCGGTTCTGGCTTCGCGCCCACTCGGCCACGGGCACGCACCCGGCCGCGTAGAACACGATGACCAGGCCCATCGGGTAGTAGAACTGCCCGCCGGTGGCGAGCACGACCGCCAGCAGCACCGGGTAGGCCACCGCGAGCGCCCGCGCCGGGCGCCACTCGGGGCGCTTGAACAGCGCCCAGATCCCGGCGAACCAGACCGGCACCAGGAACAGCCCCACGAGCAGGAACTGGAAGGGCACCAGCAGGACGCGGTTCTCCGCGCCGTCCTCCTCGTTGATCGCTGAGGCCATCTCCAGCTGAGGCCAGCCGTTCACGGCCTGGTAGACCAGGTTCGGCGACCCGACGACGAGCGCGATCGCGACCCCGGCCCACAGCCACTTCGAGGCCAGGGTCCGCCGCGGGCCCGCGACCAGCAGGCCGACCGCGAGGCTCAGGAGCAGCAGCACGATCAGGTGCTTGTTGTAGAGCCCGATCCCGGTGACCGCGCCGACCGCGAGCCACCAGCGCTCGTCGCGCATCAAAGCCCGGACGACGAAGAGCAGCACCGCGGTCCACACCAGCAGGTCCACAGTGGCGGTAGAAAGGGTGTGCCCGAAGGCGAGGGCGACCCCGGCGAACGCCAGGCCCCACGCGCACAGCGCCTGGGCCCCTTTGCCGCCGTCGAACTCGCGGGTGACGAGGACGGCGAGCCACAGCACGCCGACCATGCACAGGACCGAGGGAATCCGCAAGGCCCACACCGTGTCGCCGAAGAGCGCGACGGCCGCGTGGCCGAGCAGCGGGGTGAGCGGCGGCTGGTCGACGTAGCCCCACGCGGGGTCGAGCATGCGGAAGTACAGCTCGTCGCGGTGGTAGTCGTACCGGCCGTTGGTGAGGGCGAGGACGGCGGCGAGCGCGAGGCTCGCCAGGGTCGGATGGAGGCGGTGGAGAGGACGCATGCGGCGGCCTTTCGAGGGTGAGGGGGCCCGGAACCGAGCGTACCGGAGCCCCACCGCCCCACGGGTTTCAGTTGTCGATGCGCGCGAAGTAGGCGTCGACCAGGGGCTTGCCGACCCCGGTCATCCACTGCTCGAAGGTGAGCAGGCCCGGGTGGACCTTGCGCAGGCCCTCGATGTCGACCTCCATGCGCGTGCGGTTGATGACCTCCATCGCGTTCGCCGTCGAGGGGCTGAACTTGCGGATCTCCTCGGCGTCGATCTGCTGGTACGGCACGTCGCGGCCGGCGAGCCTGCCGATGAGCGCGGCCTTCTCGTCCTGCCGCAGGTCGTCGCCGGCCAGGAGGTACGCCTTGCCGTCGTGGGCCTCGGGGTCGGCGAACGCGATCGCGGCGATCGCGCCGATGTCGTCGGCGGCGATGAGCGGCTCGTACGTGCCGGGGCCGAGCGCGGTGGCGTGGACGCCGTTCTGGAGCTCCCTGGGGGAGTCGAAGGTGTTCTCCATGAACGCGCCCGGCCGCAGGATCGTGAGCGACAGGCCGGTGTCGCGCCAGGCCGCTTCGGCCTCGGCCTTGCGAGGGAGCGTCGGCAGCTGCGTTTCGAGGTCGGTGCCGACGCCGATCGACGAGGAGTGCACGACGTGGCGCGCGCCCGCGGCCTTGGCGGCCTCCCCGAGGTTCGCCGCGCTGCGGCGCTCGTGGTCGAGGTCGTGGCCGTACGGCCCGCCTTCATAGGACCCGGCGTGGACGCTGTAGACGCCCCACGCGCCCGCGGTCGCCGCCGCGAGCGACGCCGGGTCGTCGAGGTCCCCTTCGACGACTTCGGCTCCGGCCGCCTTGAGCGCCTTCGCCTTCGCGCTGGAGGCGTCCCGGGTCAGCGCCCGGACCTTCCAGCCGTCGGCGAGGAGGCGGGCCGCGACGGCCCCGCCCTGGCGGCCGGTCGCGCCGGTCACGAGAATGGTCTGATCAGTGGAGGGCATGATGCGGTCCTTTCCGTTCCTGGAGCCGCCGACTAGTATCGGAGTCGGCGACCCGGTTGATGAAACGGAACAGTACACCCGTTTAAGGACGGGCGCGAGAGGGGGCACCGTTGCAGACGGCAGTGAAGCGGGCCGAACGCGTTGACGCCCAGCGCAACCGGCTCAAGGTCCTGGAGACGGCCGACCGGCTCTTCGGCGAGCGCGGCACCGCGGTCTCCCTGGGGGAGATCGCCACGGCCGCGGGTGTCGGCGCGGGCACCGTCTACCGGCACTTCCCCACCAAGGACGCCCTGCTCGCGACGGTCCTCGACCACCGTTTGGCCCAGATCGCCGACTACGGCGAAGAGGCCCTGCGCGAGAGCGACCCCGAGACCGCGTTCTTCGGCTACCTGCGGTTCATCACCATCCGGGCCCTGGAGAACCGCGCCATCTGCGAGGCCCTGGCCGCCCGCGGCGACTGGATCGAGCCCGCGAAGGCGAGCGGCAAGTGCGTGGTCGACAACCCCCTGGGCGTGCTCCTGCACCGGGCCCAGCAGGCCGGGGCCGTGCGCGCCGACCTGGACGCGGGCGACGTGCGAGCCCTCATGTCCGGCTGCACCGGCATCGCCCAGTCCGTCGTCTCCCCCGAGCGCGCCCGGCGCCTCGCGGAGGTCCTGTGGGACGGTCTCCGTCCGGAACGGAACCCCGCGACCCGTAACGAAACCCCGGTCGCGATCGAACCGCGTAACGAAATCACCGTAACGGAAGGGTCCTGCCCGGTCTGCGGTACGCCGATCGCCCACGCCGGGACCGGCCGCCCCGCGAAGTACTGCTCCGCGGCCTGCCGCCAGAAGGCGTTCCGCGACAAGCGGAAAGCGGCCTGATCCGGCCCCTGGCAACCGGTTGGCAAACGTTCGCCTAGGATCGGCCGGAGTCCACCCGCGAAGGAGGCCGCCATGGCCCGCCGATTCTGCCAGCACGTGCTCCGCCCGGTCGCCGACCTCGACGGCGTCTGGGACTTCGCCTACCTCGGCGACGTCGACCCCGACGAGGTCGCGGCCGCCGAGATCGTCTTCGACGACGTCATGGCCGTCCCCGGCTGCTTCGACGCCACCCCCGGCTACGCGGGCCGCCGCGGCCTGGCCGCCTACCGCACCCGAGTCACCACTGCGCCCGGCCGCCAGCGCCTGGTCTTCGAAGGCGTCCAGCATTGGTGCCGCGTCCTGTGGAACGGCGAGCCGATCCGCGACCACGCGGGCGGCTTCACGCGATTCTGGGCCGAGACCGAATCCGAAGGCGGCGACGCCGAGATCACCGTCCTGGTCGACAACCGCTTCGGCGAGCGCTCGCCGCTCCACCTGGAGCACTTCGACTGGTACCACTTCGGCGGCATCAGTCGCAGCGTCGCCCTCCACACCCTCGGCTCGGTCCGCCTCGACGGGCTGAAGATCGACACCGTCTCGGTGGGGGACAAGCGCATCCAGGTCCGCATCGACTACACCGCCGACGCGCCCGCGACCGTTCCGCTCGCGATCGAGTGCGACGGTCGCCCGATCCTGGCCGAGGACGTAGCCCTCGACGCCGCCGGATCGCTCACCCGCACGCTCGACCTCCCTTGGGCCGCACCGTGGTCCACGGCCGACCCGAACTTGTCGGTCCTCGCGGTCGCCCTCGGGGAGGACGACCTGCGCGAGCGCTTCGGCCTGCGCGAGGTCGCGACCGCGAACGGCCGCATCACCGTCAACGGCGAGCCGGTCCGCCTCCTCGGCGTCAACCGCCACGAGCTCCACCCGCAGTTCGGCCACGCCCAGCCCGCCGCGCTGCTGGTCGCCGACGTCCAGCAGCTGAAGGACCTCGGTGCGAACTTCGTGCGCGGCAGCCACTACCCGCTCGACCCGCTGTTCCTGGACCTGTGCGACGAGGCCGGGCTCCTCGTCTGGTCGGAGTCCATCGGCTGGCAGTACCCCGTCGAGCACCTCACCGACCCCGCCTTCGTCGAGGCCCAGCTGGCGCACATCGGCGAGATGACCGCCGCCGCGCACAACCATCCGTCGGTCATCCTGTGGGGCATCCTCAACGAGTGCCCGAGCTGGTCCGAGGCCGGATACCCCGTCTACGAGAAGCTCCTGGGGCGCCTGCGCGAGCTCGACCCGACCCGCCCGGTCACGTACGCGAGCATCAACGCCCACGACGACAAGTGCTTCGACCTGGTCGACGTCGTCAGCGCCAACACCTACCCGGGCTGGTACTCCGGCGACGTCCCCGGCATCCCCGAGGCCCTCGACCGCATCGCCGCGCACGTGGACGCCCTCGGGCACGCCGACAAGCCGCTCATCATCTCCGAGATCGGCGCCGGCGCCGTGCCGGGCTGGAACGACGCCAACGCGTCGCTGTGGACCGAGGACTACCAGACGCTGCTGCTGACCACCGTGGTCGACCACGTCATCGGGCACGAGCGCATCTCCGGCCTCGGCATCTGGGTCTTCGGCGACTTCCGCACCACCGAGCACCGCGAGATGCTCCTCAAGCGCCCGCGCGGGGTCAACGACAAGGGCGTGGTCGACGAGTACCGCCGCCCCAAGCAGTCCTTCAAGGCCGTCCGCGAGCGCTTCAGGTCCGCCTGAGCCGGGCACGGGTGAGGGCCTCCCGTCCCAAGCCGGGAGGCCCTGTGCGGCAGCGCTAGAAGGTGAGCGAGTAGCTGTTGCAGTTGAAGTTCTTGCCCCCGGACGCGGAGGTGATCTCCCAGCCCAGCTGGATCTGGTCGATCCGCACGTTCGGCATCCGGCCGGTGTTGACCAGCCACTGGCAGATCGCGGTGATGTTCACCGACCCGCTGGTGAACTGGCTCTCCGCCAGGAAGCTGTAGACCGGGTTGGCGCCGTTGCTGCCCTGGTGGTAGCGCCAGTTGCGGCCGCCGAGGTTGACGGTGGTCTGGTGGGAGCCGATCGGCCCGACCGGGCCGTACCACTGCGTCCAGATCATGATCTCGTGGGCGTGGCCGTTGCCCCACACGTCGTACGCGGTGTTGTAGGCCAGGCCCGAACCGGTGGGCACCGAGACGTTGAGGTTGCTCGACACGTTCCCCATGCTGGAGACCGTGCGCCCGAGCGTGCGGGACACGTTCGGGTAGGACTTGATGCCGCCGGTGTTCGGGTGGTCGGCCCACACGCCCCAGTTGCTGGCGGAGTTCGCCCAGATCGTCTGCGGCCCGTAGCCGCTGCCCCAGACGTTGTTGTAGAGCGTGTAGGACCCGGTCTGCCAGGAGCCCCACCGGTCGGAGGAGGACCAGGTGGCGGCCTGTGCCGGGGATTGGACGGCGCCTACGGCGGCCGCGGTGGCCAGCGGCCCGGCCAGCGCGGCGGTGAGGAGCGATCTGCGTCGCATGGGGAGCGCCTTTCTCAAGAATCGCGGGTTCAGTCACCGACAGTCATTAGATGAATGTCGATGTATTAATTAGATCATGCGACCCAATTAATGTCCAGGCCCGAAACGTGCGAATTTGTCCCCGCCGTGATCTCAGTCTCCGCCGTCCCGCACTGCGGTCGCCGCGCCGCGTCGGCGACGGTCCCGGCCGGTGCGCCGCGTAGAATTCGCGGACGTGAAGACCTTCGAGCAGCTCTACGCCGAACTCGCCGAGAAAGCAGTCACCCGCCCCGAGGGCTCCGGCACCGTCGCCGCCCTCGACGCCGGCGTCCATGCCATCGGCAAGAAGATCGTCGAAGAGGCGGCCGAGGTCTGGATGGCCGCCGAGTACGAGTCCGACGAAGCCGCGGCCGAGGAGATCTCCCAGCTCCTCTACCACCTCCAGGTGATGATGGTCGCCCGCGGCATCAGCGTCGACGACGTCTACCGGTACCTCTAGAAAGGCCCGTCCGCCATGCTCCGCATCGCCGTGCCCAACAAGGGCGCGCTCTCACAGGGCGCCACCGACATGCTGACCGAGGCCGGTTACCGGCAGCGCCGGTCCAGCCGCGACCTCCAGTCCGTCGACGCCGACAACGGCGTCGAGTTCTTCTACCTGCGCCCCGGCGACATCGCCACCTACGTCGCCTCCGGCGACCTCGACCTGGGCATCACCGGCCGCGACCTCGCCGTCAACTCCGGCGCCGAGGTCGAAGAGGTCCTGGCGCTCGGCTTCGGCCGCTCCACGTTCCGCTACGCGGGCCGCCCCGGCGAGATCGACTCCGTCGCCGGCCTCGACGGGAAGCGCATCGCGACCTCCTACCCGGGCGTCGTCCAGCGCGACCTCGACGCCCACGGCGTCAAGACCGCCATCGTCGAACTCGCCGGCGCCGTGGAGAACGCGATCGCCCTCGGCGTCGCCGACGCCATCGCCGACGTCGTCGAGACCGGCACGACCCTCAAGCAGGCCGGACTCGCCGTCTTCGGCGACCCGATCATGCACTCCGAGGCCGTCCTGGTCCGCAAGACCGGCAACGGCGAGACCGCGAACATCGAGCAGCTGCTGCGGCGCCTGCGCGGCGTCCTGGTCGCCCGCTCGTACGTCATGCTCGCCTACGACGTGCGCGCCGAGCTCCTCGAATCCGCGGTCGAGCTGACCCCCGGCATCGAGTCCCCGACGATCTCCCCGCTGCATCGGGAAGGGTGGGTCGCCGTCCAGTCGATGACCGAGCGCGCCGACCTGCACCGCGTCATGGACGCCCTCTACGAGCTGGGCGCCCGCGGCATCCTCGCGTCGAACATCGACGCCTGCCGCCTCTAGATCAGGAGAGCCGCGGCCGCTCCAGGGCGGCCGCGGCATCGGCCCGGTCCCGCAGCTCCGCCGCCATCGCGACCGCCTCGCGCGCGTCCCGGTGGTACGCGACCGCGTCGTGCCCGACCCCGCCCGCAGCGAGGGCCCGCACCGTTGCCAGGCCCTGCATCCGCTGAATGCGGCCCTGGGTCACCTTCACCGACTGGATGCGCGCGTACGGCACCGCCACATGGGTGTTCACCCACAGCCCGTGCCGCACCACGAACGCCCGGTCCGTCAACGCCGCACCGGTCTTCTTCCACGCCAACGGCATCCGCCACCGCGCCCGCACCGGCGGCCGCTCGGTCTCGAACACGCTCGGCAGGTCCGGGACCGCCGCGGCCGCCACGATCGCGACCTGGTCCGGATCGCCCACCGGCAGCGCCGTGGTCGACCTCGTCGCCGTCGCGCTCTGCTGCGCCACCGCCGCCGTCCACACCTCCACGCGCCGCCACCGGCGCGAGCGCCACATGACCGGTTCGTCGAAGCTCACGCCCGTGACCCGGTCGACCGGGACGGTCTCGTGGCTGGTGTCGGTCAGGCCGCGCTGGATGAGCAGGTTGCCGCCGTCGCGGCCGATGCGGAAGCGGCCGTTGCGCAGGAACCGGTTCACCATCGCCACGGTGCTCTGGAGATACCCCAGCAGTGCTGGGGCGAAGAAGCCCACCCACAGCGTGGTCGCGACCGTGCTGAATCCGAAGATCGACCCGGTCACCCCGAACGCCGTCCCCAGCACCAGGATCGCCGTGATCTGCACCGGCAGCGCCTCCAGGAGCGACGCCAGCGCCAGGCGCTTCACCGTGACCTGCGGGACCAGCAGCCCCGCGTCCCGGTCCACCGGCTCCCCTTCGGGCGCCTCCGGCTCCGGGGCCGCGGCCGGGCGTCCCGCGATCGCCAGCAGCTCGGCGCGCAGCTCCAGGGCCCGGTCGGCCTTGAGGTACGCCAGCCTCGCGTCGGTCCCGTCGCCGCCGGCGACCTCGATGTTCAACTGCGCCAAGCCGAACAGCCGCGCCCTGATCGGGCGCACCAGGTCCACCGACTGGAGCCGGTCGAGCGGGACCGTGCGGTGGCTGCGGGTGAACACGCCGCCGTAGATGTGCAGTTCGCGGCCCCAGATCACGAAGCCGCGGTACTGGAGCGCGATGAGGCTCGCGATCCCGCCGACCACGGCGGCCGCGAGCGCGATGTAGATCGCGAACAGGAAGTTCCTTGAGGTGAACGCCTGGATGCCCGCCGCGGCGGCGGCCGCGGTCAGGAACCGGAAGCTCTCCAGCAGCGGCGTGAGCGGGTGCAGGCGCTGGCGCTGGAGGCCTTGAGGCGGGGCGGTCGGCGCGTACGGCTCGGGCCCGAGCGGCGCCTCCGCCAGCGGGGGAGCGGGCTCGTCGCTCACAGCCCCTCCCGGACCTCGGCGGCCCGGACGGCGAGCCGGTCGCGCAGCGCGGACGCGACGGGCGGGTCGAGCCCGGGGACCTCGGTGGTCGAGCCGAGGGCCGCGGTGCGCACCTGGACGGTGGTGAGGCCGAACATCCGCTCGATGGGCCCGGCGGAGAGGTCGATGAGCTGGATGCGGCCGTAGGGGACGATGCTCAATCGCCTGGTCAGGAGCCCGTGGCGCACCACCAGGTCCTCCTCGCGCTCGGCGTAGCCCCAGGTCCGCACCGTCCGCGCGACGGCCCAGGCGCGGAGACCCGCGAGGACGACGTACCCGCCGAGGGCCCACAGGAGCCCGTCCCAGCCCAGCCAGATGCACAGCGGCACGGCCGCGAGGATCGCCAGGAGGAGGACGTTGAGGAGGCTCCGCAGTACCCACACGGTGCGCAGCTGCGGGGACATCGGCTGCCACTGGAGGTCGCCGGGCCACAGGTCCCACACCGGGGTCGCTTTCGGGCTCATGCCTTGATCATTCCACTCTCTCCGTCTCGCACGGGAATCCGCGTGCGGTGAGGAAGTCGCGCAGCACCGGCAGGTGCTCCTCGCAGGCGGCCCAGCGCTTGACGCGCTCGGCGCCGTGGATGCGCGGGTTGCGCCACAGCAGCATCCAGGCCGCGTCGCGGCGGCAGCCGCGGGAGGAGCAGACGGGTGTGGTCTCGCTGTCGTTCGGAGCGGCACTGTCGGGCACAGTGCGATTGTGCGTCATCGCGGTCAGCCGTGGCGAGGCCACACCGCTGTGTCGATGAACGCCTCGACCGCCTCGATGACGTCGGCGAGCGCGTTCGCCGAGTCCACCAGGGGCCTCCCGCGCAGGAACATGCCGTGGTCGGCGCCGCGGATCTCGCACACCTCGCCGGGCAGCTCGCGTGCGAGCGCCTGGTTCCACGCCGGGTCGGCGGTGCCGCCGATGAGCAGGAACGGGGCGGTGGCGCGGCGCAGGGCCTGGACGATCGAGTAGTCCTTGAGCAGGGGCGTGAACCAGATCGCCGGGAGCCCGTGGTGGGCGGCGAGCACGGCCGCGGCGGTGCCGAGGGACTTGCCGACCAGCAGCGGCGGGTCGTCGTTGTGGACCCGGTCGAGGACCGTCTCGGTCTGCTCGCACACGCCCTCGACCATGGTCTGCTCGTCGGCGGCCAGCCGGTCGACGTCCTTCCATTCGATCGGGTACGTATGCGCCCCACGCGATTGCAGCGCCACGTGGGTGTACATCAGCAGCGGCCCTTGGACGCTGTAGTTGCGTCCGGGAAGGAGGAGGGCCTGGCGGCGGCGGGACATGAGAGTGATTCTAGTGGCGCGCGGACCTGCGGACGGGCCGTCGCGGCGCGCCGTGGTCCGGAGAACAGGAGACCCGCACGACCACGGGGGAAGTCGTGCGGGTTGGAGAAAGCATAGCGCTCCGACATTTCGCAGCAACGGATTGAATCCGCGCGGCGTGTCACGCTCCAGGGCAAACACCCCCCAGGGGTTTGCCGCCCGGGGCCGCGCGCAGTCTAGACCTGCTGCGCCGCAAGGGGTTCGGGCAGAACTGTCGGGTTCCCGACAAAAGGCGGTGGGAATGCGCCAAACGGGTCCCTCCGGCCCCCTGCGGCCCTCGTACGGGCGCACTACCATCGACAGCACCGGACCGCTGCGCCACCGAAGAACGACGAACTTGGAGCCGATATGGGATCACCCGAGGGATCGGGATCGAACGGCCTTCCCACCCCGGCGGAGAACGCCGCCCTGCTGGAGAAGGCCCTGTTCGAGATCAAGAAGGTCATCGTCGGCCAGGACGCCCTGGTGGAGCGGATGTTCGCGGCGCTCCTGGCGCGCGGCCACTGCCTCATCGAAGGCGTGCCCGGCGTGGCGAAGACCCTCGCGGTCGAGACCATGGCCAAGGTCGTCGGCGCCGACTTCAACCGCATCCAGTTCACGCCCGACCTGGTCCCCGCCGACATCGTCGGCACCCGCATCTACCGGCAGTCCTCGGAGTCCTTCGACGTCGAGCTGGGCCCGGTCTACACCAACTTCGTGCTCGCCGACGAGATCAACCGCGCCCCCGCGAAAGTCCAGTCCGCGATGCTGGAGGTCATGGCCGAGGGCCGCATCTCCATCGGCGGCCAGACCCACGTCCTGCCCAAGCCGTTCCTGGTCATGGCCACCCAGAACCCGATCGAGCAGGAGGGCGTCTACCCCCTCCCCGAGGCCCAGCGCGACCGCTTCCTGTTCAAGATCAACGTCGGCTACCCCACCGACGCCGAGGAGCGCGAGATCGTCTTCCGCATGGGCGTCGACTCGCCCGTGCCCGACCGGGTCCTCGACACCGACGACCTCCTGCGCCTCCAGCAGGCCTCCGACGGCGTGTTCATCCACAACGCCCTCGTCGACTACGCCGTGCGCATCGTCATGGCCACCCGCAACCCCGCCGCCGCGGGCCTCGGCGCCATCGCCCGCCACATCCAGTACGGGGCCAGCCCGCGCGCCTCGCTCGGCCTCATCCGCGCCACCCGCGCCATCGCGCTCCTGCGCGGCAGGGACTACGCGCTCCCGCAGGACCTCGACGACATCGCGCCCGACGTCCTGCGCCACCGGCTCGTGCTCTCCTACGACGCCATGGCCGACGGCATCACCGCCGACCGCCTCGTCGTCCAGCTGCTCCAGGCCGTCCCGGCCCCCACCGTGACCCCGCGCCAGGACGCCGCCCCGCGCACCGCCGAACCCGCCTACCAGCAGCCCCAGCAGCCGGGGGCCTGGTAGCCGCGTGAACGCCGCCGACCTGCGCGCCCTCGACCGCCTCCAGCTCATGGTCACCCGCCGCCTCGACGGGCTGCTCCACGGCGACTACCTGGGCCTGCTCCCCGGCGCCGGCTCCGAGCCCGGCGAGGCCCGCGAGTACCGGGCCGGAGACGACGTGCGCCGCATGGACTGGCCGGTCACCGCCCGCACCACCGTCCCGCACGTGCGCACCACCATCGCCGACCGCGAACTGGAGACGTGGCTGGCGATCGACCTGTCGCCGAGCCTGGACTTCGGGACCGTCGGCATGCTCAAGCGCGAACTCGCCGAAGGCGCCGTCGCCGCGTTCTCCTACCTCGCCGGGCGCGGCGGCAACCGCATCGGCGCCGTCGTCACCGAAGGCGGCCCCGCCAAGGCGATCCCGCCCCGTCCCGGCCGCGGCGGCGCCCGCTCGCTGCTGCGCACCGTCACGGCCCTGCCGCGCGGCGAAGGCGCGGACCGCATGAAGGCCGAAGGCCGGAATGCGCCTGTGCAAGGTCTCGCCGACCTCATCGACAAGACCCGCCGCCACGCCCGCCGCCGCGGCCTCGCCGTCGTCATCTCCGACTTCCTTGAAGATGAAGACAATCCGAGCGACTGGTCCCGCGAACTGCGCCGCCTCGCGGTGCGCCAGCAGGTCCTGTGCGTCGAGGTCCTCGACCCCGCCGAGCTCGCGCTCCCCGACGTCGGCGTCCTCGACCTCATCGACCCCGAGACCGGCGCCACCGTCGAGATCCAGACCGGCAACGCCCGCTTCCGCGCCCGCTACGCCGAGGCCGCCGCCGAGCAGCGCGCCCGCATCGCCGCGGGCATCCGCTCCGGCGGAGCCGCCCACCTGCGACTGTCCACCGGCTCCGACTGGCTGCGCGACATCGCCGCGTTCGTCGCCGAGCGCCGCCACCTCGCCGCTTACCGCTGACCCGCAAGGAGAACCGTTGATCCGCCTGCTCGAACCCGCATGGCTGCTGGCGCTCATCCCCGTCGCGATCCTCGCCGGGGTGTACGTCTGGGCCCAGTTCGCCAGACAGCGGGTCGCCGTCAGGTTCGCCAACGCCTCGCTCCTGGCCAAACTCGTCCCGCGCATCCCCGGCTGGCGCCGCCACCTGCCCGCCGGACTCCTCGTCATCGCCCTCGCCGTCCTCGTCGGCGGCATGACCCGCCCCGCGGTCGACGTCGACGAGCCCCAGGAGCGGGCCACGGTCATCCTCGCCATCGACGTGTCCCTGTCGATGATGGCCACCGACGTCGACCCCACCCGCATCGACGCCGCCAAGGCCGCGGCCGCCGACTTCGTCGCCGAACTGCCCGAGCAGTACAACGTCGGCCTCGTGTCCTTCGCCGGATACGCCTCGGTCGTCGTGCCCCCCACCAAGAACCGCGCCGAGGTCACCACCGCGATCAACGGCCTCACCCTCGCCGAGGCCACCGCCACCGGCGACGCCGTCTTCGCGTCCCTCCAGGCCGTCCAGCAGGTCATGGCCGACGAGACCGGGCAGCTCGCCCCCGCGCGCATCCTCCTGCTCTCCGACGGCTACCGCACCGCCGGGCGCACCGTCGAAGAGGCCGGCGAAGCCGCCGCCGCCGCCGAGATCCCCGTCTCCACCGTCGCCTTCGGCACCGACGAGGGCGTCATCGAACTCGACGAGGAACTCGTCTCCGTCCCCGTCGACCGCGAGGCCCTCGCCGGACTCGCCGAGGCCACCGGCGGCGACTACTACGAGGCCGTCACCGCCGACCAGCTCCGCGCCGTCTACGAGGACATGGGCTCCTCCCTCGGCTACCGCACGATCGCAGAAGACGTGTCGCAGTGGTTCATCGGCACCGCGATGATCCTCCTGTTCGCCGCCGCCGGACTCAGCCTCGCGTGGACCTCCCGCCTGACCTGAGTCCGACACCACACCCTCCGTGAAGGCCCCTTCGCCCCTGAAGTGGGCCGTCGCTACGATCGTCGGTGGCTTCGTACAAAGAACATGAGGGAGTTCGGACAATGGCGCGCACGGTCCTCGTCACCGGAGGCAACCGCGGAATCGGCCTGGCGATCGCCCGGGCCTTCGCGGCCCAGGGCGACAACGTCGCCGTCACCCACCGCGGCTCCGGCGCCCCCGACGGCCTCTACGGCGTCCAGTGCGACATCACCGACACCGCCTCGGTCGACGCCGCCTTCACCGAGGTCGAAGGCAAGTTCGGCCCCGTCGAGATCCTCGTCGCCAACGCCGGCGTCACCGAGGACACGCTGCTGCTGCGCATGAGCGAGGACCAGTTCGAGCGGGTGGTCGACACCAACCTCAAGGGCGCCTGGCGCGTCGCCAAGCGCGCCTCCTCGAAGATGCTCCGCGCCAAGTTCGGCCGCATGATCTTCATCTCCTCGGTCGTGGGCCTGTACGGCAACGCCGGGCAGACGAACTACGCCGCCTCCAAGGCCGGCCTGGTCGGCCTCGCCCGCTCCATCACCCGGGAGCTCGGCTCGCGCAACATCACCGCGAACATCGTCGCCCCCGGCTTCGTCCAGACCGACATGACCGACGCGCTCCCCGAGGCGCAGCGGCAGGCGTACCTCGACTCGATCCCCGCCAAGCGCTTCGCGACCGGCGACGAGATCGCCGGGGCCGTCACCTGGCTCGCCGGCGACTCCGCGGGCTACGTCAACGGCGCGGTCATCCCCGTCGACGGCGGCCTGGGCATGGGCCACTAGGCCCGGACTAGTTTTCAAGCAGATAACGACGGAGGAACTCACATGTCTGGAATCTTGGACGGCAAACGGCTGCTCGTCACCGGTGTCATCACCGAGCAGTCACTCGGCTTCGGCGTGGCCAAGTACGCGCAGGAGCAGGGCGCCGACGTGGTCCTCACCGGTTTCGGGCGCCTCTCCCTGGTCGAGCGCATCGCGAAGAAGCTCCCCAAGCCCGCCCCCGTGGTCGAGCTCGACGCGACCGACCCCGAGCAGCTGGCCGGCCTCGCCGACAAGGTCCGCGAGCACGTCCCCTCGATCGACGGCGTCCTCCACGCCATCGCCTTCGCCCCGCCCGGCGCCCTCGGCGGGAACTTCCTGAACACCGAGTGGGCCGACGTCGCCAAGGCCGTCGAGGTCTCCACGTTCACCTACAAGTCCCTCGCTGTCGCCGCCCTGCCGCTCATGGAGAACGGCGGCGCGGTCGTCGGCCTCGACTTCGACGCGCAGCAGGCCTGGCCGGTCTACGACTGGATGGGCGTCGCCAAGGCCGGCCTGGAGGCGGTCAACCGCTACCTCGCCCGCGACCTGGGCCCCAAGGGCATCCGCGTCAACCTCGTCTCCGCCGGCCCGCAGCGCACCATGGCCGCCAAGTCCATCCCCGGCTTCGAGGCCTTCGAGGAGGCCTGGACCAAGCGCGCCCCGCTCGGCTGGTCCCTCACCGACTCCGAGCCCGTGGCCAAGGCCTGCGTCGCGCTCCTGTCCGACCTGTTCCCGGCGACCAGCGGCGAGATCATCCACGTCGACGGCGGCTTCCACGCCGTCGGAGTCGAGCGCACTGAAAACGTGAGCACTGGGCAGTAGCGGAGCCGCAATGACAGCCATAGAAACCACCAACGGGTACGACGCGGTCCTGCTCGTCTCCTTCGGCGGCCCCGAAGGACCCGGCGACGTCCTGCCGTTCCTGCGCAACGTCACCCGCGGCCGCGGCATCCCCGACGAGCGCCTCGCCGAGGTCGCCGAGCACTACTACCACTTCGGCGGCATCTCGCCGATCAACCAGTGGTGCCGCGAGGTCATCGAGGCGCTCCGCCAGGAGTTCCGCAAGGCCGGCATCGACCTGCCCATCTACTGGGGCAACCGGAACTGGCCGCCGATGCTCGTCGACGCCGTCACCCAGATGACCGGCGACGGCGTCAAGCGCGCCCTCGCCTTGTGCACCAGCGCGTACGGCTCCTACTCCTCGTGCCGCCAGTACGTCGAGGACGTCAACGCCGCCCGCGCCGCCGTCGGCGAGACCGCGCCGGTCATCGACAAGATCCGCCACTTCTTCGACCACCCCGGCTTCGTCGGCGGCTTCGCCCGCCAGCTCCAGGCCTCGCTCGACCAGATCGAGGACCAGTCGAAGACCCGGGTCGTCTTCACCGCGCACTCCATCCCCGACGTCATGGAGGAGTGCTCGGGCCCCGAAGGCGCGCGCTACTCCGACCAGGTCGCCGAGGCCGCCGCGCTCGTCGCCGAACGCGCCGGCTGGACCGGGCCCTTCGATGTCGTCTGGCAGTCCCGCTCGGGCCCGCCGTCGATGCCGTGGCTCGAACCCGACGTCAACGACCACCTCAAGGTCCTCGCCGCCGAAGGCGTCGACACCGTCGTGGTCAGCCCCGTCGGCTTCCTGTCCGACCACATCGAGGTCCTGTGGGACCTCGACAACGAGGCCAAGGAGACCGCGGCCGACCTCGGCCTGCGCTACCTGCGCGCCGGGACGCCCACCGTCGACGCCGACCTCGTCGGCATGTTCCGCGACCTCGTCGCCGAGCGCGTCCAGGGCGCCCCCATCCGCCGCCTCGGCAAACTCCCCGTCTGGGACCCGACCGTCGAGGGCTGCTGCCCCGCGCGCCGGCCCCCGGCCCCGGAGAAGCACCGCAACCGCTGACCGGAACCGGGCCCGCGACCGCGCCGAACGCACTTCTTGCAAGCGGTGCGGCGTGGCGGGCCCGGACCGGAATCCCCGCAGGTCCCGTGCGCGTGACATGCTTGACGGGTGGACGACGTATTCATCTGGATCATCGTCGCCGTGATCCTCGGCGCAGTCGAGCTCTTCACCGGCACCCTGGTCCTCGCCATGGTCGCCGTCGGAGCAGTGCTCGCCGGCGTCGGGGCCGCCATCGGCGCGCCCCTCTGGCTTCAGGCCGTGCTCTTCGGCGTCGGCTCCGTCGCCTCGATCTTCGGCCTCCGCCCCTTCCTCAAGCAGGCCCTCGAATCCGACACCGGGGCCGACACCTCCCACCGCCCGTTCGGGACCCGCGCGATCCAGGGCGCCGAAGCCCGCGTCATCGAGAAGGTCGACTCCTCCGGCGGCCTCGTCGAGATCTCCGGCGACAACTGGACCGCCTACCCCCTCGAACCCGACCAGCTCCTCGAACCCGGGGACACCGTCACCGTCGTCGAGATCAAGGGCGCGACGGTGATCGTGTGGAAGCAGTCGTTAAGTAGTCTCTGCCCATAGCCCGCCGATCCGCCAGAACACTGGAGGCTGAGAACACCATGGAACCCGTAGGCATACTGCTCCTGATCGTCGCGATCTTCCTGATCATCGTGCTCTTCCGCTCGATCAAGATCGTGCCCCAGCAGTGGAACTACATCATCGAGCGCCTCGGCCGCTACCGGCGCACCCTCGAACCGGGGCCGCGCCTGCTGATCCCGTTCGTGGACTCCGTCCGCGCCAAAGTGGACCTGCGCGAGCGCGTCGTCAACTTCCCGCCCCAGCCGGTGATCACCGCCGACAACCTCGGCGTGCAGATCGACACCGTGCTGTACTACATCATCACGCAGCCCACCGCCGCCGTGTACAACATCGAGGACTACCTCGCCGGCGTCGAGCAGCTCACCACCACCACGCTCCGCAACGTCGTCGGCTCCATGGACCTGGAGAAGACGCTCACCAGCCGCGAGGAGATCAACGCCCGCCTCGCCGCCGAGCTCGACAAGGCCACCGACAAGTGGGGCCTCAAGGTCACCCGCGTCGAGCTGCGCTCCATCGAACCGCCGCTGAGCATCCGCGACGCCATGGAGAAGCAGATGCGCGCCGAGCGCGACCGCCGCGCCGCGATCCTGAACGCCGAAGGCACCAAGCGCTCCGCGATCCTGAACGCCGAAGGCGAGCAGCAGGCCCAGGTCCTGCGCGCCAAGGGCCAGCGCGACGCCGCCGTCCTGCGCGCCGACGGTGAGGCCAAGGCCATCCAGACCGTCTTCGCGGCGATCCACAAGGCCAAGCCGACCGACCGCCTGCTGACCTACCAGTACCTCCAGACGCTCCCGTCGATCGCCCAGGGCAGCGCCAACAAGGTCTGGGTCGTCCCCGCGGAGCTCACCAGGGCCCTCGGCAGCGTCGGCAACGCCTTCGGCGGCGACAAGTCCGGGCCCGCCGAGGAGGAAGAGGTCGAGATCGACACCAGCGCCCTCGAACTCGACGACGAGGCCAAGAAGGCCCTCGAAGCGGCCCAGTCCGCCGCCCGCGAGGTCCAGGACTTCGGCGAGGGCAAGACCACGCCGCAGCTCCCGCCGTCTCCGGCTTAAGACCGAGTGACGCCCCCGGTCGGCCTTCGGGCCGACCGGGGGCGTTTCGCGTGCTGGGGGAGAATCACCGGGTGCCCGACCACGCAACCGAGATCCACGACCCCGAAGACGACCGCCTGGCCGACTACCGGGCGCTCACCGACCTGGCCCTGCGCACCCGCTTCGAGCAGCCCCACGGCCTGTTCATCGCCGAGGGCCACCAGGTCATCGGCCGCGCCCTGCGCGCCGGATACCGCATGCGCTCCATGCTCATCGACGCCAAGCGCGCCGACCAGCTGGCCCACCTCGCCGAGGGCGCCCCGTGCTACACCGCCGGGCCCGACGTCCTCGAATCGGTGACCGGCTTCCACGTCCACAGGGGAGCGCTGGCGTCGTTCCACCGCAAGGAACTCCCGGCCCCGGTCGACCTGCTTCGACGCGTCAACCGCCTCGTCGTCCTCGAAGGTCTGAACAACCACACCAACATCGGGGCGATCTTCAGGGTCGCCGCAGGCCTCGGCTTCGACGGCGTGCTCCTCGCCCCCGACTGCGCCGACCCGCTGTACCGCCGCAGCGTCCGCGTGTCGATGGGGGAGGTGTTCGCGGTGCCGTACGCGTATCTCGACCCGTGGCCCTCGGGTCTGTCCCTGGTCCGCGAGGCGGGCTTCACCCTCCACGGCCTCAGCCCGTCCCGCGGCGCGGTCGACATCGGCCGCCTCACGGCCGCAGAACGCGAACGCCCGGCCCTGCTCTTCGGCGCCGAAGGCCCCGGCCTCACCGAGGCCGCCCTCGACGCCTGCGACCGCACGGTCGTCATCCCGATGCACGCAGGGGTCGACTCACTCAACGTCGCGGCCGCGACGGCCGTGGCGTGCTGGGAACTCTCGCAACCGACCCCGCGCGGCTAGATTGCGACGGTGGTGAACTCCGACTCGCAAGGCGGGCCCCAGGTGTAGGAGAACCGGAGCGCGTCGAGTTCGAGGTGCGCGGCGAACGCGGTGTGCGTCCGCAGCTCCTCCGGGTCGGTCTCGATCGGGTGCCGGCACAGGGCCAGCGGTCCGCCCTCGTGGTCGCGCATGGCCGCGTACAGGTGCTCGGTCGACACGGGGGATTCCTTGGCGAGCAGGTGCTCCATGCGCTCGCAGCGGTGGTAGGTCGACACGCGACCGGAGTCGAGCCAGCTCTGGTAGACCCCGAGCGCTTCGGGAGCGCGGAAGTGGTTGGCGTGCACCAGAGGAGTGGTGCCGTCCTCATAAATAACTCTCGACCCCAGGGGAGAAGTCTCAACGGTGGCAACCCCGGAGGCTGAACTCCCGATGAAGAAGTTCGCAGAGCAAGCGGGCCGCGGAGCGGTCGCATGCCCGACGGCCTCTGCCAGCGTCGCCGACTGAAGAATCCGCCACGTCCGCAGGTGGAACGGAACCGAGTCGATCTTCCAGTCGTCGGCACTCGCGCCGAGCCCGTTGACGCACAACCCGATACCGGCCGAGTTGATCCCGATCTTGGCCCCGGCGACCCCGGCCTCGGTGAATCCGACCACGGTCGTCTCGCCGTGCTTCCACTGGAGCAGCGCGCCCTCGACCCCGGTGAACCAGTCCCAGTTCTGCCCGATGTGCGTCCCGCCGGCCGTGAACACCCCGTCCGATCCGCCGAACGAAGTGCACTCGGACCGAATGCTGTCTAGCGTCGGTCGCCCGAACTCGCTCCAAGCGCTGTACAGCAGCTCGTACCGAGCATTCAGAAGCGCAATATCCAGCAGGTTCTGCCCGGACCCGTCAGCGATCCCGTCCATGATCGCCCGGTACAGCGAGTCCTCCCGGGTGAACACCCCGAGGTACCGCTGGGACCGCTCGGCGAGCTCGTCCTCCTTCAAACCGGAGGTCAGCATCCGCGACCGGTACACGGCCACGTTCGTGGCGATCTGCTCCCGGAGCTGCTCACCGTGCTGCACGCCTTGCCGGTAGGGGCTTCCCTGGAGGTGGATGAGGGGCAGTTCAGTCATGCGAGCCATTGTGACAGAAGCGATATCGCCCCGCCACCTCGATTTTCACCGGCCCATGAGCGACTGCTCGACCTGCGAGTAGTGGATGGTCCACCACTTCACGAGCCCGGTCTGCCCGGGCAGCAGGTGGTCGCAGGCAGAGTTGTGACGCACGTAATGCCACTCGATGACCCAGTTGTCGGTCAGCCGATCCCACCAGAGCTGATGCGTGGCCAGCCCGATCTCAGGCTCGCCAACGTCAAAAACGGACCGATACCCCCCGGCGAAAGCCCGGATCCGATCACAGTCAAGACCCCGCTCATCGCCATAAGTGAAGTAGAACACCGCAGCGCGAGCCATCTCCCGAGCATAGGACGAAACGGTCAACCGGTCCCAGTCCAAGATCGCCGAGATCCGATCGTCAGGCCCATGCAGAACGTTATGAGGATGCAAGTCGCCGTGCGTGTACCCCGTGTACTGCGGCGCCAGGTCCGGAGGCCGCCGATCCCCGAGCCGAACGAGCAGCCCCCGCTTCAACCGAAGCGTCTGCTCAGCGGTCGCCTCGAACCCGGTCTTGTCCCCACGCCCGGCCGCCACCAGCTCCAACAACCGGTCGACTTTCTGCAAAGCAGCCTCGGTAGTAGGAGGATTCTCAGGCTTGGGAGCCCGATCGGCAGGAATGGAAGCGTGCAGAGTCCGGTGCAGCCGCCCAATCACGGAACCCAAATCCCGGCAAGCATCACGAGACATGGACAAACCAGACCGGTGCCGGCCGCCGACCCAGGGGAAGACGCCGAACTCCTCGCCCTCCAAGAAAATGGTGGTGCGCCCATCCCGGCTCAACACCGGCAAGACGACCGGCACCCCCGACCCGCCCAGCGTCTGCAAGACATGAAACTGAAACTGAAGCTCAGGCCCGGTGACGTCCCGGAACAACTTCAGCAGGTACGACCCGCTCGACGTGTCCACCCGCCAAGACCGGTTCATCAACCCGGTCTGCACCCGCTGCATCTGGTAGATCTGGCCCAGATCCCAATGCGCCAGCGCCGCGTCGGGGAGTCGAGGCGCGGTCACGGTCATACCCCCAAGCGTAGCCGCCGCCCGCCCCCCACCCCGACCGCGAACCCCCCTTGCGCCGCCCTCGGATCAGTCGTGTAAAGTTTCGTCTCGTGCCGGGGCAAGCCAAAAGGCCCAACTGGCAGCCAAAACAAACTCCATATACACTCTCTCTGTGCACGCGCGGGTGGCGGAATGGCAGACGCGCTAGCTTGAGGTGCTAGTGTCCTTTAACGGACGTGGGGGTTCAAGTCCCCCCTCGCGCACAGATAAGAAGGCTTCGGGTAACCGGGGCCTTCTTTTTCATGGTTTCACACTCCTTTTGCCGTTGGTGCCTGCTAGGGGTGAGCCGGGAAGTGAGCCAATTATTTGCCAGTTCTCCGTCCTTTTTGGTTTGGACGCCAGTTGCCCAAGGCATCGTCGATCAGCTGGGCGCCCTCGGCGATGACCGGCTTCAACTGGTGCCGGTAGACTCCGCGGGTGGTCGCGATGTCCTTGTGTCCCACCAGGTCGGCGATGAGTTCGATCGGTGCGCCACGGTCGGACAGGACCGACACGTACGTGTGGCGCAATTCTCGCGGTGTCCATGAGCCGGCGATCCCCGCCTTGGCGACGACGGCCCGGAACTGGTCGCGGATGACCTGGGCCTGCTCGACCGGGTCGTAGCGTGTGCCGAAGGCGTAGACGATGTTTGTCGACTTCCAGCCGTGTGCGGCCCGCCACTGCTGTTGCTGGACGCGATGCTTGCCCAGCATCTCGATGACGAGTTGCGGGAGTGCGGACGTGCGCCGGCTCTTCGGGGTCTTTGTGTCGCCGCCTTCGCGTACCGAGTGCCACATCTCGACATGCGGGGGGAGATCGTGGTCGTGAACGCTCCCGCACGAGCACCGCTGCCCCTCAACCGGGTTGAGGTGAAGATGTCGCCATTCGAGCGGTCGGGCCTCCTCGGTCCGGATTCCCGCCAGCGCCGAGATCGCGATGTAGGCCGCGATCGAGGATGCCGCCATGTCCTGGGCCAGGTCGTTGAGCCAGTAATCGACGTCGTCGGCTCGGAGCCGCTTCAGCTTTACGCGGCCCAGGCCGGGGATGATCCGCGCATTCACGTGGTAGGCGAGATCTTCTACGGACTTCTTGGCGAGATGCCGGGTGCCGTTTGCGAGAAAGTCGCGTGCGGCATCGGCGACGGTGTACTTGTTGCCCGTATTGATGCCGCTGGCGACCTCATGCTTCAACACCTCGAGCTTGGCCCAGGTTTCCGCCTTCGTGTGGCCGATCACCGCTGGTCGGATCCTGCTCCCGTCAGGCCGGGATCCCAGAGACGGCGAACCGACGAAGCATCCGCGATTCTTGTCCCAGTAGACCGAGCCGGCACCGTTTGGCGCCCGCTTGTGAGGGTGTTCGCGTGCTTCTTGGCGGTCATCTCGTCGCCTCCTGGGGAGGTCTCACCTTCATGGTAGAAGCCGCGAACTCCGCCGGATGGGAAACACTTCCCATATCCGACCGGCCCGCCGAGAATGGCCACGGGTTCGACTCCCACTACCTCCGCAAACGGAAAAATAGAACAATAAGGACCTTCATGTTGAAGGTCCTTCTTTTCGCATACGGCTTGATATCGACCGCATGTTCTAACGCGAGAGCTGCGAAAGGTGACGTACGGTTGCGGGCGACCTTGCGCGCGTCTCTCAGTGCATTGAGGGTCGCCGGAGTGGCTCGCCACCGCAGCTCGGGATAGTCGTTGAGCAGCACCGAGATCGCTCCGCCGCCGTTCACCGCTCCGATCCCGTCGAACTGGCGGTCACCCGGGCCTTCCAGGAGTTCCACCACCTGGACCGGTTTTTCGCCGCCCGCAACGTCTCCTCGGAATGGTCAGTCGGTGATGTCGCCGTAGATCAGGCCGCGGCCGTTGGTGGCGATGTAGACCCGGCCGTAGACGTCGGGGTCACCGGAGACGGCCTTGCCGGTCCAGCCCCACTGGTGGGCGTCGTCGTTGATGCGGACCCAGTTGCGGCCCTCGTCGGTGGAGCGCCAGATGCCGCGCTGGCCACCGGCTTTCGCCGAGGTGTAGATCGCCGGGTAGCCGTACCGGGAGCGGCTTCTGCCGAAGCCGACCGCGTCGGCCTCTTCGAAGTCGCGCACCCGCCTCCAGGTGGTGCCGGCGTCGACCGAGCGCCACATGCCGTACGTCCTGTCGGCTTCGCCGCCGGCGAGCCACAGGTGCTTCGCTCTGCCGGGGACTGCGCGGAGGTCCACGGGCCCTTCGGAAGGCAGGCCGGCCGCTCCCGTCGCGGCGAAGGCACGGCCGCTGTTCGCGCTGGCGTAGCAGACGCCTGCGGCGAAGGCGTACAGGCGGTTCGGATCGGCACGGTCGGATCGCACGAGCGCTCCGGCGGGGAGTCCCTCGACGGAAGTCCAGGTCTGGCCGAGGTCGGTGCTGAACACCGGTGCGGTCGAGCCGGGAGACCAGACGATCACCGCGCCGTCGGCGCTCACCGCGACGGTGCCCGCGTTGCCGCCGCCGGCGACGCCGTCCAGACGCGTCGTGGTCGACCAGGTCGCGCCGCGATCGAGGGAGACGCCCACATGCCCGTCGACGTCGCCTTCGACGTCGCCCGTGCCGACGACGACGTCGGGGTTCAGGCCGGCGAAGTCGAGGCTGCGGCCGGACGTCCAGTTCGGGCGGCGGATCATGGCGCCGGGCTGGTCGAGGTCGGTCTGGACGAACCCGCCGAGGTCGCCCATGGCCGAGACGAGGGTTCCGCCGAGTGCGGCGATGTCCTGGACCGCGGTCTCCTCGATGCCGTGGACGCGGATGCCCACTTCGAACGGCTCGACCGGCAGCGGCACCTGGTGTCCGGCGGCGTCGTCCCAGCCGACGAGCGGGCCCTGCTCGTCCCAGGCCGTCAGCTGCTCGGTGCCCCAGATGGTCCCGCCGATCCACATGATCCGGTCGGAGTCGTGCGGGTCGATCGAGAGGGCGTCGATCATCCAGCCGTGCTTGATCGCGTAGGCCGGTCCGTCGTCGGTCTTGCCGAACGTCAGCCACTCGTTTCCAGTGGGGTCCAGGGTGAACCGGTCGGTGCGCTGCGGCGGCCACGACCAGTTCGCGTCCCACGCGTAGTCCCAGCTGGTCTGCCACGTCGCGCCGGAGTCGGTGGAGCGGAACAGGATCTCGTCGGGGTACCAGTGGTTCTCGGTCGCGGCCATCAGCGTCCCGGGTCGCTGGCGGTCGACGGTGAGGCCGCCGAACCCGGGGATGGTGCCGAGCGGGTCGTACGCGGGGGTGACATCGGTCCACTCGCCGGTGGCCAGTGACAGGCGCTGGATCGAGCCGCCCCGGCCGGTGGCGGGCGGGCCGTTGTAGGGGCCGGGATCCCAACTGGTGACGATGAACAGGTGGCCGTTCTCGTGGTCGATCGCGGCCTGCTTGGGGATGGTGCGGTTGCCGTCGGCGGTTCCGAGCGCGGCCGCCGCGCCGGGGACGGGCTGCCAGGTCGCGCCCCGGTCGGCGGAGACGTAGAGCGGGTCGGCCGGGTCGGCGACACCGACGAAGATCCGGCCGTCATCGGCGAACTCGACCCAGATGACGCCCTGGTTGTCGCCGGAGTAGGGGTCGCCGGGGGTGATAACGAAGTTCCCGGGATTGGGAAAGTCGGCGACCTCGGACCAGGTGCGGCCGTGATCGACCGACCGCCACAGGCCGTTGCCGTTCGGGGCTCCCAAGTAGACGTTCGCGTTGTCGTGCGGGTCGACGGCCAGGCGCTCGCCCATGCCGCGGCCGGGCATGTTGCCGCCCTGCTTGAACGGCAGCTCGGCGGCGCCCCAGGTCTCACCCTTGTCGTCGGAGTAGAGGACCGCGCCGTCGGTGGGGTCCCAGTCGTTCGTATAGGTCCCGACCGCCGCGTACACGCGGTTCGGCTCCACCGGGTCGGTCGCGACCGAGACGACGCCGGTCCAGCCCCAGTGGTCCCAGCCGATCCAGTCCAGGAGTGGCTTCCAGGTCTGCGAGCCCTCCTGCCAGCGGTAGAGGCCGCCGATGTCGGTGCGGGCGTAGATGAGATCGGCCTCGGTCTCGTTGAAGACGATGCCGGGGACCCAGCCGCCGCCGTTCACGATCGCGTTGCGCCAGGTGTAGGCGTCTTCGCAGTGGCCGGAGGCTTTGGCTTGGGCGCCGGCGGGAACGGAGGCGGCCGCGACAGCGGCGGCGCCGAGTGAGGCGGCGAGGGTGCGTCGTCGCACGAGTGCTCCAAAAGGGAGAGAGGAGTGGCCGGGGCGGTGGGGACCGGTAACCGCTTAGTTAGTTTTGAGTCCCAACATAACAAGCCGGTCCCTTCCGGGCAAGGGGCTCGGGCGATGTTCTGTTCAGCGGGTTGACCATCAGCGCCAGCGCGCTCGCAACTCGCCGAACATGGCCTTGGACTCGGGGCCGACCACGAGCCGAGGAGCTTGAGGGCCTCGTGCGGGGCCGCCCCGGGTTCGGCCGACCACCGCACGAGCCGCCGGCCGGGGTCGCCGGTGTCAGCGCACGCCGGCTGCGTCGAGCAGGATGGCCACCGTGGGGGCGAGGAAGCCGTCAAGGTGCTCGGCGCCGATGCCGGCGCGGGCGCTGGCACCGTCGAAGACCAGGGTGAGCTGCCGGGCGAGGAAGTCCGGATCGCCCGCCCCTCCCTGCTCGGCCTCGGCGCGGAAGAAGGAGGTCAAGTCGGCTTTGACCTGCCGTGCCACCCGGCTCGCGGGGTGGTCCGGGTCTTTGAGCTCGATCTCCGCCGACAGGTAGGGGCAGCCGCGGAACTCCGGGTCGGCCGACTGCGAGGTCACCCGCTCGAAGACGTGGGCGATCCGGTCGCGGGCCGCGCGGCCGTCGTCCGCGGCGGGCAGGAGGCCCGCGACGTACGCCGAGGCGCGCCGCTCCAGGCTGGCGGCCAGGAGCTCGTCCTTGCCGGCGAACAGCTGGTACATGGAGCGCTTGGACACCCCGGCCGCCTTGCACAGCGCCTCGATGCCGATGTTGACGCCTTCGCGGTAGGTGAGCGTCGCCGCCGCCTCCAGCAGCCGTTCGCGGGAACTGGGCTTCACGTCTGTCGTCATCGTGCCAGGTTAGCGCGGTTGCGGAAAAAAGAAAACCGATCGGTGTACATCACTTGCATTCAGGAAACCGATCGGTTTACACTTGCTGAAACCGATCGGTTTCCAATCGAGTCCGAGGAGCACCGCAATGTCGACCGAAAGTCCGCGTCCCACCATCCGCATCCCGGGGACGACCAGCCACACCATCGCGCCACGCCACGCCCGCGAGGGGGCGCTGCGCTACCTCAAGGCGGGCCGCGGCGCGCCCTTGGTCCTGCTGCACACCGTGCGCACCCAGGCCGAGCACTTCCGCGCCCTCATCCCGCTGGTCGCGGACCGGTACACCGTGTACGCCCTCGACCTGCCCGGCATGGGCTACTCCGAGATCGTGCCCGCCGCCTCCTACGACGAGCCCGCGATGCGCGCCGGGGTCGAACGGCTCCTGACCGAGCTCGACCTCCGCGACGTGACGCTGCTCGGCGAGTCCATGGGCGCCACGCTCGCCCTGACCGCCGCCGCCGACCTGCCCAAGCGGATCCGCCGCGTCATCGCGGTCAACACCTACGACTTCCGCGGCGGCATCGCCCGCTCCAGCTTCCTCGCCCGCGCCGTGACCGGCGGCGCCCGCGCCCCGCTCATCGGCCCCGTGATCGCCGGAGTCGAGCCCAAGCCGCTCTTCCGCGCCATCCTCCAGGGCGGACTCGGCGACACGACCGCCCTCCACGAGGACTACGTGGACGAACTCCTCCACGTCGGCACACGCCCCGGCTACCCGACCGTCGCCCGCGGCGTCTACCGCAACCTCCCGAGCCTCATCGCGGCCCGCTCCCGCTACCGCGAGGTCGAAGCGCCCGTCCACCTCGTCTACGGCGAGCAGGACTGGTCCCGGCCCTCGGACCGGGAGGCGAACCGGGCGCTGCTGCCCGATGCCGAGTTCACGCAGGTCCCGGGCGTCGGCCACTTCATCGCCCTGGAACGGCCCGACGTTCTGGCCGACCTCCTCACCCGCAAAGGGGCCGCGTCCGCGAACTGACGAATGCGAGGGTTGCATGCGCCACAAACCCTTCAATGAGAAAACCGATCGGTTTACAGTTGTTGAAACCGATCGGTTTCCCAATTTCGGGAGCCAGTTTCAGGAGGTAGTCATGACAGCGATCAAGGGCGCAGCCGTCCTCGTCACCGGCGGCAGCCGGGGCATCGGCAAGGCCATCGTCGAGGAGCTCTTCGTACGCGGCGCCGCCAAGGTCTACGCCACGGCCCGCGACCCGCGAACGGTCGCGCACCCCGGTGCCGTCCCGCTCGCGCTCGAGGTCACCGACCCGGCGTCGGTGGCGGCCGCCGCCGAGCAGGCCCAGGACGTCACCATCCTCATCAACAACGCCGGCGCCGCGACCGGCGCCTCATACCTCGACTCCCCGATGGAGGACGTGCGCCGGGACCTGGAGACCAACTTCTACGGCCCGCTGCTGGTCACCCGGGCCTTCGCCCCGATCATCGAACGCAACGGCGGCGGCCGGATCCTCAACGTCCACTCCGCACTGTCGTGGCTCGCCGACGGCACCCCTTACAGCGCCTCCAAGGCCGCGCTGTGGTCGCAGACCAACTCCCTGCGCCTGGCCCTGCAACCGCGCGGCATCGGCGTGACCGGACTCCACGTCGCCTACGTGGACACCGACATGACCGCAGGTCTCGACGCGCCCAAGTCCGACTCCCGCGACGTCGCCGCGGCCGCGCTCGACGGCATCGAAGCCGGAGCCCACGAAGTCCTCGCCGACGACACCACCCGCTGGGTCAAGTCCCAGGTCTCCGGCGACCTCGAAGCCCTCTACACCCAACTGCAGCTGTAACGCTCAACCCACCGAATCAAGGAGGCGATGGCGACGAAGGCGGCGATGTCGGCGCGGGAGACGGCGAAGCCGATCCGGTCGGTGCCGTAGAAGCCGACCCGGAGTTCCCCTGTCGGTGGCGTGTCCTTGGGTGCGGTGAACCGGACGATCGTCCAGTGGAGGCCGGAGTTCTTGATCAGGTCGCTCATACCGAGAAGCTCGCGGAAGGCGCGCGGCAGGAGGTTGCGTCCCATGAAGCCGATCAGCCGAGTCTGGAACGTGGGCCGCTCGCGGGGGTCCGAGAGGCCGGGGGTGCCGACCCAGGGCGCTGACGACCGCGTCGGCCCCGGCCACGGCGTTGTCGATCGCCTCGGCGTCGGACATCTCGCCGATCACGGTGCGGACGCGGTCGCCCCAGGAGGTGGGGATCTTCTTCGGGTTGCGGGCGTACGCGGTGACGGTGTGGCCGCGTTTCAGAAGCGACTCTACGGTGAGCGAGCCGATTGCGCCGGTGGCGCCGAAGACGGTGACGTGCATCGGGTTCGGCCTTTCTGGGTGTCGAGGACGTGGCGGACTGCCGAGACGACGGTCGCTCCGAAGCGGTTGATCGAGGCCGCGACCATGTCGGCGGGCATGCCGCCGAGGTCGACTTGGCCGAGGAACCTGTCGATGCCGAGCGCTGCCCGGAGGTCGAGGATCTTCTCGGCAACCTCGACCGGTCCCGCCGACCATGAGCGCGCCGCGGCGGGCCGCCAGTTGGGTCATGGCGGCGCGGTCGGCGCGGAAGCCCCTGCCGCCGTTGGTCTCCGGCTAGAGGTAGCGCCGGCAGTACGGGAAGAGCTCGTCCAGGGCCTGCTCGGTCGACTCGCCCACAAAGCAGTGACTGGTGACGCCGACGGTGAGGTGTTCGGGCGCGTGCCCGGCGGCGGCCCCGGCGCGCCGGTACAGGTCGACCAGGCCCTCGCGCAGACACCGAAGGCCTGCCCGAGAGCGTAGTCGAGGACTTGCTCGCCTCGCCGCGATCGACCGTGATCCTCGTCGGCAGCCATGAACGCGCCCGCAAGGTGCTCCAGGCGGTCAGTGAGCGGGGACTCTCCAACGCCGACGTATCCGTGGCCGGTTACGACGACGCCGACATTGCGGTTCACCCGGCGAACCGAAACGCTCACTCCGCCCTCGAACTTCTGGCTCCGTGCCCATGGCGCCAGCGGGTCCCGAAGGCTGTGCCGGGCGCCCAGAGGCGCTCGGGTCCGTCGGGAGCCGGCGAGGTCGCTTCGCTAGACCGGCCAGAGTGGTGGTATCCGTTCTGGTCTCGTAGGGTTGACGGCGGCTACGGGAGGTCATTGTGGGCGAGGCGATCGGGTCGGCGAAGGAGGCCGCCGGCAATGAGCTGGTGGTGGCGTTCGGGCGGTTCCTGGGGGCGGCGAACCGGCTGGAGCACGTGCTCGGGCGGGCGATCGAGGAGTCGTGCGGGATCTCGCACCTGATGTTCGAGGTGCTGCTGATCCTGGCCCGCGCGGGCGAGGCGGGCCTGCCGATGCGCGCGATCAGCCGCGAGCAGGTGCTGACCACCGGCGGGGTGACGCGGCTGATCGACAGGATGGAGGCCGCGGGCCTGGTCGCGCGCGGCGCCAACCCGGACGACCGGCGCGGGCGCATGGTGCGGTTGACGGAGGCCGGTGAGGCGAAGGCGGTCGAGGCCTCCCGCGTCCACGTGGAGAACGTCCGCCGGTACTTCCTGGAGCCGCTGCCCGCCGAGCACCGCGAAGTGTTCGTCGAGGACCTGCGGGTTCTCAGTCGTTCGGCGGGCGACGCGGTCGGGCGTCTGCGATAGTCGGGAGTGCTCCGCCGGGTGTGATCCACGCTGCGGACGAGCAGAAGGAAATATCTGACTACTCAGATACTGTTGTGTCAGGTGAACGGTTCCCGTGCCGCGCGGGACCCGCACGCGATACGAGGAGCACTCATGGCCGCGCTCGATTTCCACATCCATGACCTGGACTTCCCGGCCGGCAACCCGGCCAAGACCGCCACACTCGTCACCGGCGAGTCCGAGGCGCTGCTGGTCGACGCCGGGTTCACCCGCGCCGACGGCCACCGCCTCGCTGCTGCCGTCCTGGACTCCGGCAAGACGCTCACCACCGTCTACATCAGCCACGGCGACCCCGACTTCTACTTCGGCGCCGAAGTCCTCGCCGACGCCTTCCCCGACGCCCGTTTCGTCGCCACCGCGCCGGTCATCGAGCACATCAAGCACTCGTACGAAGGCAAGCTGAAGGCTTGGGCGTCCTCGGGCGCGAACCTGCCCACCCGCCTGGTCGACCTCGACGTCCTCGACGGCGACATCGACCTCGAAGGCCACCGCTTCGAGCTCAAGGGCGGCGCCCCCGGGCTCGCCGACCGCCACTACCTGTGGCAGGCCGAGCAGCGGGCCGTCCTGGGCGGCGTCCTCGTCTTCTCCGGCCAGCACGTGTGGACCGCCGACACCGACGAGGCCGCCCGCGCCGTCTGGCGCCGGGTGCTCGACGAGATCGAGGCCCTCGACCCGGCCCTGGTCGTGCCCGGCCACCGCGCTCCCGGCGCGGCCGCGACCGTGGAGGCCGTCCGCTACACCCGCGACTACCTGAACGCGTTCGAGGAGGTCCTCAAGGACCAGCCGAACGGCGAGGCCGTCACCGGCGAGCTCGTCCGCCGCTACCCGGACGCGCAACTCCTGGTCGCCGCCCAGATCGGCGGCAAGGTCGCGAAGGGCGAGATGGCATGGGGCTGAACGAGTTCGAGGCCTCGACCGCACCGCGGGACGTCGTGCGCCGCCAGTACCTGGCCTCCGCCGCAGGCGATCTGGAGGCGCTGCGCGCCACGCTCGCACCGGACGTGGAGTGGACCGAGATGGCGGGCTTCCCGCTCGCGGGGATCTACCGCACGCCCGAAGGCGTCACCGCGAACGTGATGGAGCGCCTCGGCGCCGACTGGATCGACTGGACCGCCCACGACGACGTCTATGTGGTCGACGGCGAGAACGTCGTGGTCCTGGCCCGCTACACCGCGGCCAACAAGGCCACCGGCGAACCGATCGACGTCCGCGTCGCCCACCACTTCACCGTCCGGGGCGGGCTGATCGTGCGCTTCGAGCAGTTCGTGGACACCGCCAAGGTCCGCGACGCCATGGCCTAGAAATACAGCTCCACCGGGTGAGGACCAGTCGCCGATCGCCGGAACACCAGGCAATCGCGTGCGCTGGTCCTCATCACCTCGGCTCCTCGCCTGCACCCACGGGCGGCAGGCTCAAACGGAGGCGCGTTCGATGACGGCCGCGCCCGGTCGCGGGACACCGGTGTGGTCCTGGCCGAGCGCGTCCCGCGCGGCCCGCAGCCCGAACTCCTCAGCGTCGATGCGAACACTGGACAGCGGCGGCATCGCGTACGCGCCGTAACCGGCATCGTCGAAGCCCATGACCGCGATCGCGTCGGGAACCGCCAGGCCGATCTCGCGAAGGCCGTCTTCGGCGCCGGCCCGATCGGCCTCGGCGCCGCCATCGGCTTCAAACTCAGTGGCGCCTCGCACGTCACCGTCATCGACATCCAGCCCTCGCGCCTCGAGAAGGCCCTCGCGATCGGCGCCGACTCGGTGATCAACTCCGCCGAAGAGGACGTCGCCGAGCGCCTGACCGAGCTGCACGGCAAGGGCGCCACCGCCTTCGGCAAGCCCCGCGCCGGCACCGACGTCTACCTCGACGCTGCCGGCGCCCCGGCGGTGATCGCCACCGCGCTCGCCAACGCCAAGCACAACGCGACCCTCGGCATCGTCGCCGTCCACAAGCAGCCGGTCGAGGTCCCCTTCGGCGACTTGCTCGACTCCGAGGTGAACATCGTCCTCTCGATGGGCTACCCGAAAGTGGTAGTCACCTTCGACTGAGCGAATCGGCTCTTGTTCGGACTCGACTCGGTCGGGTTCGGCGCAGTCCGGGCATGAGGTGTACCCGGTCCGGTGGTGGATCTGGGTTGTCCGTGTCAGAGCCAGGCTGCGGCGAGGGCGTGTTCGAGGGTGTGCTGCCATCCGTGGGGGGCGTGGGTTTCGCGGCTGGCGATGCCGGCGAGCCAGAGCAGGTTGAGCATGTCGGCTTCGGTGAAGTCGGGTGAGAGGACGCCGTCGCGGTGGGCCTGGCGGACCAGGTCCTTGCCGAGGGCGGTCGAGTGCTCGCAGATGCCCAGGAGCGCGACGGCGTCAGGGTAGCGGAGCAGGACGGCGTCGTTCAGGGCCGGGTCCTGCCGCTGGAGCTCGATCATGCCGTGGACGAAGGCTTCGCGTCGGTCATGTCCCTCCCATCACATGTTGAGGATGCCCTCAATTTAGATGCTACAGTCATATCTTGAGGCACCACTCAAGATACAGGAAGGCGGTCCTCCCATGGCCACGCGAACCGCGACCGAGCCCTCGACCCGACTGGTCGTCGACGTCTGGGCAGACGTGCTCTGCCCCTGGTGCTACATCGGCGAGCACCGCCTGGAAGCCGCGATAGCGCAGTCGCCGCATGCCGATCGGATCGACGTGAGCGTCCGCACCTTCGAGATCAACCCGCACGCGAGCAGCGCGGTGGTCCCCACCTTGGAGTTCTTGACGGCCAAGCACGGCGTCTCGGCCGCGCAGGGAAGGGCGATGGAGCAGCGCATGGCCGGCCTGGCTGCGGCCGAGGGACTTCCTTTCGCGATCGACCGGCCCGCGGGCAACACCGGCGACATGCTGCGGCTGATCCACCTCGGGGCCGAGCACGGCCGCGCCTGGGAGTACCTGCGTGCGATGCAGGCCGAGGTCTTCCGCGGCGACTACCGGGCCTTCGGACACGCCACGCTCATCCGCCTCGGCGAGGAGCTCGGCATCCCCTCCGGCGAGATCCGCGACGTCCTGGGAAGCGACCGGTACGCCGCGGCGGTCCGTGCCGACCACGCCGAAGCCCTGGAGCTCGGCGCTCGGGGCGTCCCGTTCACCGTCCTGGGAAAGCGCCTCGGGATCCCCGGCGCGGTCAGCACCGGCGAGTACGCCGCCGCGATCGAGCAGGCATGGGAGCAGGTCAATGGCTGACGCCGCGACGACGACCGACCCGCCGCTGTACCTGATCACGGCCGAAGCCGAGGGCTACTGCGACCCCGAGACCGGCGCCTGCGCCCTCCCCGGCGGCACCGACCAGGGCGAGGCCGACCAGGTCGCGCCCGCAACACCCACCACCGACCGCTGAACACCGAACAGAAGGAGCACCATCATGCCCGTCATCGCCATCGTCGGGGCCGGTCCCGGCCTCGGATACGAGATCGCCCGCGCCTTCGGCGCCAAGGGCTTCACCGTCGCCCTCCTCGCCCGCAGCGCCGAGAAGCTCGACGCCCTCGCCGCCAAGCTCGAAGGCGAGGGCATCGAGGCCGCCGGATTCACCGCCGACATCACCCGGCCCGAGACCATCGCCGCAGCGTTCACGCAGATCAAGGACCGCTTCGGGCGCATCGACGTCCTGGAGTTCTCTCCCGCCGATGCGACCCTGGGCGCGGCCGGCGTCCTGGACGTGACCCCGGAGAACCTGCAGCCGCAGTTCGACTTCTACCTCGGCGCGATCGCGGCGGTCAAGCAGGTCGCCCCCGACATGATCACGGCGAAGGACGGCACGATCCTCATCACCACCGGCGGCGGCTCGATCGACCCGGTCCCGTTCCTGGCCAACATCAACGTCGCCGCGGCCGGGCTCCGCAACTGGACCCTGAACCTGCACAACGAACTCAAAGCACACGGCGTCTACGTCGCCCACCTCGCGATCACCGCCTGGATCGGCGCCGGACACCCCGACGCCGAACCCGACGTCATCGCCCGCAACTACATCGAGCTCTACCAGACCCGCACCGAACCCGAACACCACCACATCGCACTCGACCAATAGCCCGCCTGGGTTCAGGCAGTCGGGATGGTCCAGTCCTGCCGTGCGGCCCACTGCGCAAACGTGGTCGTGGTCAGGCCGTAGCGGGCCGCGTGGTGCGGGCGCGCGGGGTATCCGACGCGGTCGTTCCAGACCTGGCTGTCCGCAAAGGGTGCGCCCAAGCGCTGCTCCTGCTCCTTCCAGGAGAGGGAGACGGCGGTGATCTCGCGGCCAGCGGCTTTGGAGAGCGCGTCCGCGATTTCAGGGAAGGTCAATACGTCGCCTGAGAACTCGATCTCGGCTTCGCGGAACTCCACGGGATCGGCCACGGCGGCGGCGACGGCTGCACCGAAGTCGTCGGCGTTGATGAGCGCCAGCTTGGCCTGCGGGCTCGTAGCCGTGATCAGTTTGCCCTCGGCCAGGCCGGGGGACTGGGTGTCCTGCCTGGCGGGAAGAAAGTTGTCCATGTAGAAGGCGGGTTTGAAAATGGTCCAGTGGTCCAGGCCCGCTTGCCGGATCGCGTCCTCGGCGGCCTCCTTCTCGTCCCAGTACGCCGTCATCAGGTCGCCCAGCTCGTAGCCCGGGTGCTGGCTGCGCCACCCGGTCGCGGACACGGAGGTGTGGATGATCTGCGTGAGACCGGCCCGCTTGGCCGCGGTGGCGATGTTGCGGGCTTTGCGCTGCTCGGCACCCGGATCGGCCGGGTCGACACCTGCCAGCTGCATGGAAAAGACCGTGTCGTGCCCGGCCGCGGCAGCCTCCCGTTCGAGCGGGCCCGCGCGATCGCCGGTCCGCCTCGCTCAATCGGACGACGTGAGCGGGGTCCAGACGCCGAACCACTGTTCGGCGTCCCATTCCTCGAACCGCTTCACTACGGTGAACCCCAGCTTCGCCGCCAGGCGCAACGAGGGTTCGTTGGCGGTCTGCGTCGTGAGCACGACCGGCTCGCCGGGCAATGCTCGGGCGCACCACTCCAGTGCGGCCGCGCACGCCTCGGCAGCGTACCCGTTTCCCCACGCCTGCGGCAGAAACATGTACCCCAGCTCAACCTCCGAGGCCCCCGGGCGGACGTGGACCGGATGTTCGCGATCGCGACGGTCAAGCGTGACGATCCCGATCATCGCCCCGTCGAGATCGACCGCGAACAGGCCGGGACGCCGCTTCGGGACCTGGGGCATCGCACGTTCGAACTCCTCACGCGGTCGAGGGCCGCCGATGTAAGCGCCTACCTCGGGGGAGGTGAACAGCTCGATGATCGCCGCCCTGTCTCCCACCTCGGGCTCGCGAAGCACGAGCCGCTCGGTCTTGATCGGGTCGGGCGGCCAGGCGACAGGTCCGAGTTCAGGCATGGCAGACAACCTACCGCCACCGTGAAAGCGATCCGAACGAACCAGGGTCTGTCCTGTGAGTCGTTGAGCCAGCTCATGGATCGGGGATCATATCGTGCGGTTGGCGGGCTCGATGGCTCGTTCCTTTACGGCTGGGGACGATCTGGGCGTCACGGTGGTCGCGGACAGGAGTGCGCCCAGGCCGCAGAGCACAGCGGTCCAACCCAGGGCGGCACCGGGGGTGGTGTGGTCGGCGAGTGCGCCGGCGAGCCAGGGGCCCGCCGTCTGTCCGGCGGCGAATACGGCGGTGAAGACCGCCATGGTGCCGGTCAGCCGCTCCGGCGGCGTGGCGGCCCCCACGAGCGCGGTGACCGCGGCCGGGACGGCCATGAAGGTCGCGCCGTAGACGAGCGCGGACGTCATCACGACCGGTTGGGCGGGTGCGAGCAGCGGGAGTGCGGCGGTGGCAGCGATGACGCCGAGCAGAACGGCGAGGAGCCGACCGCCCGGCCGCCGAGCGATATGCCGCTGCCACAGGGCGGGTGCGGCCATGACCGCGACACCGAGCAGTGTCCAGGTGAGCGTCGTCTGCGTCGTCGTCGCGTGCCGGTCGGCGAGGTAGGCGGACAGGAACGTGATGTACGTGATGTAGCCGGCGGCGAACAGCAGGTATGCGACCGCGACCGCCCAGAGTCGATGGCCTGCGGCCGTATGCGTGTTGCTTGCGGAGGTTTCGGGGGGACGGGCGGCGGTCCAGCTCACCGCCGCGGCCAGGCCGCCCGCCGCGGCGAGTCCCGCCCAGGCAAGCGGCCAGCGTTCGGGGTGCTGGTCGAGCAGGAGCGGGAGGGCCGCGCCGCTGAGTGCGATCCCGAGTCCCGTGCCGGCGAAGTAGACGATGGTCGGTGTCATGACGGCCCCGGCGACGAATACGAGCGCTCCGGCGAACCCGGCCAGGGCCCTGGCAGCGAGCAGTGCGGGGTACTCGCCGCTCGCGGCGGTGGCGGCGAGCGCGACCGCGCACAGGACCATCCCCAGTCGGAACGTCGCAGCGGTGCCGATCCTCCGGGACACCGCGGCCGTGGTCATCGCGCCGACGAGGTAGCCGAAGCCGTTCGCTGTGGTCATCGCGCCGGCCTGGGTCAGGTTCCACCCCAGCTGGTCGCTCATGGCCGGCAGCACCAGCCCGTAGGCGAAACGGCCGAGCCCCAGTGCCGACGCGGTCCCCAGCGCGAGTCGCGCTGATCGCCAAGCGTTCTCGGTCACGAGGACGTCCGCAGGTGCCGGCCGATGAAGTCCACAATGGTGCGAGCCAGCTCGAGGCGGTGATCGGACAGCGCGTGATCGGTCGGAAAGACCCGGTCCTCCAGTCGGCCGACCGGATGTGCTCGATACGCCGCGACCAGCGGCCGGTGGTGCAACTCGGCGGGTGTGACGGGATCCCGGCCGGTGCCGATCAGGAGGACCGGCCGATCAGCCAGGCGGGGCGCGAGCCGGGCCAGGCTCCACGCCTGCCCGGCGGCCTCCATCTCGGCGACGAGCGCCTCGCCGCTGGTGCCCCGCAGCGGCAGCAGCTCGCCGTCCCAGTCCTCGACATACGCGGACCGTTGCGCCGGATCCGCACGGCTGAGCGAGGCCGCCGCGCCGAAGTCGAAGCCGGCTACTGAGACGACCGCGCCGACGGCCGCATCAGCGGCAGCCGCCATCAGCGCCGCGAAACCACCGAGGCTGTGGCCCACGACCGCCACCTTCCCGGGATCGAGGCGGTGGGTGGAGCAGAACTCGCGCTCGCGCACCGCGGCCGCCACGCGGGCGGCGTCGTCGAGCACGTTGCGCCATGACCAGGAACCGCCCACGCCCCAAGAGCCGCGGTAGTGGAACACCAGTGCCGCGTATCCGGCCCGGCGCAGCGCCTGGGCGAGGTCGAAGTTGCGCTCGTTCCCTGGAAACCCGTGCAGCAGCACCGCGATCGGATGCGGGCCGGGGCCGGCCGGCACGTGCAGGACGCCCAGCAGCGTCTCGCCGCCGCTGGTGAAGGTCACCGCTGGGGTGCTCGCCACCGGCGTGACCGTGGGCAGGGGGTCGCTTACGAGGAAGTCGGTCGACATGCGCGCCTCTCAGATGGTACCGATCAGTTCGATGTGAGGCTAGCAGCAGCTTCGAACCGATCGGTACCATGTGTGGCATGCCAGTTCCCAAAGGCGCCGTGCTCGATCCCGCCCAGACCCGCGCGGCCATCCTCGATGCGGCCACCGTCCTGCTCTATCAGCGCGGCCTCGACGGCATCGGGGTGGCAAAGCTCTGCGCGGCCATCGGCATCTCCAAAGAGACGCTGTACCGCCACTTCGGCTCCAAGGACGGGCTCGTGCAGGACGTCCTGGATGCCCGCCACGACCGACTGGCGCGGTCGCTCGACGACGCGGTCGACGCCGGCGCCGATCCCACCGACCAGCTCGCCGCCGTGTTCGACGTCCTTGCACGCTGGCACGCCGAGCCCGACTTCCGGGGCTGCGCCATCCTCAACGCGGCCACGCAGCACCACGCCGGCCCCGCGCGCGCCGTGGCCGCCCGACTCCTGGACCACCGCCTCGACCTGCTGACCGGGATCGCGGCCCGCTCGGGCGCATCCGACCCGGCCCGCCTGGGCCGGCAACTGCTGACCCTGCTGACGGGCGCCACGGTCCTCGCCGACCACCACGGCGACGCCGACGCAGCCGAGCACGCCAAGCAAGCGGCGCTCGCTCTCCTGCGGTCCGCCGGTCCGACCGCAACGCTATAAGGGACCGACGTCCGAGCGATAATTGCACCAGCCGGGCGCAAGCGGCGCGGTCCTCACCTTCGGACCGGACCGGCCACGGGACGGCGCCGCTCCCGATGGAGCACGATCCTGCGCACCGAGCCGGTCAGGCCACGCTCTGCATTCCGACGCCACTGACGCCGCTGCGGGCGGCCTCCACCAGAGCTGCATGTAGCCGAGCTCGTCGATGCGGAGCAGGTCAACTCTGCCGTTGCCTTCGTCAGCCTGAGTCCGGACTCGAACAGGTGCGGGTGGTGGTTATCGGGCGGCTGCCACGGGGTCGGGGTTTGGGGTCGGGGCGGGCTTGGCGTCCTGGGGTGTGTGCAGGGCGCGGATGCGCCGGGCGAACATGGGCAGGGCCGAGATCGCGAGTCCCGCGGTGCCGACGGCGACGCCGATGCGGCTGTCGGCGGTCGATCCGATGAGTCCGCCGATCAGACTTCCCAAGGGCAGCACGCCGAACGTGAGGACGCGGTATCCGCCGTTGGTGCGCGCCAGGGCCCCGGGGGCGACGACCTGGCGCAGGGTGACCGACAGGACGTTCGCCGAGCCGAGCCCGATCCCGGCCGCGAACATGACGGCCGTGAACCCCGAGGCCAGCACCGCCCCGTCGCCGGGGAGCAGCGCGAGCAGAAGCGGCAGCCCGGTCGAGAACGTCAGCGACATCGCGAAGGCGTGGCCGAATCCGAAGCGCCCGGCCAGGCGCAGTGCGAGCATGGTGCCGACGAAGGCGCCCGCGCCCGAGGCGCTGAGGGCCAGACCGTACATGCCGGCGCTGAGGCCGCGGTCGTTGACGGCGTACACGATCAGGTTCACCGTCAGGATCTGCGCGGCGCCGTTGTAGAGCATGGCGTGCGCGGTGAGCGCGCGCAGGAACGGGTTCGCAGCGATCGTGCGGATGCCGCTGAAGATGCCGAGCCGCTGCTCGGGCTGGGGCGGTGCGGGTTCGGATCGACGGGCCCCGGCCACGCCGATCGCGCTGGCGAGGTAGCTGAGGGCATCGATCACGATCGCCAGCGCGGGGCCGGCCAGTTGGGCGAGGCCGCCGGCGAGGCCGGGGCCGGCGACCTGCGCGGCCGTGGACGAGCCCTGGATGTCGCGGTTGGCCGCGCCGAGGTCCTCTTCGTCGACCAGGGTCGGGACGTAGGCGAAGCCGCCGATCTCGAAGACCACACTCGCCGATCCGACGAGGAACGCGACCGCGACCAGGAGCGGCACCGACAGCGCGTCGAGGAGGTAGGCGGCGGGGACGACCAGGAGGACGGCGGCGCGGGCAAGGTCGGTGGCGACCAGGATGCGGCGGCGGCGGCGCTGTTCGAGCCAGTGGCCGACGAGCAGGGGCAGCAGGAGGTTCGGCAGGTACGCGGCGGTGGCGATCGCGGCGACGCCTGCGGCGCCTGCGTCCATGGTCAGGGTCGCCAGCAGCGGGAGGGCGACGGCGGTGACATGGGTGCCGGCCACCGAGAGGGTGTGCCCGGTCCAGAAGCGGCGGAAGTCGCGGTTGCGACGCAGCAGACCTGGAGATGTTACTACCATGAGGCTCCTTCAGGTAACGGTTACTTGTTGATAGTGCCATAGTGGTAACGTCGGGTCCATGCGGCAGCCAGGCGACCGCGCCCCGGCACCGGAGGCGCTGGTGATCCTCCAAGACCTCGTCAACACGATCGACATCGAAGAAGACCGCGATGCCCTGCGAACCGTCGGCGACCTCGCGGGGTTCTGCTCCGGGCACGGCCTCGACGACCTTGTCTTCGACGAAGCGGACGTCGACGGGGCCCGGCGGCTGCGCGAGGCGCTCCGGGAGGTGTGCCAGGCCCACACCGGCATCGACGTGCCGTCCGCGACGCAGGCCGCGCTCGACGAGCTGCTCGCCGCGGCGCCGCTGCGACTGGTCATCGGCGCCGACGGGTCGGCCCGTCCCGAACCGGCCCCGGGCCCGGCCGGTCTGCCCGCGCTCACCGCCCGGATTGCCACCGGCATCCTCACCGCGGTCGCCGACGGCACCTGGCCCCGGCTCAAGGCCTGCAACGCGCACGAATGCCGCTGGGTCTACTACGACCGCAGCCCGGCCGGGCGCAGCCGCTGGTGCACCATGAGCATCTGCGGCAGCCGCGCCAAGATGCGCAACTACCGCAACCGAAGCCGATGACACCCATAGAGAACGCAGCCACTGCGACGGCCGCTCGAGATCCCTGGTCTGCGCCTCCACGACCGAGCGGAAGAAGCGGGCCTTCCGGGTCGGGCGGCCCTTCGCCCTGCAGTCGTCGATCAGCTTCTGAAGTGGTTAGAGACCATAACCGGATATACAGGTAGTTACATCTCATGACTGATGATCCAGGTTTGGTTATCACTGGTTGCGACCAGAAATCCCCGGTCCCAGTCCCCCAAGCTCAGTCAAAAGCTGCTTTTGAGTGATGGCGGTACATCTGGAGTTTGATCCGAGCCTGAAGTGTCCGGTTCTTCTCGGCAGGGGCCGGCGGTGGCCGGTGGCGAGAACCTTCCCAGACCGCGGGTCGTGCCGGCGGGTTGGTCGAGACGACGCCTGCGGGTCAGGCCCCTTGGGCACGGCCGTCCCGATATCGGCGGGGATCGGCCCCCAGCTTCAGGGAACTGCCGGCCCCAGCAAGGACTGATTTTCTCGGCCGGGTTCGAGAGCATTTCGGCCCTGCCGAGTGTCGGGTTCCTTCAGTGCTTTCCCGGGTGCCTTGGCGCCCACTACGTAGCGTGGGTCCGATCTTCCGACTTCCGACCCTGGCATGAGGAGACCCCATCTCAGAACCGTCCCGGCCTCCGGCCAAGCCCGAGGTCGTCACCGTGACGCAGGCGCTGCTGTGGGTCCACTTCGCCCACGGGTTCGCCGTCATGGGATACGAGTTCATCCGAACGCAGTCCGGGGGCAAGGGGTTGGTCGGGCGCCGGTTGTCACAGCGGCGAGGATCAGGTGCCACTGTCGCTGGTGACCTCGATGTTCGCGAGGTTCGGCGACACGCTCCGGGCGAGTTCGCCGGCTTGGTCCAGATCCGTGCCCGCAGCCACGACGATGCCCGCGCGGTCAGGGGCCAGGCCCGCGCTGACGACCGAGTACTCAGCGGCCACCGCCTCATAGGCGGCGATCGCCGCGGCGGGGACATTCCCGTCCTGGCCGGTTTCGACCCTGAGCGACGGCCTCGTATCCTGCCTGGTGTTGACCAGCAGATACGTTACGGCCGAGGAGAACGGCCGGTACAGGTCGGCATCGGCGGCCATGTCCTTGAACAATGCCAGCGCGCTTGCGGCATCGACCGCAACGATCTCGACGTTCCAGTCGTCTTCGTTCCGGTATCCGTTGCCGATGAGGCCGCTCGCCACCCGGTCGTCAGCTGCCAGCGACTCCCACAGCGCCACTACGTCACCGGTGCGCCCGCTGTCCGGGGCGACGGCGAAGGTGATGCCGTCCGCCGAGATCTCGCCGGTGACCTCGTCGTGGTCGGCGATGTACTCCCCGAGCTCGTTCGCCAGCTCGGCCACGCGGTCGGTCGAAGCGCCGTCCTCGAGAATCAGCGTGCCAGTCGCCGATCCGGCGAAGGGCAGCGTGTTGTCGCCGTGGGTGTCGATCTCCGCGACATCGGGGGCGTCGGCCCAGTCTTCCTCGAAGTCCGCGGCGAGCGCCGTGCCCTTGTCGATTGCGCACCCGGCCAAGAGGGTCAGGCCCAGCGCGAGCGTTGTGGTCCGCATGAGCCATCGCAGGGCGTCCGTATTCAGTGTCATCTCCTTGGAAGCGGGCCGAGCCTGGTCGGCGACCTCGGCTATCGCGGTGTCGTGCCGCTCACCCCGTATCGGAGGCCGGACTACCGCGAGCTGACCGCCGCCGAGGGGCTGCCGCCGCTGGGTCGTCGAGCAGGGTATCGCACATCTTTGCTCGTGGAAGGTTCTCGCCACCGGCTACCGCCGGCTCGCAGTCCGCCATGGGGCCACCATCCTCGACCGGCAACCAGGCTCGTAGATACGGCCTAAAGCCGGGACCCCTCCCTCGGCTCCCGGGATAGCGTCCTTATTGCGGTTGCGGGCCTCGGAAACAAAGGTAGATGTGGGCGCCGTCCGCCAGCCAAAAAACCAGCCATTTGGATCTAAGAACCATGACTATTGATGCCCACCGTTGACCAATAGTAACGACATCATGGTATGTTTTACCTGCGAGAACGGCTCTCATAACGGACAAAGCTGCCCTCCAAATAGACTTGAGGTGCTAGTGTCCTATTATGGACGTGGGGGTTCAAGTCCCCCCTCGCGCACAATGAGAGCATTATCCTGACTCGGATGATGTTGATAATCATTACCAGTGGCGCGGCTCGCAAGAGCCGCGCCACTGGCGTTTCTACGCTCCATAAACCTGATCACTGGACCCGCCGCCTCACCGTGTTCGACTCCGAGCACCATCGGCCCGAATTGGCTTTTGTCGAGGAACAGCGTTCCGAAGCAGATCTGGTTGAGCGTCCGCCGCTGGTCATCAGACGCCTCGACGTAGACCCGCTTCGGCGAAGCAAGCAGTTCAAGGAGCAGTCCCACGGCGCCCTGCGCTGACTGGAGCCGGTCTGAATGAGCGTCTTTGAGCTTCGCCGTGATGGCTTCCCGTTGATCCCGCAGCCGGCGGATCTTCTCCGTCAGCATGTCCGTCGGCCAGTCGGGGTGCCCGATGAGCTCGACGCACTGCTCTTCCGAGATCGTGATCCGGCGAAGCTCCCGCTCAAGCTCACGCCGCATAGCGGTCGTCACCGCTCCCTCCGCTTCAAGTGCGCACGCAAGATCCGTACGAACCCGGTCAGCCTCGATGCGGTCGATGCCGAGTGTCGCCGAATGCACCGCAACTTGGTCCTCGACCGCAGGGACTTGCAGGCGGGGGAGGTCGCACGCTCCTTCAGCCCGACCGAGGCACAGGTAGTAGAAGTAGAACCGCCCCGTCTTTGACTTCGCCCGCTCCAACGTCAGGAGCCGCCGACAGCGGGCGCACCGTACGGTCCCCTTGAGGTAGTGCTGCCACTTGCGATCCCGCGTACCGGCGTTCCGCTGCCGGTAGAGCACCTGCTGCACCTGCTCGAACAGCTCTGGTGCCACCAGGGCCTCATGCCGTCCCTCGTACTCCTGCCCCTTGTAGGGGACCTTCCCCAGGTAGTAGCGATCCCGCAGGATCTTCCCTATGGCGTGGATAGACAGTTCGCTCCCGGCTGGGTACGCCTTCGTCGGCCGCGTCCGCAGCCCTGCGTCAATCGAAGCCTGGCGCAACTGCACGAAGGTGAACCGCCCGGTGGCGTACTTCTCGAAGATCGCTTTGACCAACTGCGCCCGTTCAGGATCGGGAATCACCGTCCGCACGGGCCGACCCTCGACGGTCTCGGTCACGTTCAAGTACCCCAACCGAGCCCGGTTCGGCGTCCCACCCCGCTGTGCCTTCGCCTCCATCTTGTAGGTGATATCGTCCCCGGCCGCACGGGACTGGTACTCGTTCACCACATCGAGGATTCCGGCCAGCATGTCGCCGGATATCGAGTCGGCGGTCGGGTCCTTCACCGACAGCAGCGAGACACCGAGCTGCTTGAGTTCCCTTCGGGTGAGTGCCGCATCGGCCGCGTTGCGAAAGATCCGCGACCGCATGTAGATGACGATCGCATCGACATCACGCCGCTTCCGCACGCGCTCCATCATCGTGTTGAACCGTGGCCTGCGGTCGATCGTCTTCGCGGACTTGCCCGGCTCGACGTATTCCTCGACTACTTCCAGCCCGAGCTCGCCAGCCAGCTGCATGCACGCTTTCCGCTGCGCTGGAATGGAGTTCCCCTCGGGGTCGTAGTCGGTGTTGACCTGCTTCGGGTCTGACACCCGAAGGTAGAGCACTGCTCGACCACCCCGAGTGATCTTGTCGCCCTGGTTGGTCTGCTTTCGCGAAGTCATCTGCCGTCCGCCCTCTCCGCCTCATCGATTCGGTAGACGCCCTGGCGCGGATGCGGCCCGCTGGGGTCGCGCTTGCGGTCGGCTATCGCGATGAGCAGGTGCGCGAGCTGGCGCGTGTCGATCGTCTCGCGCCGCTCGCCGGTGACCCGTATCGAGTCGTCACGGCAGCTCATCGCACCCACCGCCCGCTAAGACCGCAGGCCAGGGCGTCTGTGCCGACCGTAGCGAGACTTCGCCGCAGCGACGAGCACTCGGCATTCCCGTCGATTCGAAGGGCAGGAGAATGCTGACGTCGAACTTTGGTTCGGTGATTCGGCGAGAACGGCAGGCACGCGGAAGTCAGGTAGAACAAGGCGAGGTCTCGTCGCTACCGATACAGCCTGGACAGGCATCCATTTTACCGGCGGGAGCGCTCGAGCTCAACCTGCCGCTGTTGGAGGCAGAGCTGGCAGGTAGAGAAGCTGCCTCTTCGCGAAGGTTACTGGCTTGGTTACCGGCCACCTACGAATCTCGACATGCGAGCGGTGGTTCAGCGTGCGAGGACTCGTGACACTGCTACGAAGATCCGCAGTGTGCCTCCGATTGACTGCCTTGCAGCAGTTCTGCGATCTCGATCCTGCACCCCTTCCGGACCGGGGCTTCCAGACTGGGGCTTCCAGATCCCCCCTTCCACGGCTACTTCCACGTCACCAAGCCCAGTAACCAAGCGTTTCCGCAGGATGAGCGGCAGTTTAAGCCAGCCGTAGAAACTCGAATATATACATACCCCCCGAAGACGCTATAGGGAAAAGTTGCCCAGCGGCACCTCAGACTGGGCCTGAAGCCATGCCTGCGCGCCGAAGCGACAGCAGAAGCCACCTTGAGACCGGGGCCTCCCCAAGCTCGTCAAGGTTACTGATCCAGCGGGCTTCGGCGAGCTCAGGCGAGCAGGTGACGCTCCTCGCGGGAGCAGTGGCAATCAGAATGGTCAACGTGTCCCGCTTCGCCTCCAGAGCCGTCGCAACGGTGTCCAGAACGGTGAACGAGGACGAAGGTATCGCAATGCCCAGCTCCTCACCTACCTCGCGTGCAGCGGCCTGCTGAGGCGTCTCACGCTCTGGACGAAAGCCCCCACCCGGCAGTCCCCAGCGGCGGGTGTCCGCGTACGAGTGCCTGACAACAAGAAATCGGGTGGGCTCGTCGGGATGAAGCAACAGAGCCTTGACACCGAACGTCGTGGGCCTGCGGATACGCCACCACCACCGCATCACCGGCGAGATCACTCGAAGCACCGGTGCGGGGAGACGGACGAACCTCATCGGCCGAGTATGACGGTCCGGTAATGCGGATCGTCGTACCGGTAGCGGGCCATTACCCGCCGGCCGGTGAACGGCTGCCGAGCATGAACCATGATCCGGTTGTTCACGATGACCAGATCACCTGGCCGCCACCGATGAACCACTGCGACGGCATCAGACAGGTGCGATTCCACGCAGGCGTACATCTGCGCCTCCGTTAGACCGTTCGGGAGGGGGTGTTCAACCGAGTTGGTCTCCAGCGCTGATCGATAACGCAGCACCGGCCCGTGTTCGGGATCAATCGCGATCAAGGGGTGCGTGGCGGTGCTTGAGCGCCACATCGTGGCATAGGTGATCCTGACGTGCTCCAACTCCGGGCGCTCCTCCAGAAGCGCGCTGGCCGCCAATCGCCCGTCGTACAGGCAGGTTGCTCCGCCTTTTGCGGCCGCCTCCAAGCACCCCAGCGCGAAGTAGCGGAGCGGCTCAAGATCGTCGAGCTGCTCAGTGTGCCGAGGCAGCCAATCGACGGAGTCCATTCCTTCAAGCAGCCTCGATCCCATCGAGGCTGCCCCGATATGGGCTCCGAACTGCTCGGCTAGAGCAGTCAACGCCTCGAATGTCGCGTCGGTCCGCACCAGGGCATATCCGCGAACTTCCAAATCCTGCATCAGGTCATCGAGATCAAGAGCGACAGCAGACACAGGTCTCCTTTGACGTCGTGAGAATGCGGGGCCGCCGCCCACCCGGCGACCCCGCGAAGGGGGAGGAGGTCAGATCAGCCCTCGCTCGGCTGCCCGGGTCAGGATGGCTTCCGATTCGAATCGCCAGAGCCGTCTGCGCTCCTCTGGGGTGCCCTTCCAGCCAGGTCTTGTCGCCATGCCGCAGATTCGTCCAGCATCGTGAAGAAGGTCGGCGACCGGGGTGAGGACGTTCTCGATGTTCACGACGCTCAAGACCGCGTGCTCTGAAGCCACCGTCGGCTCAACGGCGAACCGGAAGCCGTCGACGTTGAACGTGCCGACCACGCTTGATGGCAGTGAAGGAGTCGGCGCTTCCCGAACACCTTCGGCATGCCAGACTGCAAAGAGCGAGGCGATCTGACTACGCTGCTGCGCCTTCCACGCATCGGTCTGTTCGGACCAGAGGACCTCCCACCCAACCTCCCGAACGACCCCTCCGGAGTGCACGGCGTAGCCGATCTTGACCGGATGCCCGTTGTAGTCCAACCAGACTGAGGCATACCCCGTCCTGCGACGGGCCTTGAGCGACAACCAGTTTCCCGTGCTCGACTGCCACCGCCCCAACACCTCGAAGCCGCTTTTGCCTCCGCTACCAGCTACCTGCGCACCCTGACCCGCCACGGGCAAGCTCCCCTCGTACGTCCCCATCGACAACACCGCTCAAGTCAGCAACCCAATCCCGGCGTAGTCCTATGGTCACGAATCTGGAGATTCGTCAGCTAGCCCTCTTTTGGTATCTCACGATGAGATGTAGGCTCGATTCCATGGACATTCCGATGTTCGTGCCGGTCGATCTGCCAGACACCCTCTGGAACCGCGACGCCATGCGCCAGGCCCTCGCCGCCCGCGACATCGCCGCTGTCTTCGGCCTCGCGCGCCAATACGGCGGCCTCTCCCAATCCCGCATAGGCATCGCCACAGGCATCGGCCAGGGCCGCACCAACGAAGTCTTCAACGGCAAACGCAAGATCGTCAGCATCGAAGTCCTCGAACGCATCGCCGACGGCCTCGGCATGCCCGACCGCGCCCGTCAACTCCTCGGTCTCGCCCCCGCCATAGGCGAACCCCAGGACTCCGAAGCCCAAGCTGCCCGCATCGGCATCACCAGAGTCTTCGCCGCCCAAGCCACCGCCGCTCAAGAGATCCGCGACGCCGCCTGGCAAGCCCGAGAAGTCGACCTCCTCGCCGTCCGAGCCCTCGGCCTGATCGGCCTCAACGACTCACTCCTCCGCGAACCCCTCACCACCGAACGCCCCGAACCCGTCAAAGTCCGAGTCCTACTCCTCGACCCCGAATCGGCCGCCGCATCCCACCGAGCCCGAGAGATCGGCGAGTCAGAAGAAACCTTCAAGGCCGGCATCCACCTATCGATAGCCCGCCTCCGCGAACTCACCGACAACCCGAACCTCAACCTCAGCGTCGCCCTCTACAACATGCTCCCCACCTGGCGACTCTTCCGCATCGACCAGACCATCTACCTCTCAATGTTCAACGGCGCCACCGAAGGCCACCAATCAGCCATCTACCGCCTCAGCGCCGCCCAGTACAACCTCCTCCACACCGGCTTCACCCGCCAATACGAAGACCTCTGGACCACCGCTGAACACCTGATCTGAGAGGAGCCCGCCATGATCGAAGCAGAACTCAAAGCTCGTGTAAAGGACATAGAAACGGTCCGAGCTTGGCTTCAAGCTCGAGCCAAGGAAGAGAGAGCCACTTACAATGACACTTACTACGACTGGCCCGATCATCGCCTAAATACGGAAGGCCGAGAAATCCGCGTCCGGACCATCACAACTACGGATGGCAAGATCGATCTCCTAACATACAAGAGACCTCCGGTGGAAATCAAAAGCGGATCAAAGCCTGAGTTTGAGTCAACTATCACTGACCCTATGGTTGTTAAATTCATGTTGGAAGATCTCGGATTGATCGAGCTAGTTCGGATTACCAAGTATTGTCAGAACTACAGTTTTCACTATGATGGCCGCCTGGTCATTGCCACACTTGTGGTTGTTCCTGAACTCAATGGAACATTTATCGAGGTTGAAACTCAAGCAGATCCTGACGAGCTCGGTCCCGCTCTAGAGGTGGTTCAATCAGTTATGGTAGATCTTGCAGTTATTGACGATCTAGAATCTGCCGCATACACTGAATCGGTTATTCAAGCTCGAACCTAAGCAACGATATTGGAAAGTGTCACTGATATTCTCCTGTTGCCTGGGGACGGTCTAAGGAATGGCAGTGATAGGTCTTTCTATGACTGTTGATTTTTGTCGGGCGGCTGCTCAAGCTGCTGTTCGCGTTTGCGCTGCTCATCCTTGATCCGCTCGACTTTCTCTGCGAACCGTGCATATGAGGGGATGAGATCGTCATCAGATTTTCTCTTATATTCGTAGATTCCAAGTTCGACTGCAGTGTGCTCATGCTCTATATCATCGGCCGCTTGTTGTGAGTTCATACTGCGCTCTTTGTGTTTGAAATACCCGGACATCCCCGCAGAGATTCCAACCGTGAGGGCGATAATAGGCGCCACTGCGCGCAATACTTCAAATTGGCCGGCCGCACTTGTGACGCTGGTAGTGATAATTGATCCGATGATTACAAGAGTTTGATAGAAGTTGTGAATCCTACGAAATTTTCCGGCTTTGGATCGATATTCTTCGATGTCTGATAGAATTGAAGAATGATAATTTCGCAATATGACGAGATCTCCCGACTGCGTCATTCTTGAAATCAGTATCTTTCGTGACGCCCTGCAGCGGAATATTTTCCTGTATAGTTCACGTTCTCGTTTTAGGCGTCGAATGAGCACCATCAAATAGCTGATCCATATTGCCAGAAACACCGCTGCGGCGCCAATGGATGCTGCTAGTTGCCAGATCTTTTCTTCGATAAGGTCGGCATACAAGGAGTATATGAATATTCCGGCAATTAGGATGGAAGAAATTAGAGAAGTGGTTAGTGAAAACCTTATCCACCACTTGTTTACTTCAATGTCGCGCTGAGCATCTCGAACTTGCTCGTCGACTTCGTCAATGTCATGTTGCAGTGTCGTATCAGATTCTGCGCCGGGCATGCGACCTCGTTTTGATTGAGCGGCTAGAGTCTCGTCCTTAATACTCTCTAACTCGCGCTCCATCGCCTGTCTGTTACCTGACACAAGGTGGTCTGTATGGTTCAGCGGGCCGGAATCTACGATTTGAACGCCCCGCAAAGGAAGCCCACAGCCAGCGTTTCTGGGCGCCCGCTGAGGCCCGGGCCGAGCGCTACGCACGCGCCGCCTGAACCTCAACCGTTTCGAGATCCGTGTCCAGCATCCTTGCTGCACCTCACCGCCGGCCGACTTCGAGATCCCGAACAGTGGGGCGATCCGGTGCAAGGTCAGGTTGGTAGACCAGTAGGTCGCGACCAGCAGCACCTGGTCGGCCAGTTGCAGGCTCCAAAGACGACCTGGCCGAAGAGGATCGGGGCTTTCGCCAGCTAGCGCGATCGCAGCCACGAGAACGGCTCGAGCCGGGACCCCTCACGCGCCTTCACCACATCTACCGCGAAATCGTAAAGTCCAGCATCCCAACGGAATCAAGTAGACCGGTCTCACAACGCAAGGCTCAGTGACGCAGGTTCAGCATCTTGACCTGGACATGCCGTAGCAGGGCGATGGCGTCACCACAGCTGAGACCCGTGGTCGCTTCTCAGTCGAAGCCCGAACCGTAGATGTCGCTGCTGAACAGGATCTCGCAAGCCAGCTGGTTCCGTTTGAGGCCGACCTCGGCGATATACTCTTCCAGGTCCACTCGGGCTGCTATGTCGTGGCAGCGCTTGACCATGTCGTTCGCATCTGCGAAGCCGACGAACACCGCCAACGGGTCGGTGACCTGAGCCGGACCACCGCTCTCTTCAAGCACACGAGCGAAGAACTCCCGCTCATCATGGTCAAACCTCAGTGCGATTATCTCCGCCATGCCTCGTCTGCCCACGCCCGATCAGGCTACCTTCGGGCTCCTCCATGACAGCAGAGAATCGGGACAGGCTTAGGTCGTGTTTACGAACTGAGGAAGCCTCTTCTTGAATCTGTTGTGCTGCAACGGATTTCAACAGGAGGCTTCTGTGTCGAGCCTATCAGGGCGCGGGGATCTGACCGATAAGCAGTGGGAACGCCTGCGCAGGTGGATCCCCGCTCCGGCAACGACCGCCCGGCCGATCACCAGGTCGAGGCGCCAACTGGTCAACGGTGTCGCCTGGCGGGTCCGCGTCGGATCGCCCTGGCGCGACATCCCCGAGGCATACGGGCCCTGGCCGACGGTCTACCGGCCCTTCGCCACCTGACAACTGCTGGGCACCTGGGCACTGATGGTGAAGCCGATCCTGGCGTTCCTTGACCGGCAGGCCCGTCTGACCTGGACCGTCAGCGTCGACTCCACGACCATCCGCGCCCACCAGGCCGCGGCCGGAGCGCGGCGCCGCCCGGTCCCCGGCGAACCCGTAGACCATGCCCTCGGACGCTCACGTGGCGGCTGGACCACCAAGATCCACCTCGCCGCCGACACCACCCAGACCATCATGGCGCTCAAGCTCACCGCCGGTCAGCGGGCCGACTCGCCCCAGCTCGGGCCGGTGCTCGATGTGATCAGCGTGCCTCGGTCCGGAGCCGGCCGGCCCCGCACCCGGCCGGTCACCGTCCTGGCCGACAAGGGCTATCCGAGCCGGGCGAACCGCACCTACCTGCTCAAGCGCGGGATCCAGGCAGTGATTCCGGACCGGAAGGACCAGCGGCGCAACCGCAAGGCCAAGGGCCGCCTCGGCGTACGGCCCCCGGCCTTCGATACCGAGGTCTGCAAACAGCGCAACACCGTCGAGCGGACCATCGGCCGCCTCAAGCGATACCGCGCCGTCTCGACCAGGTTCGACAAGCTGGCTGTCCGATACGAGGCCACCATCCAGATCGCGACCATCCTCGACTGGAAACCGACTTCGTAAACACGACCTAATCCGCCAACTGTGGGCTGGAGAGCTCCGGTCCGGTGGTCAGAGGCCGACCTCGAAGCTTCTCCTTGGAGAACCGAATCAGGTTGGTCGAGGGTGGAAAACCGTCGCCTACTCATCAGCACCGTGGTTCAGCTTGCTCCAACTTTCCGTACGGCGAGCCGACAGGGACGAGCCCCCCGATCCTCATAGCACTTTTTCGGACCGATCGACACATGGTGGTTGGAGCGGATTTCACCCGGTCGGTGGCGGTGGTCTTATCAATAGTTATACCTATATGCGCCTAAATTCGACGTTTTAGATAGATTCTAGTCGGACAATTTGGGGAATCTTACGAGTAGATTACTTGTAACTCTTAAGCATCAGTAGTCTCTAATTTACTCAGATGACTATGCGGGGAGGTGCGACGCCACCGTTCACTGCGGTAAAGTGAGTCCATGTCAAATCCCTCTCTGGGCGAAGCCCTGTCAAGCCTTAGAAATGAACTTCGTGATGCACATCTCACATCTGATCCTGAGCTTCGATTGGTAATCAAAGAGATTCAACTAGACCTTGCGGTTGAGTTTGTAGGAGATGTTGAAGTCAAGGCCGGGGCTACTGCATGGCGGGTTCTGAAAGCCGAGGCATCGGGGAGAGTGTCTTCAACCAATTCTCACCACATATCATTGAAAATTGAGCCGGAGCTCGTGAAAAATGAAACCGCTCGCGTAAGTTTCGAGGTTTCTACGGAGCCAATTCGAGACACAATTTAGAATCCTTGTGATATGACAGCAAATCTCTCCGATGCTGTGGGTTCTCGTGCGGTAAAGATCAAGATCCGAAATAAGGATGACAATGAGAATCTGATCGGCAGTGGTTATTTGATATCCGAGACGTTGGTGCTCACTGCCGAGCATGTTGTCAAACCCTATGAAGAATCACGATTGATTGTGGCGCTGCTGGATGGCTCGAAGCGGTCGGTTGCTAAAGTCATCTCGCTTAGCGGTGGAAACTCGCCTATTGACGTCGTGGCAATTCGCATAACACCTGGCATTGAAATGATGCAAAAAGCCATCGGGGCCGTATTCAGGGGAGACCAACCTCTTGAGCAATGCTCTATCGTCGGGTTCCCTCGTGCAAACGCTCGAGATGGTGGAGTACCTGCAACCCATGTAGAGGCCCGACTTCAGCCGATCTCGGGCGGAGAAACGGGAGATCTATCGCTGCAAATTACGTCTCCACTTCCCCGTCAAGAAGACGGATGGAAAGGGATCTCGGGTTCCGCGGTGATTGACCCGGAAGGTAAAATACTTGGAATCGTGCCGACGCGCTCGGTAGGCTGGTACGGGGTATTGGATGCAATTCCCATCTCGGTTATCAGAGACGCTGCGATAGGTACGAAGGCAGTTGATGTTGCGGAACTGGTAATCGCTGAAGTATTTACCAACGACAGCCTGCTCGATCCCGACAAGGTGAACCCCCGCCTTTTGGATATCCGCCGACGTTCACTCTTCGAGGCTCTACACTTTAGGAATCGTGTCGTCCCATTCGTAGCAGATCAGCATAGAACGCGAATCATTCACGATTTGCTTGGCTGGACGAAAGTTTCGATTCTTGAACCCGACGTTCAAGTCAGCGTCTTGACCGGCCCCGCCGGCACGGGCAAGTCAAGGCTTGCAACCGAGATCTGCGATCAGCTTCTAAAGGAGCGATCGAATTGGCGTGCTGGATTCATCGATTACGAGAAGCTTCCGATCGCGGCAGTTCCTCGACAGCCCCTCTTTGCTATTTGCGACTACCCTGAGCGAGAACCTGAGGCTATCGGTGAATACCTTGCTCGAATTCAGAAGCTTCAATTCGGAAACAAGCTTCAGGCGCCAGTACGGTTTCTGCTTCTCGCCCGTCACGACGGAAGCTGGCTTCAAAGGCTCTGCGATCGTGCTGAAGATGATCAAGCTCTCAGGATTAGTCATCAGTCCCTCAATCTAACCGACTTCGAATTCGAAGAACGGTACCGTCATGCAGAAGCGTCGTACAAGGCGTTCTGCTCTGCGCTCGGCGTTTCGGAAAAACATGCGCCTTATCTTGATTTCGAGTGGCAGACATATGATCGCCCATTGACCGTTCATATCAAGGCACTGCTGGCAGCGTGCGGGGATGATCTTAGCGAGATCAACCAAACTGGTTCAATGAATCAGCTTTTGGATAGGCTGATTCGCCGCGAGAGCAAGCGTTGGCTAAATTACCGAACGGAAGCTGGAAGACCGGTATTCGAGGACCGACAAGAGGGGATGGAGGCTCTCTGTGTTACCACCCTCACTGCCCCAGCAAAGCAGCACCTTCCCGAACTGCTTCAGACGACCGAAGTGTTCAGATCAGTAACCAGCAAGACTCTTGTCGCAACCGCCAACGCTCTCGCGGACCTCTATCCCGGGTCCCACGAATCAGTCCAACCGAACAGCCCGGCCGAGCCGCACGTGGCACCCATTGAACCAGACCTGATCGCCGCCCGACTACTGGCGACCACTCCACGGCGGCCTGAGATCATCCGAAGGCTTGTGGGAAGTCGCCTGGTAAATGCCTTCCCTTCTTATCACGCGCGTCTACTGCTGACACTCATGCTTGCCGCAGACGACTATCCTGAAGTGAAGGATGATCTCGAAAGAAACCTTGCCGCGTCCCTAGCTGCAATCGTCGAAGCGCCGCTCCGAAGTCGTACCCTAATTGAACTACTCGAACAGGGACTGGGTAACCTTGTGGGTGTTTTGCTCCGAGGATCGGCAGGTGGACAGCACGTCGGAGCAGTTCGACAAACGGTATCCGCGTTGAGAATCCCGGAAACCCTCCGTAGTCCACGAATCACAACTGCGGCGGCAGAGCTTCTGGAGCGAATTGATCCGGGCGAATTCGACTCTACGACTTTGGCTTTGGCCGAGGTGCTCTCACGGCTCGCCGTCCAACATTGGGAGGGTCAGTATGCGGCTTCCCCCACGCTGTTCTCGAGGCAGCTCTCAGAGGCTCATGCGCGCCTATCCCACTGGCGCTTTCTTATCCGCGATGTCAGCGGCATGATTGAATCTTCCAGGAGATGCGTCGAGATTCTTGAGGCCCATTGGCCAGACAACCCTGAGCGATTTCTCCCGGCGTTGGCTCGAGGCTACCTAATGTTCAGCAAGCGTCTCGTTGCCGTGGACCACAAGACAATTTCTCCATTCAGCCCTGGTTTGTATGCGGTGAGGACATACAAAGAAGTGGTTGAAATCAACAGGGCTTTCCGCTCGGAATACGCTGAAGCTCTGTCTCATTACTCCTACCTGCTGGGGAAGAGTTCGTACAAGGCTATGGCTGTTACTCCGACGATAGATGCAATCGTTGAATACACTGATGTTGTTAATTCGGGTCGACTTCGTGCTCTGATGCCACTGTCATATCAACTAAGGCAATTGGCCCGCCGTATTGACTCCACGATTTGGAGTCGAGGGTTGGATGGTCCCGTGCTGGGGGCGGTACGTCCGTATGTGCGTAAGAGAGTCTTGAATCCTCTAGAATATGCCGATTCTCTTCACCAGGCAATGGACAGATTGATTTCAGTCTTGTGTCGATCATTCGAGGAGCATAAGGATGCTAAGGGGATTCAGGAGCAGCTGGAGAAGTTGAAAGAGTCGTTCCACGTTGAGCCGATTCGAGGGATCTGGGACTTGGCGGAGCTGATCGAGACTTACTATTTCCCCACTGCAGTCACCGAGTGAATGAGCTCCGTCCTGCGGAGGCGTGTCCCGCCAGGTCCATACGCGGGCAAAATGTACGTGAGAAGTTCCAGAAGCTTTCGGGAGATCAGGTCTGAGGGCTGAACACTGCTTGAGTTCATAAGGCCATCGACCCGAGCCCACTCAGCAACGCCCTGACCTGGGGTGATGGGTTTAGGTAGGGCATCGCTAGGTGCACAGAATTTGTTATCCGAACCCGGCAGGTTACCCTGCCGGGTTCGGTGTTCTTGTTACCAGTCCTGCTCGAAGGTGTCTTCGTCGTCTTGGGGTCTGCCGTTGTCGATGAGGAGCATGTCGCTGAGGAAGCAGGTGACGGCTCCGGTGTCGTCTCGGCCGATCCAGGTCGGGTAGGAGCCATCGCCGTAGTAGCAGTTGTAGGCGTAGAGGTTGTGGTCAGTTCTGGGGATCGCGAACTCTTCGCGGAGCGGCATCTCGTCGATGAGGCGGTGGAGGTCACCGTCGATGTGTGCGATGAGTGGCTCCTGGGCGGAGTCGTCCATGAGACAACCTAGGCCAGCATCGACTCCGAATCCGTAGAATTGCCCTTCTTCGAGGAGGCTCATGTCCTGCCCTGGGCGGAGGGCCATCTCCCATGTCAAGGTCGGCTGGTCGGAGATCCTGAGCAGGTATCCGGCGCCGGCCCAAGAGTCGTTCGATTCGCTGTGGATCTGGATCTCCAGGACCGGGTACTCGCCAGGCTCGACGGATACCGTGAAGGGTTCGAGTCTCTTGAGCCAAGTCGGATCGCACGCGACCAGTTTCCCTGTGGGAAGGCCGAGAAGACCCAGGTATTCATGTCGGACACGCATGCGTGAGCCGGAATCTTCGTGGACGACGCTGGCATCCTCGACCAGCAGTTGGTCGAGGTAGGGAGCTTGGAACGACATTGGGGGGTCCCAGGGTCGTTTCGCGCGCTCATCGAAGGGAAGGCGCTGGATGGGTGTGCCGACGGTGAGGGCCAGCGAGTCTGCGCCTTCCAGCAGGACACCCCAGCGTTCGAAGGACACAGCGGGGCGGACGAATTGCTCGAACGGCTCGTGCTTTGACGTGTGTCCGCCTCCACCTCCTCGGGAGCGGTGGTAGATCTGGGTGCGACCATTGAACTGCCGCTTGAAGGTCCTGCGAGGGACAGTTGGCGTCCCATCTGGTTCACCGTCGTCGTACTGCCATTCGGTGAGCTTCCGCTCGAAGAGCGAGCCGCCATCCATCCGGACGTAAACGGCACGGGTGCTGCGCCGTCCATGGTCGTCGAACGTCCATCGGGCCAGGTAATTCTGCCGCCAGGCGATGTCGAGGATGAATCGCGGGCGGTCGTCGTCAACGATCAGCACTGAGTAGGGATGGCCCATCTCGTTTCTGCTTCGTGCTTCCTCTCGGCTGAGGAGACCGATCGGCCTTGCTTTCTCGCCGTCCCAGCCTTCGCAGTACATCGCTGTCCAAGTGTTGCTCATGTGTGGGATGTTATTGAAGAGGCCCGACACCCCTCCTGTGGGCGTCTGGTCGAGGTTCGATCTCATACTGGTGCTTGGAGGATTCCGGCTGCTGGGCTTGCAGAGAATGAAGCCTTTGGTGCAGTGCCGTTTGTCTCTGATTCTGACTTTGGTGATGGTTTGTGGATCTGTTGCGACGCGTGGCAAGATGTCAGACTCACTTGCATGGGTCTTGCGGATCGAATCTTCAGTAGGAGAGATCGCCGACAGTCGAGGGAGACCGGCCATTCCCCTTATGTCGAGTACACCATTGCGATTGAATCCAGTCCGCTGGTGAAGATTTCAGGGACCACGACGGTTGCGGCATTGGCGGTAGAAGCACTGGTCAAACGTCATGGAACCGCTCAACGAGCTCTGCTTGAGGTTGGCTCGAAGTTGGTTCGGGAGCCTGACAACCCAGTAGATCCGCTGGCGGTCGCGGTTTGGGTCGAGGGGGAGCGGGTCGGGTACCTGCCTGGGTACCTTGCCAAATCCCTCCCCCTTCGCGCGGGCGAGGCCTGGCCGGTTCCCTTGCAGTTGTTCAGCGTCGTGCAGGGTCATGGGATTCGGGGCGAGGCATGGGTCTGGCTGGGTGAAGGGCCGCCTCAGTGGGAGTACAGCGCTGCCAACCCTCCGCCGTTGACAACGGAGGAGAAGCGGGCTGCGGAGCATCGAGCACGTTCTGAAATGGTCCGGAAGGGCCTCTTCGAGGGCGGCTCTCGCGAGCGAGAGCTTCGAGCCGGGATGGTGAACGGGGTCCATTATCTGGAGCTCGTCGAACCCATCAAGCAGTTGAAGCGTGAGGGGAAACTCCGCGAAGCACTGGTGCTCTGCTACGGGGCCATCGAGGCCGCGGAACGCGGTGCCGACGGGAGGGAGTCAGCTCCTTGGTATACGGAACAGGCAGCCATCGTGCACCGCAAGCTGGGCGAACGCGATGAAGAGATCGCCGTACTTCGCCGCTGGATCGAGTTCGCACCCGCGGATCGACGAGACGGGCGGATCTCCGAGCGCTTGTCGAAGTTGTTGGGCAGCAGCTAGCGGTCGCCTTGGAACCGGACGAAGTTCCGAGCATTTTCAGGCCGGGTCGGCGTACACGGTGCTCAGTTGAGCAAGTAGGGCGGTGACCTGGGGTGATGGGTTTAGGTAGGGCATCGCTAGGTGCACAGATAAGAAGGCCCTGGTAACAGAGCCTTTTTTGTGTCCTCTGGTTCGGTTAGGCGGTACGGAGCCTTCCGCGCAGCCACGAGGCGATCTGGAGGAGCGCGCCCAGGGCGATCGTCCCCACGAGGAGGTACAGGAGCACCTCGTCCGTGGTGGCGATCGCCGATTCCAGGTGTTCGCCGGTCCGCAATTGCGGTACCTGGACGCTGATCGCGAAGGCCGCGCAGCCCAGGGCGGGCAGGCCGTAGGCGAGGCGGCGGCTGGGCAGGGGCCAGGCGGCCGCGATGAGGACCGCCGCGGTGGCGGCGTACGCCGCGGTGAAGCCGGGTGACGCCGTCTCGTTCGGATTGGCGGCGCCCAGGAAGTACACGGCGGTGACGAAGAGCGAGAGCAGCATCGCGGCCAGGGCGCCTCCTTCGGCGAGGTAGGTCTTGACGCGTGGGCGCGGCATTCGCCATGAGGCCCAGAGCAACCAGGGGGCGGGCAGGGACAGGAGCGCGATGCCGAGCGCGGTCTGGACCGGGCCGGACAGCTCCCCGTCCAGGTCGAGCCAGCCCACGAGAAGGAAGAACCATGCGAACGGGGCGAGTCCCCAGAGGACGGCGGGCACGATGCCCTTTGCGGCGGTGGTCTGCGAAGTCGTGTTCATGGGGCCAGTGTCGCAACCGTGCGCAAGGGCCTCACCACGGAAATCGCGCCTCAGTTGTACCGCTCCTACAACGGATCCCTGCGATCGGGGCGCGATGCCCCCGTTTTTTCTCGGATATCCACAAGCGGTCTGCCGCGGTCGCCCGGTCGGACCGTTGATGGACCCTCGGACTTGCAGTTTCTCGGTAACCTGCGGTCATGTCCACAATCCCTGTCAAGGCGAAATGGTCCCGCGGCCGAAAACTCGCGATTGCCGCCCTCTGCGCGGGAGTGGCGGCGGCCGGGACGCTCGCATACGTTCTCCTTCGCGGAGACGAGGCCACGACTCCCGAGTTCCACGGCGACGACCATGTGATCATCTATCTCGATCGCGACATCGAGGACGACGTCCTGGAGCAGCTCGAATCGGCGCTCCAAGAGCATCCGCTGATCGAGGAGGTCGAGTTCGAGTCCCAGGCGGAAGCCTTGGAGCGATTCCAGGACACCTTCGAAGACTCCCCGGACCTCGTGGATTCCGTAGAGGCCGATCAGCTCCCGGCAGCCTTCCGAATCACACTGACCGATGCCGACAGGTCCGTGGAGATCGTCGAAGAGTTCCAGGACGCCGAGGGCGTCTACGAGATCAGCGACCTCATGGAGCTCTACCGGTACTGGGTGCCGGCCTGCATCGAGTTCGAGGACGAGGGCATCGGTCCTGCCGAGGGCGACACCGAGTCGCTCCTCTACGAGGCGCAGCAGGTATGCAGCAGCTTCGGTTACGAACTCTGAGCTAGAAGGGCCATTCCATGTCGAAGGGTTTGGTCGAGTTGAGTTCGGCGCGGATGACGCGGGCTTCGTGGGTGCGGCCGGTGTGGTCGAGGCATTCGGACAGGAGGAAGAGGGAGACGCAGAATTCGCTGAGGTGCTCGCGGTCCAGTCGGTGAAGCTTGCGCAGGAGCTCGACCGCGCGGCTGGCATTCGGTACGGCTGCGCGCCATTCGCCGCGATCGTGGTGCAGGACCGCGATTTTGATCGACGCAAGGGCGAGGAGACTCTCGACGTCCTTCGACTGATCGACGAGGTAGAGACGTTCAGTGATGCCGACGGCCCGTTCCAGCAGCGGCTGCGCCTCGGACAACCGGCCTTCGCTTGTGGCTTCGTCGGCCTTCTCGATCAGGTCGAACGCCTCGATCGGGTCGGTCGAATCGGGACCGCCGGTGTCGGCCGCCTTGTCGAACGAGCGTTGGAGCAGTTCGCCCGGGATGTTGAAGGTGAAGGTTCCCTCGGTTCCGAGCGTGCCCTTCGTGCCCGGCTTTGCGAGTGCGTCCGAGATGTGTTTGAGGTTCAGTTCGGCGCTTCGCCTGATGGAGGCGAATACGCCAGGACTGCGTGGTTCGAGCATTTCGCACAGCTCGACCACCCGGGTCAGCGGCTCGTGGGCCTCCTCGTAGTGTCCGGCCTCACCTGCGATGGAGCCGTAGTTGAACAGCATCTTGGTGAGGGAGACCAGGCTGTCCTCATCGTCCTCGGACCGCTCGCGTTCGAACCGGGCGCACGCCTCTCGAATCTCGGTGAGCGCCTCCTCCAGTCGGCCTTGTGCGCGCAGGGCGAGCGCGCGGGTCACGGCGGAGCTCGCCATCGTCGCAACGTGCACCTGTTCCCCTCCCGGCAGAGTGACGAGCATTGCGTCGACCTCCTCGGCTGCGGCTCGGGCATCGTCGATGCGGCCGGCGCCTTGCAAGACCGCCGATTTGATCGAGAGGATCTGGACGAGGTGGGACGGGTCGAGCATGCCCAACGGCTCCTGGTACCGGCGGCTGAGCTGTTCGGCTTCGTTGATGGTGGTGACCGCCTGGTCGAATTGGAGCCGCGAACCGAGAGTCTGGGCGTACAGGGCGAGCGCGGAGCTCAGCGATGCGATGTGTCGTTGCGGGTATTCATCGGCGAGGAGTCGCAGGTAGGCGATCGCCGCAGAGACGGCCTCGTCGGAGCCCTGGAAGTCGCCGATTCGGAGACGCCGCTGGGCGACCTCCCAGAGAAGGTAGGCGCGATCGGTCGGGGAGCTCTCGGGCTTGGACAGGTGGCGGTCGGTGATCGCGGAGATGATCGCCTCCGCTCCCGGGGCGAGGTCGAGGCTGATTTTGGACGGCAGGTGCTCGGCGACCTGTTCGAGTGTTTCGACGTCGAGGCCCGGTACGGCGGCGATCGCGTGGAGTGCGGCACCGCCGCCGAGCACGGCGAGCGCAGGGTCGGTCTGGAGGACTCTGGTGAGCGTCTGGGCCAGGTGCGGCCAGCGGGACGAGGCGGCGGTGAGGAAGATCAGCGCCTGGGAGGTGTACGCGAACGGCTCCTCTCCCGTCCGCCGCCGCAGCAGGTCGGTGGGGGCAATCGCCGCCCATGGATTCGTTTGGAACGACACGCCGTGGCCCGGGGTGAGCAGCCCCAGGAAGTCCTCGGCGAGTCGGTCGGGGTAGAGTGGTTCGAGGCTGTACCGGCCGTCGGCGGGCGGATACAGGGCGCGGTGATCGTCGAGGAGCTGGTCGAGATTGTCCCCGATCCCGGTCCGGCCCAGCGCGCCGCGCGCATCCCGGTAGTCCGCGTGCGGCCCGGTGAGGACCGCGGTGAACACCGCCTGCGTCAAGGCGCGGTAGCCGCTCAGGAAGTCGCGCCCCGCGACGCGCAGCCGCTCCCAGTTGCGAATCTCCCGTGCGAGCAGGAACGCCGCGACCTCGTCGATCTCCTCCGGCGGGCGATCGAGCTCGCCCTCTGTGGGAACCGCGGCGAGCGCGGCCATGTGGACGGCCAGGACCGAGGCGTACTGCTCGGTGTCGATGGACCGCGGTGTCAGGCCGGTCCGCTCCAGCGGCACTTCGAACAACTCGGCGAACTGCGATTTCGCCGCCTCGAACAGTGCACCTCGCCCGCCGGGGGCCTCGATCGGCTGGAGGTGCAGGTCCGTGTAGTCCACTTCGAGCTCGTCGAGCTCGCCGCGCAGCGCCCACCAGCCCCGCAAGGTGCGGGACACGAGCAGGAGGCGGACGCCCTCGCCCGGATCGGATGCGGCCGAGGCGCAGAGCGCGTGCAGTGCCCGATGGCTCCAGCGGTCGGCATAGTCCGCCACGACCAGGTGGCGTCCGCCTGAGGCTCCGACCGCGTAGACGGCCGTTCCGCGTTCGGCCGGGTCGTGGGCGTGGCGCGCGTGCCAGGTGCGCCAGCCGGCGCGCGCGGAGTCCTCGGTGAACTCCAGTGCCAAGCGGGTCTTCCCGTGGCCGCCCGGTGCGTGGACGAGCATGACCCGCACTGGGATCGGGGAGTCCCGCCATTGCCGCAGCAGGCGGACCTCATCGGATCGGCCGGTGAACTCGATGAAGCGGTGCTGTGCGTGGAGCAGGCGGCTGGGCTGTCTGCGCAGTGCCTGCGGGTCGGTCCGGACCCGGGCGTCGACCTCTTCGACCCAGTACGGAGGTTCACCGTCGTACAGGGACACGTTGCCGAAGACCGGCGCGATGATGCGTCCGGCGCTGTTGTACTGGTTGATCGACGGGATGAAGGTCACGGCATCGGCTCCTTTCCTTTTGGTTCGTTGCCGAGGTTGACGTCGCCGATGATCGGCGCGATCACCTGGCCGTCGCGACTGGCGCGGTTGTGCTGTTCGATCGAGATGGCGGGCGCGGCAGGAGCGGAGGGAGCGGGCTGCTCGGTGCGCCCGCGCCGGAAGATCCAGGCGAGGCATCGTTTCAGCGCCCGCCACACCCAGGCGGCCGCGTGCTTGGCGAACTCGACGGCGGCCGTCTCGCTCACCGGGTCTGGGAGAACCATGGCCCGTCCCCTTCTCCCTTGCGGGGCCGATTGACGACGACCTGGGCATGGCGGATGACCGTCTCGCCGCTCGCGTAGCCTCGGGCCCACACGGCGACCACCGCGCCGGGCGCCGCTTCCGGCTGCTCCACCACTCGGACCACCCGGTGCAATGAGGAGTCGACTGCGCCTCGGCACTCCACGGGGTGGACGCCGTTGAGCGCCAGGAGCTCCAGCAGGTCGTCCCGCACCGATCCCGCTGACGCGGGGTCGGATCCGGCATAGGCGTCGAGCCGGTCGATGATCGCGGCGATTCCGAGGACGAGGCCGCTGCTGATCCGCTGCTCGCTCATTCGCGCCCGGCCTCCAGCTCCAGCAGGGTCCGACGGCTCGCCTCTTTGGCCTCGCGGGTCATGTTCTCCGGCCGGCTGAGCTGGTACTCGCCGAGGAACCGCTCGTTCGTGACGTCGAACAGTCCTATGTACATGGTGGCGTCGGCGTCGAAGCCCATGCCGACCCGCAGTGGCGCCTGCTCGGGCAGGTCCGGTGGCAGCGCGATCATGTCGAGCACGGTCACCTCGACCTCGTCGATGTCCTCCGAGTCGCCCTCGGTCAGTTCGAAGCACACCTCGGCCTGGTTCGCCCTGGTGGTGTAGAAGTCCCGCAGGCGCTTGCAGGGAATCGGCGTGTTGCGGGGGATGACCACGGTGTTGCTTCTGACGCCGCGGTCGTCGAGAGCGGCGATGCCCATGCCGTGCGAGGTGACGTCCCGGAACCCGCCGGCGCCCGGGCCGACGACCACGGGCCTGTCTTCCGGCTCGATCTGGTCGGCCAGCAGTGCCGCTCCGAGCGCCACCGCCTCGTCGGGATTGATGTCCATCGACGGTCGCCTCCCCGTGAGCCGCTGGAGCATGTCGGCGACCATCGGCATCCGGCTCGACCCGCCCACCAGCAGCACCTTGTCGATGTCGGTCCAGCCGAGGTTCGACTGCGCCAGGACGCTCTCCGAGATGTCCTCGGTGCGGGCCAGGAGCCCTGCAGTGATCTCCTCGAACCGCCGCCGCGTGACGGGAACCTGATGCAGCCGGTCGGGCCCGGCCACGCGGATCATCGCCCGGTCCAGCTGCGACAGCCGCCGCTTGGCGTCCTCGCAGGCGGCGCGCAGCCGCGCCTCGCCCTGGCCTCCGTCCCGCAGCTCGGGGCCGCCGGTTGCGAGGATCTCCAAGGCCGCGTAGGTGATCAGGATGTTGTCGAAGTCGAATCCGCCGAGTGCGCGGTTCCCGTCGGTCGCGATCACCTCCAGGTCGTCGCCGCCGACGCGCATGACCGTGACGTCGAAGGTGCCGCCGCCGAGGTCGTAGACCATGAACGTCCCGGACTCGCTCCGCAGGAGTCCGTAGGCGATTCCGGCCGCGGTGGGCTCGTTGAGGATGCGCAGCGGCCGCAGTCCGGCGATCTCGGCGGCGTCCCTGGTGGCCTTCCGCGCCGCGTCGCCGAAGTACGCGGGAACGGTGATGACCGCTTCGCGCACTTCGCCGCCGAGCGACAGGCCCGCCTGGGAGGCCAGGTGCGCCAGGATGATCGCCGACATCTCCTCGGGTCGGTATTCTCGGCCCTTCTCGTCGATGTGGACCGGTCCGGGCATCCCCATGCGGCGCTTGACGAGATCCACATAGTCTTCCGGACTCACCGCCGCCATGTTTTTGGCGGACATGCCGACCACCGGTCGGCCGTCGTCGAAGAACACCGCGGAGGGCGTCAGACGCCCGTCCTGGCAGTCGACGATCTCGGCGGTGCCGCCGCGCACGGCCGCCACCGCCGAGTACGTCGTCCCCAGGTCGATGCCGATCCGCATCAGTAGACTCCGCTCCCGGTGCTGACGATGCCGGTGACCGACGGATCCAGCACACCGTACTTGTGCAGCTTGGCGACCTCGGCGTTCACCTCCCACTGGAATTTGCGGCGGTCGCCGATGACCCACACGATGTAGCCGATCGAGATGCCGACCACCAGGATCCCGAACAGCGCCCAGCCCGCGCTCACGGTTCCGGCGCAGGCGAACGACGTGATCGCGAGGGCCAGGCCGACGACGCTCGCCTTGAGCACCTCGCCGACGGGGAAGTCCGGCCAGTACGTCTCGACATCGCAGCTGGCGAGGTACTTCTGCTTCCTCCGGACCTCCGCGAGCAGTTCGGCGTCCTCGGTGACGTTCGGGACCCTGGCGAGCAGGGGCCGCATCGCGGCCATCTCCTCGGCGGTGGTGATCAGGTACCCGGTGACCGTCCGGACCTTCGGGATCTGCTCGACGCGGAAGATCAGCGCGATCGCGAGGTAGCGGCCGACCACCGCCTTGAACCCGCCGCTCGCCGACTCGCGGAGGCGGTCGAGGAGTTTGATCGCCTCCTGGAACCGGTCGGTGCTGATGTAGGCGTTGGCGATGCCCATGTCGGCTTCGTCCGCCGCACCGGGCATCACCCGCACCTGCTCGTAGATCCCGATCGCCTCCGACCAGTTGCCCATCGACTCCAGGACGTCGGCGACCAGGAAGTGCCGCTCGGACCGGTCCTGCTCCAGCCGGGCCGCCTCCTTGGCCTCGTAGAGCGCCTCGTCGAGCCGGTTGAGCCCGTAGTTGGCCCGGGCCAGCGTCGCCCAGACCTCGCCGATGTCCCCGACCTCTTTTCGCGCCTCCCGTGCGGCGTACGCGGCCGAGTGGTAGTCGTTGCGCCCCAAGTATGTCGTGGCACGTTCGAGCCAGTTGCCTCCCTCGGCTCCGGTCGGCGCCGGCGCGGCAGCGGGGGGTGATGCGGCCAGAACCCGGTCGTACTCGGCGCGCTTGGCCTTGTCGAGCAGGATCCGCCGGGCCTCCTCCAGCCGCGCCAGGCGCGTCTCGGCCTCCTGTCGGCGGCTGAGGTCCGAGCTGTTGACGCGCTTGTTCCAGATGCGGAACTTCTGCTTGATGGCGGTTTCGATGTCGCTTTTCGACGCGGTTCGGCTCACGCCGACCGCGAGGTACAGATCTTCCATGGGAGTGTTTCCTCCATGCGAGGGGAATCGATGTATCCGAAACAGCATCGCATGAATTACCGCAGTCGCAATAAAGGCAAACCGGCGCATAGTCCGGCAATGGCGCCTCATTCTTTCGTGTTGCCTGTTGCCATTTCTATTGACGATGGCAACGCCCGCCACGGAGACTGATAATTGCTCGGAGCGACCCCTTGTCGATCACTCGCGAAGCATTTCGACGGACCCGAGAAGGACCCCCAATTGGATCACCCATCGCACGAGTTCGGTGCCGCCGTTCGAAGACGCCGCCTCGACAACCACCTGTCTCTCGCGCAGCTCGCCGCGAAAATTCACTATTCCAGGGGGCATCTGAGCAAAATCGAGACCGGCAAGCGAACTCCTTCCCCACAACTCGCCTCGCTTATCGACACGGCACTCCGAGCGGGCGGGGCGATCGCGGCACTGCTCGACTTCGCCGAGATGGGCGACGACCTCGACTACTCATGGGACGCGCCCAGCGACGCAGGCGCCGACGACGCCATCGGGAGTGTCGACCTCCCGCCCGACCTGGCCGGGTCCACGGCCGTCAACGGCGATGCCATCGCCCTCGCCTTCGAGCACAGCCTCGTCCAGATCCGAAAGCTCGGACAGACCACCAGCCCCGGCGCGATCTTCCCGATCCTCGAAGGCTCGCTCCGGTCGCTTCGGGCACTGCTGGGGAACACCCCGGGGTCCGGTCGAATTCGCCTGCTCGGGGTCACCGCCCGCTACGCCGAGTACTTCGGCTGGATGAAACAGGAGGCCGGCAACGACGCCGAAGCCCTCGCCTGGACCGCACGCGCCGTCCGTCTCGGCAAGGACTGCGGCAGTACTGACATGCACAGCCACGCACTGGTTCGCCAAGCACTCATCCGGCTGTACCTCGGCGACGGCCCGGGCACCGTCTCGCTGGCACTCAAAGCCCAGGCCGATCCGCACACCCCCTCCCGCATTCTCGGGTTCGCCGCCATGAGGGAAGCCCAGGGACACGCCCTCAACCGCGACTACGAACGCTTCCGCGAGGCGATGACCCGAGCGCGTGAACTCCTGGAGACCAACGGGAACGATCCGACCGACGCGCTGTACGGCCCCTACACCCTCGACGATCCGGTGAGGATCGCCGAGGGCTGGTCGCTGTACCACCTCGGCAGGCCGGCCGACGGAGCCAGGATCCTCGCCGAGGAGCTGCCGCACCTGCCGCACTTCGCCGCCCGGTCGTACGGCCGGTACGCCACCCGCTGCGCCCTCCAGTACGTCGTGTGCGGCGAACTCGACCGCGCCTGCGAGGTCATCGCCGAGCTGCTGCCGCGCATCACCGACGTCGTGTCGGCCACGATCCTCGCCGACCTGCGCGAGCTCAGCCGGCAGCTGATCCGACGGCGCGAGCACTCGCGGGTACGCGAACTGCTCCCCGACCTCGCCTCCGCCATCCACTACCAGACCAACATGATCGGAACGACCTCGAATGAATGACCTCAAAGTCTTCGTCAACTTCCGCAACGGCGACGGCCAGCAGGCCGCAGCCCACCTGTACGACGCGCTCGTTGACCGCTACGAGCCCCACCAGATATTCCGTTCGAGCGAGACCATTCCTCCCGGAGGCGACTACGTCAAAGCGCTCAGCACCGCCCCCGCCGACAGCGAGGTCACGCTCTCCCTGATCGGCTCGCGCTGGCTCGAGATCGAGGACGCTCAGGGCCGGCCGCGGCTGGCGGACCCCGACGACTGGGTCCGCAGGGAGATCCGCGCCGCCCTCGACGCAGGCAGACGGGTGATCCCGGTACTCCTGGACGAGGCCCGTCCGCTCCAGGAGCACCAGTTGCCCGCCGACATCGCGCTGCTCGCCCGGAACCAGTACGTGCGCTGGTACTCCAGAGACACGAGCAGCAGTTTCGAGGCGATCGCCGGAAAGCTGGACCGTCTGGTTCCGGGATTGCGCAAGAATCCCTCCGCATCGGAGGGAGCAGTGGTGCAGCACAACAGCCCCTCGAACGGCGGAATCGTCATGGCCCCGATGTTCGGCGACAACAAGACGAACTGGCCGCCCCAGGCCGGGCAGAACTAGAAGAGTCCGGACGAGAACGATCTTGAGGCGAGTCGACCGCCCCGCGAATTCGACTCCCTCAGGAGTGATCCGACGACCCTGGACGCGCATTCGGCGTCCATCGAACGAGAAAGGCATCGTCATGAAGTGCAACAAGTGCCATCGACAGCTGCACGATTGCCAGTCCTGCAAAGGGCAGGGAGGCGGAAACGGCATCTTCGGGAAGATCAACTGCTCGAAGTGCAACGGCGGACTGGTCTGCCCCACGCACGGGAAACACTGGTAGCCAACCGGAAATCGAGCGCCTCGGCCGGCCGTTGCCGCGCTCCGACGTCGTGGTCGTCCGGGGCGGTCGACTCCGCTCGCCAGGATACTGCGGGATCCGGGGTGCGCGAGGGGTTGTTGTGCACCCCGGCTTTGGTTCGGGGCCATTATCATTCGAGGGCCTGCCCATTCCGTCTTCATGCGCGCGGACCTGTCACATCCGTTGCCCCGCGCCGACTCTGGCGAAAGGACCCCTCTGTGGCCGAAGTACCCCTCATCGGGCTGGGTGTGGTCATCCAGCTGTACGTCGTCCTGCTCCTCGCCTACGCAGACCGGGTCGCCGAGATCGGCATTCTGCACCTGACCTCGGCGATGTTCCCCGCAGGGGCGGCGCCGACGCAGCGGCCGTCCGCGGGGCGGCTGCTCGCGGTGTGGGTGCTGCGGGTGGTCGTCGCGGTCGCGACCCTGTTGATCGCGGTGCTGCCGTTCGCGCTGGTGGAGGCGGTCACCGTGGAGTACACGCTGGAGGGGCCGACGTGGCGGTGGTTCTACGCGACGTCGGCGATCGCGATCGGCGCCGGGATGCTGATCTGGGTGATGATGCTGCGAGGCAAGCGGTCCGAGGCCAAGATCCGGCGCGGCGCGCTGGTGCTGCCCACATTGGAGTCCATCGGCGGGCATGCCGCCGCGGCCGACCCGGAAGACCAGATCCGGGCGGCGGGGCTGATCAGCCGCCGCGGCTTCTTCACGCGGACGGTCGGATTCACCGCGACCATCGCGACCTGCCTCGTCTACGCCTCCGGCCCCGCGCTCGTCTCCTACACGCGCGCCGAACCCGACGGCATCGGCTACGCGATGCTCATGGCCGGGGCCGTGATCGTCGGCGTCGCCTCGTACGTGTTCGGACGCCTCCAGATCCCGGCGGGAGAGGCGCTGCGGCGCATCGAGTACCTGTACGGGGCGCGCCTGACCGACGCGCAGCGCGACTACCGGCTCGTCACCGCCTACCGGGCCTCGCTCCCGCGGTACCTGCGAGCGGCGGCCGTCCGCTACCTGCGGAAGGACTGGTTCGCCGACGTGGACACCAAAGGCCCCCGCATGGCGTCCATGGCGCTCATCGCGGCCGCGGACATCATCGAGAAGGCCGACTTCAACGGCCACGCGTTCGCCGCCTCGCCTCCGCCGCAGGTCCGCGAGGTCGGACTGCGGGCCGGCGCCGTGCTCGTCTCCCCGTGGGACCCCGCCGCGCTCGCGGCCCTGGCGCGGGCCGCAGAGGTCCTCGACGAACGCGGCGAGGTCCGCTCCGAACTGGTCGAGGCCACGGAATACCGCCTCCAGCGCCGCCTGCGCGACATGACCGACCTCAGTGGACGCGTCATCGCCGCGATCGCCGGCGCTATTGCCGCGGTGACCTCGATCGTGACCCTCATGAACGTCTTCCAGTGACCTCCGGACGGCTTCGCCGGGGAGGCGCGGCGTTCGCCTGAGGGCCGTGATCGCACCGGCCACGACCGGCGGACTCGGTGGGCACGGCACCGAAGGAGCCGACCTGCCGGTGTCCCGCCGTTCTTTCGCCTCGCAACTGAACGACAGCGCTGCTTGACTGGTCCTCATCGGACTCGTTCCGGGATCCCCTCCGCCCCTACTGGAAGGTCTCCAGCGCCATGACCGAGCACGACGACGCCCCACCGGACCCCGTACCCTCCCGCCGCGGCCCGAGCCGCCGACTCGTCGCCCTCGTCGCGGCCGGCGCCGTCGCGCTGGCTGCGGCCGGGGTCACCAGTTGGGCGCTGTGGCCCGACGCAGTCGACGACCCGTACCCCGATGTGCCCGAAGGGGTCTACCACGCGGCCGACGTGCGCGCCTTCGACGACCTCGCCGTCATGACCGCCAGCTCCGCCCTGGTGGTCAAGGGGACCGCCGTCGAGATCCGTCCCGGGGCCGAGGTCGTGTACGACGACGGGTCCGAGGCCGCGGTGACCGACCGCGAAGTCGTCGTGGACGTCGACAAGGTCGTCTACGACCGCTACGGCATCGGGGCGCCCGAGACCGTCGTCGTGGTGGAGGGCTACTGGGAGAACGGCATCGGCTACACCCGCGAGGGCATGCCGTGGACCGAGGTCGGCCAGTCCGGCTACTTCTACCTCACTGCGCCGCCCCCGGACGTCCTCGCGACCGAGACCTACGCCTACATCCACGAGGCCGGCCGGGTCCTGATCGGATCGGGCTCGGCGGTCTCCATCCCGGGCCACTGGCAGGAAGAGGGGCCCTGGACCGCCGTCGACCACGTCAACGGGGGCGCCCCGGCCTTCGAGACCGCGATCCAGTCCGCCGCCGATGCGGCGGCCGCCGGCGAGGCCGTGCCCGAGCTCATCTCGGTCTGCGTGCCCTCCGATCCCGCAGTCGAGGACTCCGCACCGCTGTGCTGGGAGGAATGATGACCACGTCGACCCAATCGAAAGCGAACCGCGCCTTGCGATCCCGTCCGATGCGAATCCTACTGGCGACCGCGTCCGCCGCGCTCGTACTCCTGGCGGGCGCCGCTCCCGTCCAGGCCTCGCACGGAGGCGACGCGAACAGCGGTCCCCCCGACAACACGACCCACTACCTCGAACGCTTCAACCTCACCCGCGCCGCCAGCGGCGCCACCACGCACGGCCTCGGCCAGCTCGACCGGTCCGTCATGGACGCGACCTACGCTGACGGCCCCGAGACCGACGTGCTCATCTACGACGCCTACTACGGCAGGACGGGCTCCTGGCAGGGCATCGCGGGCCGGACCAACTGCCAGGAGGACGAGTGGTGGTGGGACGGCGACTGCGACGTCTACCGGCTGCGCTACAACCTGTCCTACGCCGCCTCCTACGGCATCGACTCGTGGAGGTCGCTCGCCTGCCACGAACTGGGCCACACCGCCGGGCTCGGCCACCGGTCCGCCCCCAGCGACACCGACAACAACTCGTGCATGCGCAACAAGATCGACTCCAGCCGGCCGCGCTTCGACGCGCACGACATCAGCGCGATCAATGCGACGTTCTAAGGCGAACGCCCGCATGGCGATCGCGGCAGCGGCCGTGGCGGTCGCCGCCGCAGCCGCCGCGGTCGCCTTCGTGAACCGCACCCTGGACGACTGGCCGCAGCGCGAGGCGTTCTGCGACCAGGCCACCGCCCTGGAGGTCGGCGCGGTGGGCTTCGAAGAGCCGGGGGAGAAGGCCGAAGTCCTGGCGGCGCTCGCCGAGACCGCGCCCGACGAACTCGCCGACGAGTTCGAAGGCATCCTCCACGCCAACGAGCACGACGACCGCGCCATGGTCGACGAGGAGCACGTGACCACCGTCGGCGTCTTCATCGAGGAGACCTGTGGCGTCAACCTCCCCGGCGTCACCACCTGAGACCGGCAGGGGCCCAAGCGGTCCCTGCCGGTCTTTTTGCGGTGTCGTCCTCTCAGATCCGCGTCGGAGTCGGACGCGTCGGGGTGAGGGCGAGTTCTCGTCGGAGCATGCGGCCCCCGTCGTCGGTGAGGCGGAGGTAGTAGTCGGAGGAGCAGGGGGTGCCGTCCTCGTCGAGGGCCCAGATGCCCGAGCCCGCGGGGACGTCGCCGGCGACCGCGGCGGTCTTGGCGATCTGGTTGCCCTCGTTGTACTCGTCGAACATGGAGATGTAGGTGCTGGTGACGCCGGCGCGGGCGTGGTTGTAGAACTGGCGCCACATGAAGTCGCCATGGGCGCGCTGGCGTTCCTGGAGGTCGCCGGGGAGCGTGCAGGGCTGGTAGTCGATGCCGAGGCGGTTGCACTCGGCGAGGTCGGGGACGGTCGCGGCCGAGTAGAAGTTGTCGGCGCCCGCGGCATTGCCGATGCGGCCGACGAGCCACGGCGAGATCATGTCGAACGAGCGGTAGACGTTCGCGAATCCGGGCCGCGAGTCCTCGCCGAGGGTGCGCCACCAGGTGGGGACGCCGCCCATGACGTAGCAGCCCTGGGCGTGGAACCAGTCGACGACCTCCTGGCACTCCTGCGGGGTGAACGGGCGCTGCGGGTCGTTGAACCCGAAGCCCCAGATGCCGACCACGGGCTTGCCGTTCTGGCGGGCGTAGGCGGAGGAGGCGGTGTGGGCGGACATCTTCGTCGCCCAGTCCTGCGTGATCTGCGATCGCATTGCGAGCCAGTCGCTCACGTCGTACATGATGTAGTACTTCGTGCCGGTTCGCTCTGCGGCGGAACGGACCCGGTTGGCGACGGCGTCGCGCGTGGGGCCTTCGGAGCCGAACGGGTTGAACCGCTGGAGCGCCGCGGTGTGGATGCCGTGCTGGGCCATCCAGCGCAGGTGGACGTCGACGGTCTGCTGGTCGTGCGAGGAGAACAGGTGCGCCAGGCGGCCGTCGTTCAGCGGCGGGAAGTTGGTGCCGTAGGTCGTCGCGTACTCGCGGGTGTCGGGCCACGACTTGATCGCCGAGTTGGAGATCGACGGCGGCTGGTCGGCCTGGCGGGCCCAGTGCCACCACGCGTCGATCGGGGCGCCGTCGCCGCGGCACGCGAACCAGCCCTGGTAACCGGCCGTGACCTTGCCGACGACGTCGCCGGGCGGGCTCGCCGCCGAAGCGGCCGTCGGGAGGGCGGTGGTCGCCGTGGCGGCGACCGCCGCGGTGAGGCCGAGGAAGGAACGTCGGGAGATGCTCATCGTTGAGGTCCTTTCGTCGTGTGTCGGAACGCTGGTCAGCGGCAGTTGACGGCTTCGTATCGCAGGGTCAGGACGCCGGTTGCGCCTTCGGCGTCCTTCACCGTCACCTCGACTTCGCCGGCCTGGATCCTGGTGGAGCGGGTCGGGATCTGGAGGCGGGCCCCTGAGTCGGGGTCGAGCTCGTCCACCTCGCGCTGGCCGTACGGGGTTGAGAGTTGGATCGAGACGGTCTCGGTTCCGGTGTTGTAGAGGCGGACCACGATGTGGGCCTTCTTGCCGGTGCACTTGCTGACCGCCACCGCTTCGATCCACGTTTCGGGTGCGGGTTCGAATACGGCGACCAGTGCGGTGTCCGCCTGGAGTGCGAAGGTGTAGCGGGCGTCGGTCGAGACGGTTTCGCCGGAGCCGTTGCGCCACTCGGTGAACCGTGCGCCCTCGGCCGGTTCGGCGACCGCGGTGACGGTGCTGCCGGTCTCGTACCGTCCGGGCGCGACCTCGTTGCCGTCGATCCGGATGGTGCCGTTGCCCTCGGGTGCCGCGGTCAGCGACGAGGTCGCCATGTTGATGGCCATCGGGTTGACGATCGTGACCGGACCCCTGCTGGTGGTGCCGTTGTACCGCATCAGGTTCACGACCGTGACGGCGCTCGATTCGTCGGCGTCCACTGTGTATCCGCCCGGCCCGAGGTTGTCGGTGCCGAGGTTGAAGGCCGTCACGGTCGCGCCGTCGCTCGCGACGATCCCGTCGTGCGAGCCGTAGGCGAACGTGTTGCGGACTTCGAGGTCCTGCGCGCCGATCGCTCGGACGAGGACTTCGCGCTGGCGGCTGACGCCGTCGATGACCTGCGCGAAGAGGTTCGCCTCCTCGACCCGGCCGGGGAGCCCGTATGCGTTGCGGGTCATGACGTTGCCGTTGGACAGCACGCCGTCCACGACGCCGTCCGAAGCCCCGTCGACGCGCACACCTTCGGCGAGGAAGATGCCGAGCGCGCGCCGCACCAGGAATCCGTCGGCGTCCTCGGTGAGGTCGATCGCGTTCCAGGCGTTGTCGAGGCCGACGTTCACCGCGTACACGCCCGGGGCGTCGCCTCTGATCGCGAACGGGTACGGCACGGCGCCCTCATTCGAGGCCGGATTGTTCTCCGGGTACAGCACCCGCAGGCCCCGCACGCCGGCGTCCTCGCCCGCGAGCGTCACGACCGCGGTCGCTTCGGCTGCGGTCTCCACCGACGCATCGTCGGTGTCGTATTGGCGGCCTGCGTAAGCCATCAAGACCGTGCCCGAGGACTCCACGAGCGACGTGCGGTTCGGCACCGCCGAGGCGCCGCGCAGTTCGACGCCCGCGGGGACGGAGAGGTGCCCGCGCACGGTGTACCAGCCCGCGGGCAGGTAGACGATGCCGCCGCCGGCTTCGCCCGCGTCGTCAAGCGCCGCTTGGATTCCCGCGGTCGCATCGGTGTCGGAGAACTGCTTCGGCGTGCGCGGGACGTCGTACGGCGAGGCCGTGACGTCGAAGAGGAGTTCCTCCGGGCGCGGGGCAATGCGGGTGTCGGTGAGATCGGGGACGTCGTCCGGGCCGTCGAGCACGTGCACGGTGCCTTCGATCGAACCGTCCACTTCGGTGTCGGTGAGTTTGACGTAGCCGCCGGAGGTGTTGCGCACGGCCGCGTCGGAGCCTTCGAGGACGCTCGATGCGAACGACGTCCCCCAGCGCTCGTCGGCGTCCTCGACCAGGACCGCGATGCCCGAATCCACGATCTCGGCGTCGACGAAGACGCCGGTGAACGAGGCCCGCGGGCCCTCGACCGCCTTGATGCCCACCGCGTAGTCGGCGGCGTGGAGCCCGGTGAACTGGTCCCATTCGAGGTCGGCGAGCACGAAACCGGTGCCGTGCTCGCGGGTCCACGCGTTCAGGACCTCGCGGTCGGGCGCGCCGTACTCCTCTCCCGCCCCGGCCCAGTAGCCGTTGTCGAAGCGCACGTCCTCCCACACGCCGACGTCGGCGCCGTTGTACCCGGCCGCGCCTTCGAAGAGGACGGTGCCGGACACGTTGCGCACGTTCGCGAGTTCGTGCCCCTGCGCTCCGGGACCCTCGCCGCGGTCGTTGCGCATTGTCGAGATGCCAAGGCCGCGATAGGAGTTGAGGAAGGTGACGTCCTCGACCGTGCCGAGCATGTAGTTCTCGTTGCCGATCCACGCGAGCCCGGGGATCTCCACGGTCCACCCGTACGGCACCGGGTCCGCGGCGTCCTGCTCCGGGTAGTAGGTCGTCAGGCCGACGACCCCCGCCGATCCGCCGACGCGCAGCAGCGCGGGGCCGTCCTCGCCCGAGGGCAGGTGCGCTTCGAGCACGGTCCCAAGCCCTTCGGGGGCTTCGGGGTCGCCGAGCGGCTGCTCGTCGAGGTCGCGGTGGTCTCCGCGCAGCGTGCAGTAGGCGAACACCTCAAGGGTGTCGCTCACCTGGTAGGTCCCGGCCGGCGCCCACACGGTGCCGCCGCCGGCGTCGCGGCAGGTGGCGAGGGCCTCCTGGATCGCGGCCGTGGAATCCGTCTGGCCGGTGGGGTCGGCGCCGAAGTCGGTGACGTCGAGGTCGGCGACGATCACGTCGTCGCTGGGGAACACGGTCTCCACGATGCGCGAATCAAGGTCTACAAGGGATGCATTGCGGACCTCGAACGACCTGAGGCCGTAAGCACCGCGCTGGGTGGCCTTCTCGTCGAGCGCGAGGCGCACGTAGCGGCCGGTCGTCTCCTCGAAGCGGGTGCGGATCGGTCCGCCGCCGAGCGCCCCCGACGTCGCCACCGTCTCGAACTCCTCGCCGTCGTCGGACACCTGGACCCGGTAGACGTGCGCGTAGTCCCCGCTCCAGTCCGCGACGACCTCGTCGATCGCGGTCGGCGCGCCGAGGTCGACCTGGACCCAGGCCGTCTCCTCGTCGCGACCGGACACCCAGGTCGAGTCGGTCCCGTCGGTGACGGCGCCGGGTTCGCCTGCGCTGGTGGAACTCGCGGTGACCGCGGCGCCGCGCGCGAGGTCGGTCGTGACCTCGGCGGCGAGGAACGTCTCCAGCGCGTTCTGCAAGGCGTCGATGGCCGCATCGATCTCGACTTCGGTCGCTCCAGGGTCGTCGACCACGGCCTGAGCCGCCTCGATCTCCCCGCGCAGCACGGACTTCGACCCCGCGGGGTACTGTCCGTCGCGCTCGCCCTCTCTGGCGGCGTAGTGCGCGATGTCGGCCTGCTCGACGAGCTCGCGGAGCCCGACGGCGGGGTCGATCTCGTCAGGCACCACGGTCACCGCGAGGGCGTCGATCCGCACGTCCTGAGTGGAGTCCTCGACCGAGACGCGGAAGTCGGACCCGTTGGAGCGGTTGGTGAGGATGGCGTCGTCGAGCAGCCAGGAGCTGGACGTCCAGGACCCGTCGTCGCCCAGCTGGTGCCGGGCGGACGGCTTGAACATGTCGGGGATGGTGTCGCCCGGCGAGTCGTACTGGAGGAACAGCGACCCGCCGCCCTGCTGCACGGTGGCGTCGACGAGTACCCGGTCGGTGGTGTTGAGCGCGTAGGTGTTCGAGACGTTCGCGTAGACGAAGTTCGTGCCGAGAGCCCGGCCGGTCTGCCAGTAGCCGCGCCCGTCGTCGGTGCCGGTGACGAGTCCGGCGGTGTCGTCGCCGGCGCGGACGGCGATGCCGTTCTCTGTCACCGTGGGGCCGAGGTCCACGCTCGTCCCTTGGGCGACGACGCGAACCGACGCGACCGTGAGGTCGCCCTCGGCAGCCGCGAGTTCGACCTCGGGGTCGGCGGCCGCGTCGAGGGTCCCGGCGGGCAGGGTCACGACGGTGGTGGTCCAGCCGTCCCCGTCGCCGTCCGCTTCTGCGACACCGGCATCGAGGGTCTCGGTCCCGCTCGTGGCGACCAGAGCCTCTCCCGCGCGGTGGTCCACGACGAGGTATCCGGGGGTGCCGGCGAGCCGGCCCACGTACTCGTCGACCAGGTCCAGCGCGAGGCGCTCGGCTCCCGCGGCGGTGTCGGTTCGCCAGTACTCGCGCCCGCTCTCCTCGCCCGTGACCTGCGCGTCCGGTGTGGGCGCAGTGGCGACGGCGATCCCGTGAGTGCGCGGGGCCGCGGCGAGATCGGCGCCGATCCCGGTGGGGTAGCGGTCGACCTCGACGGTCGGCGCGGCCGCCGCCGGTGGCGCAGCACCGATCAGCGTCATCGCGAGGACCGCGGTCGCGACGACCACCCGGCCCGTGAGAGCTCTCGTGGCGTCAGTCGCGAACGCATGCCGCCGTGACGGTTTCGTCATTGAAACTCCTGTGTGGGGGGTGGCCGTGATCGGTTGGGGGATCGGTCACGGTGTCGCCAACAAATTAACTCCATAGGTGTTAGTAAGTCAAGCGGTGTGCGGGACCGGCTTGCGCCGACGCGTCCCCGAAAAAACTTCCACGGGAGTTGTCGAAACGGGGCGGGCCCGTTCGTGGAGGGGGTGAGGCCGCCCGCGAGGGGCGGTGCGGACACGAGAAGGAGCACCATCATGAGCGCGACTTTCACCGTCGACTTCTTCTGCAGCCTCGACGGCTACGGGATGGCCCGGGGCTGGCCCGGGTACTGGGGGAAGGAGGGGCCCGAGATCCGCGAGGACCGGGTGCGGACCTTCGCGCAGGAGCAGGTCCTGGTGTTCGGGGCGACGACGTTCCGGCAGTTCCGGAAGTTCGTCGTCGAGTACGACGAGCCGTACTACGACAGCCTGAACGCGCTGCCGAAGATCGTCTTCTCCAGCACGCTCACCGAGCCGCTCGGGTGGGAGAACTCGACGGTGATCAGCGAGGACGCCGTGACCGCGATCAAGCGCCTGAAGCGCACCACCGACGTCCCGATGCGCTGCCACGGCAGCGTCGCGCTCAACCGCGCGCTGCTCGCCGCCGGGCTCGTCGACCGGATCGAGGTCGTCATCTTCCCGGCCATCACGGGCCGCTCGGGGGAGGCCGCGCTCTTCCACGGCGGGGCCGAGTTCGACCTGGAGCTGGTCGAGTCGACCGTCCTCGACGGACGGACGCAGAAGCTCGTCTACCTCCCGCACCCGCACGGCGCGGTCCCCGCAGACGCCGGGCCGCAGCGCCGCACCACGGACTAGAGGGGGAGAATCCCAGCATGCAGTACCTGGTCAACGTCATCCACCACCGCAGCAACGACGGCACCGCCGAAGAGGGGGTCGCGATCGACGCGTTCAACGACCGGCTCCGCGCCGGCGGGCACTGGGTGTTCGCCGCCGGGCTGGCCGACCCCGCCGTCTCCACCGTCGTCGACGGCCGCGGCGACGAGCCGGTGTTCACCGACGGCCCGTTCGTCGAGACCAAGGAGTGGGCCGCCGGCTTCTGGATCATCGAAGCGCCCGACCTCGACGTGGCCCTGGCGCTGGTCGCCGAAGGCTCCAAGGCCTGCAACCGCCGCCTTGAGATCAGGCCGTTCCTGTAGACGACGTCGAAGAGGCCCTGGCCCGCGCCCACCGCGACGAGTGGGCGCGGGTGGTGGCGAGCCTCGCCAAGCGGTTCGGGAACCTCGGCACCGCCGAGGACGCGGCCGCCGAGGCCTTCACGACCGCGGCCGAGCGCTGGCCGGCCGCCGGCGTCCCGCCCAACCCCGGCGCCTGGCTCACCACGACCGCGGCCCGCAAGGCGATCGACCAGATCCGCCGCGAGCACAAGCGCGACGGCAAGCACGAGGAGGCGCAGCGCATGTACGGTGCCCCGCCCGAACCGCCCGGCGCGATCGACGACGACCGCCTGCGGCTGATCTTCACCTGCTGCCACCCGGCGCTCGCCATCGAAGCGCGCGTGGCGCTGACGCTGCGGATGGTCGGCGGCCTGTCCGTGCCCGAGATCGCCCGCGCGTTCCTGGTGCAGGACACCGCGATGGGCGCCCGCATCACCCGCGCCAAGGCGAAGATCGCGGCCGCCCGCATCCCCTACCGCGTGCCGTCCGCCGCCGACCTGCCCGGCCGCGTCTCGGGTGTGCTGGCCGTGCTGTTCCTGATCTTCAACGAGGGCTACTTCGCGTCCGGGCCCGGCACCGCGCCGGTCCGCGAAGACCTGACCGGCGAGGCGATCCGGCTCGCGCGGCTGCTCCGTGAACTGCTCCCCGGCGACGGCGAGGTCACCGGGATGCTCGCCCTCATGCTCCTCACCGACGCCCGCCGCGCCGCACGCGTCTCCACGGCCCGCGAACTCGTCCCGCTGGACGAGCAGGACCGCGGCCTCTGGAGCACCGCGCTCATCGCCGAAGGCCATGCGCTGGTTCGCGAACGGCTCGCCTCCGGCCTCGCACCCGGCCGGTACCAGCTGCTCGCCGCGATCAACGCCGTCCACACCGACGGCGACGCGACCGACTGGACGCAGGTCGTCGCCCTCTACGACCACCTGCTGCGGCTCGACGGCTCACCGGTCGTCCGCCTCAACCGCGCGATCGCGGTCGGCGAACGCGACGGCCCGCAGGCCGGACTCGCCCTCGTCGACGACCTCGGCCCCCACCTGTCCGGCTACCACGCGTACCACGCCGCCCGCGCCGACCTGCTGCGCCGCCTGAACCGCGCCGACGAGGCCCGCGACGCCTACGACGCCGCGATCGCATTGGCGGGCAACACGGCCGAGATCGCCTTCCTCACGAGACGACGCGACGCGACCTGACCGGCCTCCGGTCTATTTCGGAGGGATCTCTCCGCTGCCCCGCACGATCAGGGTGGTGCCCACGACGATGCGCTGCGACGGGGAGTCGTTGCCGTCGAGGCGGGCGAAGACGCGTTCGGCCGCAAGGCGGCCGAGGTCTTCGGGGTGCTGGGCGACCACCGTGACGCCGGGGTCGAGGAGGTCGGCCAGGGCGACGTCGTCGAAGCCGACCAGGGCGGTGTCGCGGTGGCGCCCGCGCTCGCGGAGAGCGTGGAGCGCGCCGATCGTGATGAGGTTCTGGGCGCTGAAGACCGCGGTCGGCGGGTCCGGGGCGTCGAGCAGGCGCACGAGCGCCTCGCGGGCGGCGTCCTGGTCGTGGAGGTCCTCGGTCACCGAGGCGGCGGTGACGCCGGCGCGGGCGAGGGCGTCGAGGAAGCCGCGGAGGCGCTCGCGGGCGGTCTGGATGCTGCGGAGGTCGCCCAGGTACGCGATGCGCCGATGTCCTTGCGCGAGCAGGTGTTCCGCGGCCCGGGCGGCGCCCCCGGCGTTGTCGCTGACGACGGCGTCGGTCTCGATGCCCGAAGGTTCGCGGTCGACGAACACGATCGGGGTGCCACGCCGCAGCTCCGGCTCCAGATAGGTCTGGTCGGCCGTCGCCGTGACGAGGATGAGGCCGTCCACGCGGCGGCGCAGGAACGCGGCCACCGCCTCGCGCTCGCGCTGGGGGTCGTCGTCCAGGCTGGAGGCGAAGACGGCGACGCCGCGGCCGACCGCGGCGTCCTCGACCGCGCGGTGGACCGCGCCGGAGAACGGGTTGTCGACGCTGCCGACGAGCAGGCCGAGGGTCCGGGTGCGGCGGTCGGAGCGCCGGAGGTTGCCGGCGTGCAGGTCGGGCTGGTAGTCGAGGGCGCCGGCGGCGTCGAGCACGCGCTGGGCGGTCTCGGGGGTGACGTTCGGTTCGCCGTTGATGACGCGGGAGACGGTCTTGATGCCGACGCCGGCGAGTTCCGCGACTTGTCGCATGGTGGGGCGGGACCCGCTGCCCGGGTCTCGCGCTGACAACGATGTCACGAATTGACCTCCAGAATTCAACTGGTCTTGACCTTACACGCCCCCATGCTCTAGAACTAGTGATGACATCGTTGTCAAACGGGCGGCGATGGCAACGCCTCATGGGAGATTCACCGATGAATCGCAATCGACGCGGCGGCCTCCGCCGGACCCTCGTGACCACCAGCGCGCTCACGATCGGCGCCGCACTCGCGCTGACCGGGTGCAGTTCCGGCGACGGAGGCGACGACGACACCGTCGGCGTCTCGCTCATCGTCAAGACCACCTCCAACCCCTTCTTCGTGTCCATGCAGGAGGGCGCCGAAGCCGCCGCCGAGGAGATCGGCGTCGAGCTGACCTTCGCCGCCGGCCGCGAGGACGGCGACGAGGACACCCAGATCCAGGCGGTCGAGAACGCCATCTCGCGCGGCGACAAGGGCATCCTCATCACCCCGAACGGACCGGGCGTCGAGGACGCGCTGATCCGGGCGCGCGACGCGGGCCTCTACGTCATCGCCCTCGACACGCCCCCGTCCGACCCCGAGTCGGTCGACATCACCTTCGCCACCGACAACTTCCTCGCGGGGCAGCGCATCGGCGAGTGGACCGCGGCCCAGCTCGGCGGCGAGAAGGCCGTCATCGCCATGATCGACCTGTTCGACGACAAGGTCGTCTCCGTCGACGTGCAGCGCGACCAGGGATTCCTCGACGGGATGGGCATCGAAACCGCCGACGCCGCCGTGATCGGCGACGAGGCCGCCACCGGCTCCTACTCCGGCGGCGAGTACGAGATCGTCGGGCACGAGGCCTCCCAAGGGGCCGAGGACGGCGGGCGCACCGCCGCCGAGAACCTCCTGTCGATCAACCCCGACGTCAACGTCGTCTACACGATCAACGAGCCGGCCGCCTACGGCGCGTACGAGGCCTTCGACGCCGCCGACGCCACCGAGGGCCTCATCGTCGCGTCGGTCGACGGCGGCTGCGCCGGCGTCACCGCCGTGACCGACGGCGTCATCTCCGCGACCAGCCAGCAGTACCCGGTGCGCATGGCCGAACTCGGCGTCGAGGCCATCCACGCGCTCGCCACCACCGGCGAGGCCCCCGAGACCTCCGAAGGGCTCGACTTCTTCGACACCGGCGTCGAACTGGTCACCGACCAGCCGCACGAGGGCGTCGAGTCGATCACCTCCGCCGAGGCCGCCGAGGTCTGCTGGGGCTAGGTCCCGGCCGTCCTGAGAACAACGGAGCACACGTGAACCAGCACGCCGCCGCGCCGTCCGGGCCCGACCTGGCCGAGGAGTTCCTCGACCGGTCGACGCCCCTCGGCGCGATCCGCAACCTCCTGCACCGCTACCCGGCGATCAGTCCGGCCGTCGTCCTGATCGCCGCGGTCGCCGTGTTCGGCGCCCTCAACGAGCGCTTCCTCGAACCGTCGAACCTCTCGCTGGTGAGCCAGCAGGTCGCGGTGGTCGGGACGCTCGCCCTGGCCCAGACCCTCGTCATCCTCACCGCCGGGATCGACCTGTCGGTCGGCGCGGTCATGGTCCTCGGCTCCATGGTGGTCGCGCAGACCACCGTGCAGAACGGCGTCCCGGCGCCGGTCGGGCTCGCGCTCGGCCTCGCCGTCGGGCTCGGCGCGGGCGCCCTGAACGGATTTTTGGTCACCCGATTGAAACTCCCGCCGTTCATCGTCACCCTCGGGTCGCTCAACGTCTTCCTGGCCCTGACACTGCTGTACTCGGGCGGCGCGACCGTCCGCGGCGGCGACATGCCGGCGCTGCTGACGCTGACCGGCGAGACCTTCGCCGTCGGCGGGGTCAACGTCACCGTCGGGGTGGTGATGATGCTGGTGCTGTACATCGCGCTGGCGCTGATCCTCCAGGGGACGGCGTGGGGCCGGCACGTGTACGCGTGCGGCGACGACCCGGAGGCCGCGCGCCTGGCGGGCATCAGGGTCCAGCGGGTGCTGGCGAGCGTGTACCTCGCGGCCGGGGCGATCCTCGCCGTCGCCGCGTGGATCCAGATCGGACGGTCGAACGCCGCGTCGCCCAACACCGGCGTCGACCTGAACCTCGACTCGATCACGGCCGTGGTGATCGGCGGGACGAGCCTGTTCGGCGGCCGCGGCACCGTGTGGGGGACGCTGCTGGGCGCGCTCATCGTCGGCGTCTTCCGCAACGGGCTGTCCCTGGTGGGCGTCGACGTCCTGTGGCAGACGTTCGCGGTCGGCGTGCTCATCATCGCGGCGGTCTCGATCGACCAGTGGATTCGGAAGGCGCGCACATGACCGCGAACAGCACCAGCGAGCCGATCCTCCAGGCGACCGGCCTGGTCAAGACCTTCGGCCGCGTCGTCGGCCTCGACGGGGTGGACCTGGAGCTCCACCACGGCGAGGTCCTGGCCGTCATAGGCGACAACGGCGCCGGCAAGTCCACGCTGATCAAGTGCCTCACCGGCGCCGAGGTCCCCGACGAAGGGGAGATCCGGCTCGAAGGGGAGCGCGTGCACTTCAAGCGTCCCCAGGACGCCCGCGCGCACGGCATCGAGACGGTGTACCAGACCCTCGCCGTCTCGCCCGCGCTCGACGTCGCCGCCAACCTGTTCCTGGGCCGCGAACTCCGCAAACCGGGTCCACTGGGGACGGTGCTGCGCGCGGTCGACAAGAAGCGGATGCGCCAGCGGGCCAAGGAGGAGCTCGCCGCACTCGGGATCACCACCCTCCAGGACGTGACGGTCCCGGTCGAGAACCTCTCGGGCGGGCAGCGCCAGGCCGTGGCGGTCGCGAGGGCGGCCGCCTTCGGCTCCAAGGTTGTCGTGCTCGACGAGCCGACCGCGGCCCTGGGCGTGCGCGAGTCGCAGCAGGTCCTGGAGATGATCGCGAACCTGCGCGACCGGGGCGTCCCGGTCATCCTCATCTCGCACAACATGCCGCAGGTCTTCGAGGTGGCCGACCGCATCCACATCCAGCGGCTCGGCAAGCGGGCGGCCGTGATCACGCCGAAGACGCACTCGATGACCGACGCGGTGGCGATCATGACCGGTGCCGCGCAGGAGGACCCGCGTTGATCGGCGTCGTCGGCGAGGCATTGATCGACCTGGTGGTCCCCGAGTCCGACCCGTCCCGGCCGGCGGCGCATCCGGGCGGCAGCCCGATGAACGTCGCGGTCGCCTTGGGGCGCTTGGAGTCGCCGGTGGCGTTCCTCGGACGCCTGGCCGGTGACGCGTTCGGCGAGCTGCTCCGGGGCCACCTGAAGGAGTCCGGAGTGGACCTGCGGTGGGCGGTAGACGCGCCGGAGCCGACCAGTCTGGCGGTCGTGTCGGTCGCCCCCGGCGGCGGCGCGAACTACCGCTTCCACGTGCACGGGACCGCCGACTGGCAGTGGGCGGCAGCCGAACTCGCCGCGGCACCCGGGTTCGACGCCGTGCACGCCGGGTCGCTCGCTTTGGCGCTCGACCCCGGCGGGCCGGTGGTCGAGGCGTGGCTCGGAAGCCTGCGCGGAGAGACCACGATCAGCCTGGACCCCAACGTGCGACCGGAACTCCTGGGCGACCGGGACCGGTACCGGGCGCGGCTGGACCGCTGGCTGTCGTTCGCCGACCTCGTCAAGGTCTCCGACGAGGACCTGGCGTGGGTGCGGCCCGGTCGCGACCCCGCCGAGCTGGCGCGCGGCTGGGTCGACGCGGGGCGCCGCCTGGTCGTCGTGACCCACGGCGGGGACGGCTCGCGGGTCTTCGGGCCCGGCTTCGAGTTCACGGTGGCGGCGCACCGCACGTCCATCGTGGACACCGTCGGTGCGGGCGACTCCTTCAGCGGCGGCCTGCTGCACTGGCTCGACCGCGCCGACCGGCTCCGCCCGGACCGGCTGGCGCGCCTCCACGAAAGCGAGGCCCGCGCGGCGGTCGAGTTCGCCTCCGCGGTCGCCGCCGCCACGTGCTCGCGCGCCGGGGCGAATCCGCCGCGCCGCAGCGAACTCGCGGTCTGAAGTCCCGCAACGCAAAGGGCCGCGCCGCATGATCGCTCACCGATCATGCG